>CAJYVK010000288.1 GCA_913778455.1 uncultured Hymenobacter sp. | reverse complement strand
TAATTTTCTTACCCCAAAATGGTTTGGCAGTGAAGAAGCACTGGAAGAATTTGTGGAAGCTGGCTCTACGCCAGCCTTGAGCCAGTTGCTAGAGGCAATGTACCTGACAGAGTTGTTTTCTATTCATGATGACAGCTCAGCAGCAGTGCAGCAACAGTTTCGCAACTACCACGCTCAGCGTCTGACACAGCTGGTTACGCGAAGTCACTCGCTGACCGATGGTTCGCTATATGCCGTTTACTTCAACAATTATCTAGCCTGCTTAAATCATCTATTAGGTCAATTGGACGCACGCAATAGCTTTTTGCAGGTCTTAGGCCGACACATTACTCCGTATCCGTGGGCTTATTTTGGCTTGGACTGGGCAGCGGTGCAGAAGCTTGCTTAACATCTCTTGCATCCTGCGCACCCCCTTGCCCCCATCCCACATCTACCTGAGCCCAGCGCCAACCCGGCGCTGGGCTCTTTCTTTGTGGCTATGCTTCGCTCCGCGCTTCTCACTTTTTCTCTGAGTTTATTCGCCACTACCGCCACCCTGGCCCAGGCCATCAGCGGGCGCGTGACGGACGCCCGCACCGGGCAGCCACTGCCGTTTGTGAATATCGGTGTGGTAGGCAAGGCGCTGGGCACGGTCAGCAACGAGCAGGGGCAGTACGGGCTGGCCTTCCAGGAAAAACTGGCGGCCGATACGGTGCGCGTGTCGTACCTGGGCTACCTGCCGCGGTTGCTCACGCTGCGGCAGCTGCAAAGCCAGCCCAACCTGGCGTTGAGCCCGGCGGCGGTAGCGCTGGCCGAGGTGCGGGTGCAAGGCAAAAGCCGCGCCTGGCACGACCGCACGCTGGGCTGCACGAGCACCTCGGAAAGCACGACGCTTAGCCTCGAGCCCAAGGACCGGGGTGCCGAAGCTGGGACCGTTATCTACTTGAAACGCAAGCCAACTAAGGTATTACGGGCCAATTTTAATATGGCTTACAACCGGGCGGGCGACGTGACGCTGCGCGTGAATCTCTACCGCCTCGACGCCAAGGGTCGCCCTACCAACGAGAAGCTGCTGCGCCGGGAAGTCCTGGTGCATCCCACCACCACGCGCGGCCCCATCTCGGTCGACCTCACGCCCGATAACCTGCTGCTGAGCGAAGATTTTTTCTTGTCGCTGGAGTGGGTGGGCGGGGCCACTACTGACGCCGTGCACAATGGGCTGGCCTTTTCGGCGGGCATCGGTTACGCCGATAACGACATTTACTACCGCGCTACCAGCCAGGCCTGTTGGGAGCGGATTTCGGCGGGCGCGGTGCTGGCCGGGATGCAGCCCAAGCTCGGCTTTTTCGTTATGGCCCAGGACTAACCTTATGCATTGCCGCTTTTATAGTCTGCTGATGTTGTTGGGCAGCAGCGCCTTCACGGCCCTGGGCCAGGCTCGCTACGGGGGAACGGTAGGCGGCGTACCCGTGGAGCTGACCCTAGATGATCTGGCCGAAGGCCCGGTGAGCGGCGTGTACCTCTACACCACATTCGGGACGCCTATTGGCCTCAAGGGGCAGCTCAAGCGCGGGGTGCTCACGCTCACGGAGAAAGACGCGCAGGGCAAGCCCACCGCTACGCTCACGCTGCCGGCCTTCGGGACGGGGGCGGGCCAAGTAGCGGGCACCTGGCGCAGGTTGGCTACCGGCAAGAGTCTGCCGGTGACGCTCACTGCCGCGAGTAGCGACAAGCTGTTGCAAGTGGCCTCGCTCAAGGACAGCTACTTCAAGATTAAGCTAGCCGGCCAGTCGGGGGAAGCGGCCGGCCGCGTGGTAGCAGTACAGCTACTGGCTAAGAAAACCAACCGCCTGGTGCAGCAGCTGGCCGTGGATTGCCAGTCGCAGGGCATCAGCAGCGTGGAGGTCGGCGATTATAATTTCGACGGGCTGCCCGATTTTTCCATCTTCGAAAGCAGCTACGCGGGGTCGAATACGTCGAGCCTTTATTTTTTGTACGACCCGGCCAAGCGGCAGTTCGTAGACAGCGGCTTTACGGGCACCTCGCTCGAATTTGACGCGAAAAAGCAGCGCGTGTACGAGCGCAATTCCTGCTGCGCCGGCACCTCGGTAACGGCGGCTGAGTACAAAGTGGTGCGCAATAAGCTGGTCGTAGTAGCTCAGCACTGCTACCGTTGGGACGAGAAAAAACAGGCCCTGGTAGAGCGTAAACTCAGCGCCTGCCAATAGCTTATCACCCCGCCCATGCTCCCCAAAAACGTCCTGCGCCGCGCGGCGCTCGCCCGCCGCCAGGCCCTCACCCGCACCGAGGTGGCCCAGCGCAGCCAGGGGCTGGCCGACCAGCTTTTCCAGCATTTCCCGGTGGCGCAGTGGCGCTGGCTGCACGTTTTTTTGCCCTTGGCTAAAAAAAACGAGCCTGATACTTGGCCGATAATCCAGCGGGTTTGGGCCGGGCAACCCGCCCCGCGCCTGGCCGCGCCCGTGGTGCAGCCCGATGGCAGTACGCTGAAACACTATCTCTTGGCTCCCGATACGCCGCTGCACCCCAGCCGCTGGGGCATCCCGGAGCCGCTGGCCGACCCGGCTACCGAGGTGGCCCCCGCACAGCTCGACGCGGTGCTGGTGCCCCTGCTGGCCTGCGACCGGCAAGGCCAGCGCGTAGGCTACGGCGGGGGCTTCTACGACCGGTTTCTGGCCCAGTGCCGGCCAGGCACGCGGTTTATCGGCCTGACCATTCTGGATGATGAGCCGGTGGCTGCGCTGGCCGACGTGTTGCCCACCGACGTGCCGCTGCACGCCTGCCTGACGCCGGACGGAGTGTGGAATTTCTAGGGGCTGGGCATCGGGAGAATAGCAACTGCTTTTGGTAGGGTCGCCGGCTGGCGGCGCGAAGCAGGGGCCTCACTCCCAACCTATTCTAGCATGGCTGCCCTCGAACCCACCGCCTCCAAAACCGGCAAAAAACCCCGCGCCCGCAAGCGCAGCTTCCGCCTCGACATGACGCCGATGGTAGACCTGGCGTTCCTACTGCTCACGTTTTTCATGCTGACGACCACTTTCGCCAAGCCCAACGTGATGCAGCTCACCATGCCGGTGAAACCGGAGAACGAAGAGGAGCGCACCACTATAACTAGCTCGCAGGCCATGACTATCATTCTGGGCCAGGCTCACAAAGTCTATTATTACCTCGGCCTGAATGCGCCCGGCGACCCCAGTGTGCCGGTACCCGAATTGCATACCACCGACCTTGGTCCGAAAGGCATTCGGCAGGTGCTGCTGACGCAGGACATCCAAAAGCCTAACCTAGTAGTGCTTATCAAGACTACCCCCCGCGCTACCTACAGCGATATGGTGGATATTCTGGATGAGATGAACATCACCAACCACAAGCGATACGCCCTGACCGACCTCCCGGCCGCTGACCGCCAGCTACTGCCGCCTAGCGAGCAGCAGTAGCCGCCAGCCGCCGCACCGACTCGATACGGGCCTGCCCCCAGGGCGCGATGCTGACCTGCACGCGCAGCGGCGGGCCGGTTTTGGCCAAGCGCAGGGGGCTGTCGCCGGGCACGTAGTAGCGCTCCAGATTGTAGCGCAGGCCCAGGGTGTGGGGATACACGTCGGTAACCCAGCCGCGCAGCACGGCCTGGTCGGCGGCGGGCTTCGGCTCCTGGGCGTACACGCCGGCCACGGTGGCGAGGCTGTCGGGACCGGTAGCCAGCAGCACGTACACGGCCTGGCGGCGTTGGGGGGCGCTCGCCCCGCGCCAGGCCGTAAGCGGCGCCTCGGCCGCGGTATAGCGCAGGCGCACAAAGCTTTCGTACTGCAAGCCGTGCAAATCGACGGGGGCCGTGGCCAGCGCAATGTGCCGCCCGTAGGCCGTAGTAGCGTAGCCCGCGCCGGCCACGCCCAGCACGTAGAGCACTTGGGCCGCCACCAGCAGCCGCAGCAACAGGCGGTGAGAGGGAGTCGAGCGCGTGAGCATCAGCGGGCGGAGTCGGTTTCGGAAGAAGGAAGCGCGGGCGCGGCCCCCACGGTGGAGGCCACGCCCGCCGCCAGGCGCTGGGCGTTGCGCCGCCGCAGGTACCAGCTGAGGCTCAACAGCAGGACGCCGCCAATCAGGAAGAACAGCGACTTGTCGAGGAAGGCCCAGGTGAGCTTGAAGTAGGCTACCATCGTGGCCACTACGAACAACACGGTGCCCAGCGTGAGCTGCTCGGCCTCGCCCGAGCGGTGGGCGCGGGCCAGCACCGAGCCCGCGTGAGCGTACAGCACCACCAGCGTAGCCACGGCCAGCGGCAGCCCCCCCGGCAGGTAGAAGCCCGGAAGCAGCAGCAGCCAGTCGGGCAGCGAGGCCAGCCGCCCTTGCCGCCGCTTGCCCAGCACCGACAAGGCAAACGCTGCCCCCAGCGCGCCCAGGTAGGCCAGCACGGGCGGACGCAGCAGCCCGGCGTATTGGTCGGTTTCACCAAAAAGCGCTAGGCCGAGGGCAAATAAGTAAGCCGCTACCAGCGGGGGGCCTTGCAGGGCGCGGGCGGCCGGGCGGTCGCGGTGCCAGTCGCCCACCGCGTACACGAGCATGGCCGGAATAAAGAACCAGGTGATTTTGCTGTGGCTCAGCGCGACCCACAGCGCCGCCTGCCACAGCAGCCCCAGCGCCAGTACCGAGGCTACCAGCGTATGGGGCCGGCGCCACCAGCGGTAGCCGCTGCCCAGCGCCACCAGCCCAATCGTAGCGTAGCTGAAAAGCCCCAGCGCCTGAGTGCAGTAGGTTTGCACGGCGGCTCCAATGACAATCGGCAGCAGCGCCAGCGGCTGGCTGTTATATAAATAGCTCAGCAGTACCCCCACCACTACCCAAGCCAGCAGCCCACTCACGTCGTACCCCACCAGCTGATACAGCTGACTCGTGAGGATGATGCTCACCCCGAACAGCACCAGTCCCAAACCTATCAGCCCGTGGCCCAGGCGGCGGTTGCCGCGCCGTAAAAAGTACTCGCCGCCCGCGTAAGCGGCCAGCAGGCTACCCAGCAGCAGTCCCAGCCGCAGGGCGGTGGGCAGGCTCTGCCAGTTGGCCGCCACTACGCTCAAGGCGCTCAGGCCCACCAGGATGCTACCCAGCAGCGGGAGCAGGCCCACAGCCTGTACGGCCTCGGGTGGGTAGCGGGCCAGCAGGCGCTCGCGCTGGGCCTCGGTGATGATGCCCTCGGCTACCCAGGCAGGGCTTTCGGTTGCGAGAAATTTATGACTCATGCGCGGGGTAGCCGACGGCGGCCGGCGCGGGTAGGGCTTCTTCTACCAGTTCTTCAATCAGGGCGTCGAGGCCGTGGTACCAGTCGATGTGGGGCGACGTGACGCCGCAGCCGCCCGGTGTGGTAGGGCAGGAGGTCACGCGCCAGCGGTAGCGGCACTGCGGGCAGGTGCCGGCCGTTTCGAAGGTATCCCAGACGTAGCCGCACCGGCATTGCCAGTGCGCCCCGCCGTCGGGTTCCCAGTGGCAGTGGGGACAATAAATAGCAATGGACGAACCGGTAGCCATAGCGGATAGGGTAGTAGAGAAAAATTACGCCGGCTTGCGGGCGCGGGTCATCTCGCGTTTGCCGGGCGGGCCGGGCAGCTTCTCGGTCAGCCAGCCGGCCGCCCGCAAATTGCGTCGAAATTGGCCCTGGGCGCAGTAGCTCACCAGCACCGCGCCGGGCGCGGCGGCGGCGTAGAGCTGCGAAAAGACGGTTTCGGTCCACAGCTCGGGCTGCTTTTCAGGGGCGAAGGCGTCGAAATAAATGAGGTTGTAACGGGTAGCGGGCAGCGTAACTGCCTGAATCGGCTTTTGTACTTTGGTGAGCAAAAACTCTGATACCAGCATGCGCGGCATACCCCAAGGCATGGTATGCAACTTAGAAAATGCTTGGCTAAGTACCGGGTTGGCGGCCCATTGTGGGGCCAGCGCAACTAGTGCTTCGGCAGGCAGCGGCACGGTTTCATAACCATAGTATGCTATAGCAACTGCTGCAACCTGAGCAGCTTCCAGCGTCAGCAGAGCATTGAGACCAGTACCGAGACCTACCTCCAGCACCTGTATTGGCCGGGTCTGCCCCAGGCCCGCCGCCAGCAACGGCCGCAGCCCCGCCTCAATAAACACGTGCCGCGACTCCTGGGCCGCGCCGTGGTGCGAGTGGTAGTGCTCGTTGAGGGAGGGTACATAGAGGGTGGGCGAGCCGTCGGCGGTGGTGCGTACTTCTATTTTTGACGCGTAGTCGGATTGCTCACTGTTCATAGCTGACTATTACTGAAAAAATGGCTCGCGTAAAAGTAAGTTTGCCCGCAAGTTTTAGCTTCGCGGTGGCGATTCCCGTTCGCATCACCGACCTCAACTATGGGGCGCACCTCGGCAACGATGCGTTGTTGAGCATTTTGCACGAGGCGCGGGTGCAGTTTCTGGCCAGCCTCGGCACCACGGAGTTTGATACGGCTAACCAGCAGGGTTTTATTATGGTCGATGTGGCGATAGAATATAAAGGCGAGGCGTTTCACGGCGATGTGCTGCATATTAGCCTGGCCGCCAACGACCCGAATAAATACGGTTTCGACATCGTGTACCACGTCAAAAACCAAGTAGGCAAGGAGATAGCCCGGGCTAAAACCGGGATGCTCTGCTTCGATTACGCCACCCGCAAGCTGCGGGCCCTGCCTCCCGAACTGGCGGCCAGCCTCAACTGATTACCCTATGTTTTCCCTGCTCGCTATCACCCCGCACGACGACACGGCTGAGCTGCCCTGGCTGGCCTCCTTGTTTGCCAACGGTCTCCAGCGGTTGCACGTGCGCAAGCCCGGCTGGTCGCGCGCCGAGCTGGCCGACTACGTGCAAGCTATTGCCCCCCAGTATCGGTCGCGGCTGGCGTTGCATTCCCACTACGACCTGGTGCCCGAGCTTGGGCTGGGGGGTATTCACCTCACCGAAACGGCCCGCCGCGCTCCCAGCCTGGCGCGTCTGCTGCGGCGGCTGGGCGGGAGCAGCGTGTCGGCGTCGCTGCACACCCTGGCCGACGTGCAGCAGCATCGCCGCCGCTACAGCTACGTGTTGCTTAGTCCTATCTTCAACAGCATCAGCAAGGAAGACTACCTCAGCGTCTTCGACCTGGCCCAGGTGCAGGCGGTGCTGCACAAGCTGGCGGCCCGCCCCGGCTACCGCCCGCGGGTGCTGGCGCTGGGTGGCATTGAGGCCGCCAACGTGGCCTGCGCCCGGCAGCTGGGCTTTGCGGGCGCGGCGGTGCTGGGTAGCATCTGGCAAAGCCCAGACCCGGTGGCTAGCTTCCGGGAGCTGGCGGCTCAGGCCAGCGCGGCGTCCCAATCCTTCCAGACCGGCTCGTAGCCCTGGCGGCGCAGCATGGCCGCGATGTCGGCCGGGCTGCGCTCGTCCGAAATCTCGAACTGCTCCAGCGACTCGGGCTCCACGGCGTACCCGCCGGGATTGGTCTTTGAGCCCGCGCTGATGCTGGTGATGCCCAGCTTAATAGCCTGGTCGCGGAAAGCGGGCGTCTCGCGGGTCGAGAGCGAAAGCTCGACTTCCTCATTGAGCAGACGGTAAGCGCAGATAAGCTGCACTAGCTCGCGGTCGCTCATTTCGACCTTGGGCTGGAGCAGGCCCTCGGCCGGCCGCAGGCGCGGGAAAGACAGGCTGTACTTCGTCTGCCAGTACGTTTTTTCGAGGTAGTCGAGGTGCAGGGCGGTGTAAAAGCAGTCGGTACGCCAGTCTTCGAGGCCGATGAGCACGCCCAGCCCCATCTTGTGGATGCCCGCCCGGCCGAGGCGGTCGGGCGTGTCGAGGCGGTAGTAGAAGTTCGACTTCTTGCCCTTGGGATGGTGGGTTTTGTAATCGGCCTGGTGGTAGGTTTCCTGGTACACGAGCACCGTGTTCAGCCCCTGGGGGATGAGGCGCTCGTAGTCGGCCTGGTCGAGCGGCTGCACTTCCATCGACAGGTGCGCGAAGTGCGGGCGCAGCGTTTTCAGCGCCTTTTCCAGGTAATCGACGCCCACCGTCTGGTTGGCCTCGCCGGTTACGAGCAGCACGTGGTCGTAGCCCCAGCCCTTGAGCACGGCCGCTTCGGCCAGCATTTCCACGCTGCTGAGGGTGCGGCGCTTCAGCTTGTTATCCAGGCTGAAGCCGCAGTAGGTGCAGATGTTCTGGCACTCATTGCTCAAATACAGCGGCACGTAGAGCTGCATGGTATTGCCGAAGCGCCGGCGCGTGAGGCGGTGGCTGAGCTGCGCCATCTGCTCCAGGTAGGGCGCGGCGGCGGGCGAAACGAGCGCCTTGAAATCGTCGAGCGTGCGGCGCGGGGCGGCCAGGGCGCGTTCCACGTCGGCCGCTGTTTTGGCGTAGATGCTGGCTTGAACAGCGTCCCACGGGTGGGCTTCGAAAACGGGGCGAAAGCTCATGATTTTCTGTGCGAGCTACCCCCACACCTGTCATTGCGAACGAAGCGAAGCAGCAACCGGTGATGGGAATATCCTGCGCTTAGGTACCTAATCCAAAAACGCCGTGAGCGGGGAGCTCGCCACGGCCTCGTGGGCCACCGGGGCGGCGAGCCGCGCCTCGTAGGCCAGCCGTCCGGCTTCCACGGCCATTTTAAAGGCGTGGGCCATGGCTACCGGCTGGCCCGCCACGGCGATGGCCGTATTCACCAGTACCGCGTCGGCTCCCATTTCGAGGGCGGCGGCGGCGTGCGAGGGCGCGCCGATGCCCGCATCGACTACCACCGGCACCTTGCTCTGGCCGATAATTATTTCCAGAAACTCTTTGGTCAGCAAGCCCTTATTGGAGCCGATGGGTGCCCCCAGCGGCATCACGGCCGCCACGCCCACGGCTTCGAGGCGCTTGCAGAGCACCGGGTCGGCGTGCACGTAGGGCAGCACTACGAAGCCCAGCTTCACCAGCTCCTCGGCCGCTTTGAGGGTTTCGACGGGGTCGGGGAGCAGGTACTTGGGGTCGGGGTGAATTTCGAGCTTGAGCCAGTTGGTTTCGAGGGCTTCGCGGGCGAGCTGGGCGGCGAATACGGCCTCCCGGGCCGTGCGCACGCCCGAGGTGTTGGGCAGCAGGTGCAGCTGCGAGTGGTGGAGGTGGCGCAGAATATCGTCGTCGGCGTCGGCCACGTCCACGCGCTTGAGAGCCACCGTCACCAGCTCCGAGCCCGAGGCGAGCAGGGCTTCTTCCATGAGGGCCGACGAGCTGAATTTGCCCGTGCCCGTGAACAAGCGCGAGGTAAACGTGCGGTCGGCAATAACCAGCGGTTGAGTTGTCATATGCGTGCGGTTGAGTGAGCGCCAGCTAGTTCAGTGACAAAGCGCCGAGCCGCCTCCGTCGGATTAGTCGCGCCGGAAATAGCCCCCGCCACGGCCACGCCGTGCAAGCCGGTCGCCAGTAGGTCGGCCACGTCGGCGAGTACTACGCCGCCAATGCCCACGACGGGCGTTGTAAAGCCCGCCGCCCGGCACCGCGCCATGATATCAGCGTAGCCCGCCAGACCCAGAATCGGGCTTAGCTTTTCCTTGGTAGAGGTGAAGCGAAACGGCCCCAGCCCGATGTAATCGACCCCGGCCGCCACCAGCTTGTCAATATCGGCGAAGGTGTTGGCCGTGCCGCCGATGATAAACCCCGGCCCGAGCAGGGCGCGGGCCTCGGCCGGCGGCATGTCCTGCTGGCCCAGGTGCACGCCGCTGGCCCCGATTTCGAGGGCCAGCGCCGGGTTGTCGTTGATGATGAGTGTAGCGCCGTGGTGGCGACACACAGCCTGCACGTCGAGGGCTAGCTGCCGCCATTCGGCGGCAGGCCGGTTTTTAGCCCGCAGCTGCACCCAGCGTACGCCACCCCGGCAGGCCAGCTCGGCCGCCGGGGCGTTATCGGTAATAAACTGAAGCTGATTAATTTGCATGAACACCCAGCGGATTGGAGTGGTAGCCCAGCAGCGAATCGTTGCTGCCCAGGAAAGTCGCCGTGTAAGCCTTGCCGGCCTGGCAGGCCGTGGGTAGGTCGTCGCCCAGGGCCAGCCGCGCCAGCACCGCCGCCGAGAGCACGCAGCCGCTACCGTGCTTGGCCCCGTGCCGCAGGCGCGGCCCACTGAACTCGTAGCGGCGACCCTCGGCGAGCAGTACGTCGGTGGCCCGCAGCCCTTGGGCGTGACCGCCCTTGAGCAGCACCGGGCACCAGGTGGCCAGAGTAGCGGCGGCTTCGTCGGCCGTGAGGGCGCTGGGCAGCAGGCCCAGCGCCTCGGGTTGGTTGGGAGTGAGCAAGGTTAGCTCGCGGCAGATGGCTTGCAGCAGGCCGTAGTCGGGCCGGGTGTGAAACTGGTAGCCGGCGGTGGCCCGCAATACCGGATCCCACACGATTTGCAGCGCGGGGTTGTAGGCTTTCAGCCAGCGAATTAAATCCAGTAGCGTGGGCAGGTTCTCAATCAGGCTGATTTTAACTACCTGCACGGGAAACCGCACGAGCAGCAGCAATATCTGGTCCTGAATGCTGGTCAGCGGCACCCAGTTTACCCGCTCGAAGCTCACGTCGTTTTGCACCGTAATGGCCGTGCAGGCCGCCAGGCCGTAGACGCCGCTGGCTTCCAGGGTTTTTACGTCGGCCAGCACGCCGGCCCCGGCGCTGGGGTCAAAGCCGGCAATGGTGAGAGCGTACGGGCGCATAAGATTGGGCAGCAAGGACCGGCTGGTAATAAAACGCATGAGGCTCGGCTACAGGTAGATTTCGCTGCCGCGTGCTGCGAATTCCCGGGATTTCTCCTGCATGCCCTCAGCCAGCACCTGGGCGGCCGTACGGTCTTGGGTAGCGGCGTAGTCGCGCACTTCTTGGGTGATTTTCATGGAGCAAAAATGCGGTCCGCACATTGAACAAAAATGCGCCACCTTGGCTCCTTCGGCAGGTAACGTTTCGTCGTGGTACTCGCGGGCGGTGTCGGGGTCGAGCGAGAGGTTGAACTGGTCTTCCCACCGAAACTCGAAGCGGGCCTTGCTCAGGGCGTTGTCGCGGTACTGCGCCCCGGGGTGACCCTTGGCGAGGTCGGCGGCGTGGGCGGCTATCTTGTAGGCAATTACGCCGTCCTTTACGTCTTGCTTGTTGGGTAGGCCCAGGTGCTCCTTGGGCGTGACGTAGCAGAGCATGGCGGTCCCAAACCAGCCAATCATGGCCGCCCCGATGGCCGAGGTGATGTGGTCGTAGCCCGGCGCAATGTCGGTGGTCAGCGGCCCCAGCGTGTAGAAGGGGGCCTCGTGGCACTCGCGCAGCTGCTTGTCCATATTGGCCTTGATGAGGTGCATGGGGACGTGGCCGGGACCTTCGATCATCACCTGCACGTCGTGCGCCCAGGCGATTTTGGTGAGCTCGCCCAGGGTTTCGAGCTCGGCAAACTGCGCCTCGTCGTTGGCGTCGGCGATGGAACCGGGGCGCAGGCCGTCGCCCAGCGAGAAGGCTACGTCGTAGGCCTTCATGATCTCGCAAATCTCCTCGAAGTGCGTGTAGAGGAAGTTCTCCTTGTGGTGGGCCAGGCACCACTTGGCCATAATGGAGCCCCCGTGCGACACGATGCCCGTCACGCGCTTGGCCGTCATGGGGACGTAGTGCAGCCGCACGCCGGCGTGGATGGTGAAGTAGTCCACCCCCTGCTCGGCCTGCTCGATGAGCGTATCGCGGAACAGCTCCCAGGTGAGGTCCTCGGCCTTGCCGTTGACTTTCTCCAGCGCTTGGTAGATGGGGACGGTACCCACCGGCACGGGGCAGTTGCGGATAATCCACTCGCGGGTCTCGTGGATGTTCTTGCCCGTGCTGAGATCCATGAGGGTGTCGCCGCCCCAGCGGCAGCTCCACACGGCCTTATCCACTTCTTCCTCAATGCTCGACGTCACGGCCGAGTTGCCGATGTTGGTGTTGATTTTCACCAGGAAGTTGCGGCCGATAATCATCGGCTCGCTTTCCGGGTGGTTGATGTTGGAGGGAATAACCGCCCGGCCGGCGGCCACTTCTTGGCGCACAAATTCGGCCGTGATGTGGCCCTCGGGCGTGCTGGCCCCGAAGCTGTGCCCGCGGTGCTGGGTCCGCAGCGGGTCATCAGCGGGCAGCTGGTCGAAGCGCTGGTTTTCGCGGATGGCGATGTACTCCATCTCGGGCGTGATGATGCCTTGCTTGGCGTAGTGCATCTGGCTCACGTTGGCCCCGGCCTTGGCTCGTAGCGGGGCTTGAATGTGCTCGAAGCGCAGGTGGTCGAGGCTGGGGTCGGCGGCCCGCTGCTGGCCGTAGCTAGACGAAGTGCCCGCCAGCTGCTCCACGTCGCCGCGCTCCCGAATCCAGCTTTCGCGCAGGCGCGGCAGCCCTTTTTTGAGGTCGATGCTCACGCTCGGGTCGGTGTACGGCCCGCTGGTGTCGTACACCGTCACGGGCGCGTTGGGCTCCGACGGAAACCCGAAGTCGAACTTGCGCTCGGTGTCGGCCAGCGCAATTTCGCGCATCGCCACCCGCAGGTGGGGGTAGAGCGTGCCGGGCACGTAAATCTTGCGCGAGCCGGTGAGGGGCTGGCGCTCCACCAGCGTCTGCTGGGGGACTTGGTCGCGTTTTTTCATGCGGTAAGCAGTTAGCTAGTAGCTACTAGCTGTTAGCTACTAGCCGTTAGCTTTTCGATGGAGATAAAACTTGCTTAAGAGGTACTTTTGGCCGCTGCCACCCGTAAGGCTAATAGCTAACGGCTAGCAGCTAATAGCTCAAAACTTATCCTCCCTGGGTGGCGCGGATGAGCAGAATGCGGTCGTGGGGCTGCACGGCGTGGCTGGCCCACTCGGCGCGGGGCACCACCTGGTCGTTCACGGCCACGGCGAGGCCGCGCGTCTGAACCTGGCCCAGCTCGGCCAGCAGCTCGGCCAACGCCTGGTTCTCAGTAGCCTCGTGGGCAGAATTGTTTACGTAGCAGACCATGCAACTAGAAAGTAGTTGGGACAGGGGAAAGCCGTAAAACACTTAGGCGGTGCCAGCCACGGCCTACCGCACGGGTAGCCGCTGGGCAGACCAGTCACTTTTCCCTTCGCCAGCATTACCTGGTTCAGGTTCGGAGGGTATTGTCTCAGCCTTGCCGCAGCAAAGCACCCCTAAAGTTTACGGGGCGAAGGTAGGCGACGAAAAATGAGGATTGGCTGAGCGGGGCCGTTTTTGCCGAAATTTTATTCGCCATCGTGCAGGCGATGCTTGTGCATCTTAGCTTCTTCGGGCATCTGTTGTGTGCAGCTAAGACACTAATTATGAAAGCTCTCACCTACTGGCTACTATCGGGCGGGCTTTCGCTTGCATATCCGGCAGCGGCTCAGGCTGATTCGACCCGTATTATATGCCTGGTGGAGCCGGCGCTGGAGCTAAGAAGTGGAGGCGGTAATCAAGGCATCATCACAGCTATTCAGCGGCGCTTGATCTACCCACCCCAGGCCCTACGAGCAGGGGCTGAGGGCCGAGTATTTATAAGCTTCACAGTAACTCCCACCGGGCGTGTCCAGCGCATAACTGTGCTGAAAGCATTTCGACAAGATTGCGCCTTGGCGGCCGTCGCAGCGGTGCGGCAGCTCCCACTCTTTAAGCCCCGGCGCGAGGAATGGGGAGCTGTCGGCTTTACCGTTCCAATTACCTTCAAGCTGGCGCGGCACCGTTCACCAAAGAAGCCCCACCACGCTACTTCGCAAGAATTGACTACCCACAGGAACCCAAACCCCTGACCCGTTGTATTTTTGCACTATGTTACTGGAACTCGAACTCGCCCCCGCTAAACGCGACATCCGCAAAGTATCTGCCGACGACCTCAAGGCGTTTATGGTGGAGCACGGTGAAAAGCCGTTCCGTGCCAAGCAGGTGACGGAGTGGCTGTGGAAAAACACGGCCGGCTCGTTTGAGGAAATGAACAACATCTCGCTGAGCACCCGCGAGTTGCTGGCCAAGCACTTCGTGATCAACGGCGTGGCCGTGCAGAACCAGCAGCTCAGCAACGACGGCACCATCAAGTCGGCCTTCCGGCTGCACGACGGCAACATCGTGGAGGGCGTGCTCATTCCGCACGACACGCGCATGACGGCCTGCATTTCGAGCCAGGTGGGCTGCTCGCTCACGTGTAAGTTTTGCGCCACCGGCTACATGGACCGCAAGCGCAACCTCGACGCGGCCGAGATTTACGACCAGGTGGTGCGCATCCGCGAGCAGTGCGAGGCGCAGTACGGCACGCCGCTCACCAACATCGTGTACATGGGCATGGGCGAGCCGCTGCTCAACTACGCCAACGTGGTGGAAAGCGTGCGCCGCATCACCGCGCCCGACGGCCTCAACATGGCCCCGCGTCGCATTACCATCAGCACGGCGGGCATCGCCAAGATGATCAAGAAGCTGGCCGACGACGACGTAAAAGCCAACCTCGCCCTGAGCCTGCACGCGCCCAACGATACCAAGCGCAACGAGATTATGCCCATCAACGAGGCCAACTCGCTCGCCGCCCTCAAGGACGCCTTGCAGTACTATCATCAGAAAACGGGCCGTAAAGTCACCTACGAATACATCGTTTTCAACGACTTCAACGATACCCTGCAAGATGCGGCCGAGCTGCTTGCCATCTCGAAGTGGCTGCCTTGCAAGGTGAACCTCATCGAGTACAACCCCATCGAAAACGCCAGCTACCTCAACGCGGAAGACGATAAAATCGCCGCCTTCCACAAGTACTTGGCCGACCGTGGCGTGCAAACTAATATCCGCCGCAGCCGGGGCAAGGATATCGACGCCGCCTGCGGCCAGCTGGCAAATAAGGAGAAGGCCGAAGCGGCGTAATTATTCTTCGTAGAGCGCTGAAAATCCCCGCTGGCGCAGCCAGCGGGGATTTTCTTTTATGACAGCGAGATTCTACCTGGGACAGGCTGTCCGACCCGAAGCCCACCAGTTTCACCGCAGCTTAATTTTGCCGAAGCGGAAAGCCACGTCGAGGTAGGCCGGGTAGATGCCGCCGTCGGAGCCCGCAGTGAAGTAGAGAGCCCCCAGGCTGCCGCTGAAGCGCGGCGTGGCGTAGCGCAGGCCCGCTAGCCCGCCAAAGCCTCCGCGCGTATCAAAATTGACCAGGTACGTTTCGTTGACGAGCGTAAACAGGCGCGAGAGCCGCACATTAGCCCCCACGATGCCCACGGGCGTACGCCCAACGTTGCCGCCCGCAAAGCCGTAACCCAGCCCGAGCGTGAAATTGGTGTCGGCCGTGCCGTAAGTGGCCAGCCCGTAGCCCACGCCGCCGCTCTCGACGCGGTTGCCGCCGATACCCGTCGAGAAGCCGTAGAGGGCCCCGGCCCCTACGCGCAGCTTGTCGTTGAGCGGTACGCTTACTTTGGGCGTGACGGCCACGGCCGGAATGCCCACGAAGGGAATAACCGGCACCAACAGCCCTACCGAGATATTATCGGTAAGCCCGTAGTTGACTTCCCCCAGAAAGATATTGATAATCTGTGCCTCTCCCTCGCCTTGGTGCAGGTTGCGGGCCGTGGGAGCTAGAAACATGTGGGTACTATTACCCACGTAGTTGAAGCCGCGCCGGGCCTGCTCCGGCGTCTGGTTGGTGAGCTGGCGCAGACTCGGGCGCGGCACCGTAACGGTACCCAGCTCACGGGTTTCAAACGTGAGGGATTCCTCCGAAACGGCCCGCAGAATGCCGTTGAACTGGGTGCCGCCCACCGTTTCGACGGTATACGTCTGGCCGATAACCTCGCCGGGATGCCCGACAACGCTGGCCGCGGGTAGCTCGGCCGTGCGCATGGGGGCGCCGGCTGGCGGGGTAGGGGCCCCCGTGGGTGGGCTCGCCGGAGGTTGCGGGGCACCCGGCAAGGCGGGCCGCTGGGCCTGGGCCGCCGAGGCCGCCAGTACTATCAAGGCCAGGGAAATAAACGATTTACGCATAGCTGGAATGGGCTGCCGCCAGAGTGGTTGGGTAGGCGACGTAATATTCCGGCCGAGCTTCGGCACGGCGCAACTCTATCTTGCGTAGTGTCTGACTTTTGCCTGGCGATAAGTACCCTTAAAAGCCTAATGATCAGGTTAGATACTCAAAAAACAGCGAGTTTACCTGACTTTTGCTGGTAGTTTCTTTACCGGGGCTTTGCCGGGGATAGGTGCTTTGGGCTTGGCAGTTGGAGTCGCGGGCGACTGGCGGCGGGCTATCTCATCGCGGCCAGCCTGCAAAATGTAGGTAGGGCAGGTTTCGAGCATGAGGATGCCGACCTTTCTGCCAATGTTTTCTAATTGCGCCTTGTCGGTCATTACGTCATCGCCGTACTGCGCCGCCAGCTCTTCCGAGTGGCTGAGAAACACGCCGCCGATGACCTGCTCTATGAGGCTGGCTCGTTGGCTGGGTGTAAGCTTATCGATTGGCTGCTTGGCATTTTCAGCGTCGAATTGCTTGCAAGCGGCCTGCGTGACGGCCAGCAGTGTGGGTCGCTCGGCCGGCGTAACCTCGATGGAAGTACCCGTCCGCGCCCCCCCAATCTTAGCCAGTAGCGAGCCGGCACTGGCGCAGCGCCCCATCATCTCGAGAACGGCCTGCTCGCCAATGGCGCGGCCCAGGTCGGCGGGAGAAATGGTGCCCGCCTTCTCCATAAGGGCGCTAAACTCGGCGAAATTGTCGCCCATCGCGCCCAGCATCACGCGCTTGAGCAACGCCTCGCTTTCCGCGGCCGTGAGCTTGGAGAGGTCGGCTTTCTGGCCTTCCTGGGCCAGGCGGTCGCACATACCCGCGCTCATGCGGTGCACGAAGCGGGCCTGACCGGCCACGGTATCGACGGGGACGGGAGCCGCAGCGGCCGTCAAGGTGGACAGTAAGCCAGCCGTAAGGCCAGCTAGTATCAGGCGGAAAGCGTGCTTCATGGGCCGAAGGTAGCACGCCCCCGGGCTTGCTAGCTGCGCCAGGTACCGGTGCTCGGCGGGCGCCCGGTGGCCTTTTCAACTTCCGACTCGCCCAGCGGAATCTCGCGCAGCTCCACGCGCACGGCGTAGGAGCGGGGCTGCACCTTTTGCCCATAGGTATCGGCAAATTCCTGGGTGAACTCGGCCCCGAAAAAAATGATGAGTGAGGAGTAATAGATCCAAACCAGCAGTACGATGGCCGAGCCCGCCGCCCCGAAGGCCGACCCAGGGTCTGATTTCGAGATGTAGAAAGAAATCAAGTACTTACCCAGAATAAATAAAACTGCCGTGATAAACGCCCCAATGCCCACGTCGCGCCAGCGGATGATGGCATCGGGCAGAAACCGGTAAATCATGCCGAATAGCAACGTAGTCACGACCAGCGATAGGCCGATATCGACTATTTTGATGGCTACTAGGCCGATTTCGGGCAGGATGCGCTGCAAGTAGTCGGTAAAGATGCTTAGCAGCGCGCTCACCACGAACGACGTGAGCAGCAGCAGCGCCACGCTCAGGATGAGCCCGAACGAGAGCACGCGCTGGCGCAGGTACTGCCCCACGCCGATACCCGTGGTTTTCACCTTGAGGTTCCAGATGTCGTTGATGCTGTCTTGCAGCGTCACAAAAAAGGTGGTGGCCGCGAAGATGAGCGCCCCCAGGCCTATTGCCGTGGCGACCCCGCCCTTCTGCTGCAGGGTAAACTTGGCGATGCTCTCTTGCAGAAACTGCGCCGCCTCGGGGCCGACCAGGCCCTTTATCTGGCCGTAAATCTGACCCGTGAGTGCCTCGCCGCCGTAGATGGCGCTGGCCGTGGTAATGACGATAAGCAGCAGCGGCGGTAGGGAAAAAATGGTGTAGTACGACAGCGCCGCCGCGTGCCGAAACGCATTGTTATCGCTGAACTCGGTTGCTGTCGCCTTGACCAGGGCCAGAATGTCGGAGAATTGATAGCGCGCCATCCACTGAGCAATTATGCGGTTAAAATGCCCGGCCAGTGGCTGCGACGCAGCCAGCCGGGGCATGGAATATCACCTGCAAATACGGCCCTTACGTTTTTTGGCCCACCAGCAGCATTAAGAAATAGCTCATTCAGCGCGTAGCGTCCAGCTTAGCGTTTCGGTCGGCCCGTAGTGCAGGGCTACCGCCAGCTCGGCATCGTCGCGAAATTGAAGCTGGTGCAACTGCTGGGCCTCTACGGTCACAGTCAGCTCCTTATCGGCGAAGGGCCAGGGGCTGACGATGACGGGCGTGCCCGGGCCGCCGGGCTGGCGCACCATGTGGGCGGTGCGGTGGCCGTGGCCCAGCGGGTCGGGATAAATTTCGAGAGCGCGGCCCATCTCGGGCAGCTCGTCGCGGCATAAAATGAGCGAGAGCCGGTCGCACCAGTGCAGTAAGGCGTAGGCCTGGTGGGTCTGCGTCTTCGTCACGTGCAGCTCCTTCACCCAGCGCTGCTGCCGGGTGCGCAGCTCGTCCAGAAACTTGTCGGTTTCGGCGTTGCTACCGCGCAGCGGCTCGTACAGGGTGCTCAGGTGCAGGCTCGTGAGCAGACTGCGCCAACGCCCCTGAAAGCGGGCCGCGTGCAGCACGCCAGTAGCCTGCTCGATAGAAAAGGGCTGTTGGGTAAAATTGGCGGGCGCCCCGGCCGGTGTGAGGCCGTGGTGCCCACCCCGGCCGTGCCAGGCCTCCTGCTCGTCGTCGTGCTGGGCGGTGGCGGCCAGCAGGCCCACCCAGCGGTCGGGGGGCAGAAATGGGGGCCAGTGCCAGGCCAGCTGGGCCGCCAGCAGGGCGTGGGCTTGCTGGTAGATTATTTGCCAGCCGGTAGGGATGGGATTGACTATCATGCGGGGATGCCGGGATTTTGTCGCAGTTTTGGGGCCGCTTACGCTAAAACAAGGGCGCACAGATAAGGTAGTAGTATTAGTTGAGCAATATTAATTCTCAACTTCTTCCAAGTCGCGCCTCTCTCATCCTATGTTCGCCCAAGTACAAGATATTCTCGATCACCCGCTGCCCTCGCTGGCAGTGGTGGGCAATCTCATTATTATCGAAAGCCTGTTGTCGGTAGATAACGCCGCCGTGCTGGCTACCCTAGTGGGCGACCTACCGCCCGAGCAGCGCAAGAAGGCCCTACGCTACGGCATTTTCGGGGCGTATTTTTTCCGGGGCCTGTGCCTGCTGTTTGCTTCTTATTTAGTGGGTTTCTGGTTTTTGAAGCCGCTGGGGGGGCTCTACCTGCTGTATTTGTGCGTCAATTATTTCCGTACCGCCAAGCCGGCCGACGACGAGGCACCCGACAAGCAAAAGAGTTGGCTCTACCGCAGTACCATCGGGCTGCTGGGGCCATTCTGGGCCACCGTGGCGGTAATTGAGCTGATGGACGTTGCCTTTTCCATCGACAACGTCTTTGCCGTAGTGGCTTTCAGCAACAACTTGATTTTGATCTGCTTGGGCGTATTCATCGGCATCCTGGCCATGCGGCTGGTGGCGCAGGCCTTCGTCGAGCTGATGGGCAAGTACCCCTTTCTCGAAACGGCGGCCTTCGTCGTCATCGGCATTCTGGGACTCAAGCTGCTGCTCTCGCTGGTCGAGCACTTTGCGCCGAGCCACCCCGTGAGCCGCCTGCTGGCCAGCGAGGCGGCCGACGTGGGACTCACCGTGCTGACCATCGCCACGTTTGGCGTGCCGCTGCTTACCTCGCGCCTGCTGGGCTGGCCGCGCCGGCTGGGGGGGCAGTAAGCCTAGCGGCCCCGGTCGGGGTTGCGACCCAGGCGGTAGCTCAGGCCCAGGCGAGCGGCCAGGTTATCGCCGAGAAACTTATTTGTTATCCAGTTACCTTCCTCGGTGCTGGCGTAGAGCTGGCCATCGATAGTAGCCGTGAAGCGCTGGCGACGCCAGCCCAGCGTGAGGTTAGGCAACAGGGTCGGGTCGGCGTAGGTGAGGGCCGAGCGGTCTTCCGGTCCTGGCCGGGCCGACGCATTCCCCGTGGTGGCCGGAGGCGTAAACTGCCACACGATGTTACGCTCAAACCCTAGCCCCAGCACCAGCTGCTGGTCGTGGGGCAGGGGTGCCAAGTAGCGAATGCCAATACGGGCGGTGCCCAGCAGCGCCTGGTAGCTGAATGGCGTCGAGGAGTACTTACCGGTAGTAGAGTTATAGTCTTGCACTACCCCTTTATTGCGAAAAGTAGTTAGCGTGAGCTCGCCGTAGATCGCCGTAGTGCGGTTGGGTTGCAGCAGCTCGGCATAGAAGCCGCCGAAGGGATGCAGCCGGCCATCGGTGCGCTCGCCCACCAGGGCGTAAGCCGAGCTCTCGAGCAGGTGGTAGCGTACCCCCGCCAGCACCCCACCCTGAAAAGCCAGCTGCCGCCGGGGCTTGGCCAGCGTAAGCCAACTACGTACTGGCCCGGCCCCAGCGGCGCAGCTAGCGGCGTAGGTTTGCGCCACGGCGGCTAGTCCCGCGGCCGTGAAAGGGGTAGTTCGGGCTGCGGCTACGGCGGCCGGGCAATCGCCGAAGTACAGCTCAAGCTGCGCGTGGTAGTTGTTACCGTCGGTTATTTGCAGGCGGCCGGTGGCCGAGCGGCGCAGGTATTGGCGCTCGCTGAGGCTGAGCCAGGGCTGGCCCGGCCGCTGCAACAAGTAGTGCACCGTCGTGAGCTGGACTACGCGCCGTAGCTCTACCGGGCCGGTCAGCAGCACTTCAGCCAGCAGCGAGTCGGTTTTTATATCGTACACGTTGCCTTCTATCAAATCCTGCACCTGGGTTACGGCGGCGTGGTCGATGGGCAGGGCTTCGTAGCGAAAATACCGTCCCCCCGTGAGACTGACCGCCCGCAACTGGTAAGGGCGTAGTAGCTCGGTAGGGCTGGTAGCAGTAGGCCGAAAGCGGATAAAGGTGGGCGGGGCCACCCAAAAGCCGTTCTCAACCTCACCCCGCAGCGTATCGCCCGAGGCACGCACAATAAAGCCCGGCTCGAAGGCTTGGGCGCGTACTGAGCGGGCAGGCAGCCCGGAAAAACTCAGAAAAAGCAGAAAAAGTAGGGATAGACGCATAAAGAGCAAGTGAATCGCACCTCAAAGCTAGAAGGTGATTCACTTGCTCCCGTCTTTTTAGCCGCAGCGGTAGCTAGGCCAGCTCCGTTACGCGCAGGTGCGCCAGCATGTCGTGGGTCATTTTCGGCAAATCGTACTCCGGGGCCCAGCCCCAATCTTGCCGGGCGGCCGAGTCGTCGATGCTGGCGGGCCAGGAGTCGGCGATGGCCTGGCGGGCATCGGGCTGGTACGTAACATGAAAGCCGGGGACTTCCTGCTGAATGGCGGCCGTGATCTCGGCCGGCGAGAAGCTCATGGCGCCCAGGTTATAGGAAGTGCGCACCTTGATGCTCTCGGCCGGGGCGTGCATGAGGTCGAGCGTGGCCTTGAGGGCGTCGGGCATGTACATCATGGGCAGGTAGGTGTCTTCCTGGAGAAAGCACTCGAAGTCCTGGCCAGCCACGGCTTTGTGGTAGATGTCCACGGCGTAGTCGGTGGTGCCGCCGCCAGGCAAGCTCTTGTAGCCGATGAGGCCGGGATAGCGCAGGCTGCGCACGTCGAGGCCGTGGTGGCGGTAGTACCACTCGCACCACTGCTCGCCGGCCAGCTTGCTGATGCCGTACACCGTGTTGGGGTTCATGATGGTCACCTGCGGCGTATGCTCGCGGGGCGTGTCGGGGCCAAACACAGCGATGGAGCTGGGCCAGTACACCTGCGGCACCTGGTACTGCACGGCCAGGTTGAGCACGTTGAGCAGGCCGTCCATATTGAGCTTCCAGGCAAACATGGGGTCTTTCTCGGCCGTGGCCGAGAGCAGGGCGGCTAGGTGGTAGATCTGCACCGGGCGGTACTGTTGCACCAGGGCTTCGAGGCGGGGCCGGTCGAGTACGTCGAGCAGCTCGAAGGGGCCACCGGCCAGGGCTTCGGGATCTTTGGGGGCGCGCACATCGGCCGCGACGACGGCCTCGGGGGCGTAGCGCTGGCGCAGGGCGGCCGTGAGCTCCAAGCCGAGCTGGCCGCAGGCGCCAATAACGAGGACCGTGCCGGGAGTTCGGGCAGTGCTGGGTTCGCTGGGCGAGGGTTGCATGAAGAGTAACGTGAGAGGGTAGGAGGGGTGGGACAGAGCGTACCGCAAAGATACGGCCGACTTTGGGGGGTGTAGCGCAGACGTTGAGTCCACTCGTAACGCGCGTTCGCTCGCCACCGGAGAGTCCGCGCCACCCGATATCTTTAAGGCCCATGCGCCCTTATTTCCTGCTGACGCTTTTGACCTTGCTTCACAACCTCCAGCCCAGCCACGCCCAGGCCCCGCCCTACCGCAACCTGATTATGAAGGGCGGCGGCATCCGGGGTATCGCCTACGGCGGGGCCTTGCAGGAGCTGGAAAAGCAGGGCGTGCTGGCGCACATCACGCGGGTAGGGGGTACGTCGGCGGGGGCCATCCAGGCGGCGCTGCTGGCGGTGGGCTACTCGCCCGAGGCCATCATCGACATCGTCAACCGCACGCCCGTGCAGCGGCTCAACGACGGGCAATTTATTTTTATCGGGGGGAGTAGCCGCCTGCTGCGCCAGTACGGCTGGTACCGGGGCGAACAATTTACCAAGTACCTCTGCGAGCTCGTGGGCCGCCAGACCCAGCGCCCCAACCTCACCCTGGCCGAATTGCACGAGCTGGCCCTGGCCCAGCCCGGCCACTACCGCGACCTCTACACGACCGGTACCAACCTCACGCTGCAACGCACCCAGGTTTTTAGCTACGAAACCCACCCCACCATGCGCGTGGCCGACGCCGTGCGCATCAGCATGAGCATTCCGCTGTATTTCCGGGCCGTGCTGCTTGATGCGGAGGACAAGGTGATTCAGGGCAAGCCCAAGGCTGGCCAGCCCGTGCAGGTGCTCGTGGATGGCGGCCTGCTGGCCAACTATCCGTTGCATATGTTCGATAATCCACGCTATTATCGGCAACCTGGAACTGCCATTTGCCAGCCATTTCCGCTTGATGAGCAAGGTCGCCCCAGCTTTATCAACCCCGAAACCTTGGGCCTGCGCCTCGACCGCGCCGAGCAGATTGCGCTTGATGCGCTGCCTACCGGTCGCCAGGCGCTGGCCCCGTACGACATCCACGATTTTTCGTCCTACATCGGCGCACTCTACACCCTCACGCTCGAAAATCTCAACCCCGCTTTGCCCGGCGATTGGCCCCGCACCATCAGCATCAACACCATGGGCTTCCGGCCGAAAGTAAAGCGCGTATCGGCCGAGCAGAAGGCGCAGCTGGTAGCCAGCGGCCGGGCGGGCGTGCAGGCGTTTTTTGCCGCTCGGCACCCCGCCGAACATTGAAAATGCTTTAGCCGAGAGTCTGTAATGCTGAAGCCGGTGAGCCGATACTTGCCCAGCCAACAGACTAAGGGCTATGAGCGGAAATAGTGCACTAATAATTACTTTGCTTTTCTTCGTGTTTGGCTTGCCCTTGGCATTCAGCGCACAAGAGTATTTTCAAGAAAAAAAACTGGCGCAGCCAGTCATACGCTTTACCTACGACATATGGCAACTACCTAGCCTGTGCTGGACGTTACTTCAGACGGCCTGTGGTTTGGGTTTCTGCTTGGTAGCCTGCCGGGTTGTCTACTCACAGGGGGCTCGCCCACTATCCCTTTTGGCTATGGGGTTTTTATTGCCATTTGCCTGGTGGCATTTTGCTGGTCTGCGCTTATTCTTGACTTACTGGTGGCACGATGGCCGCGCCGTGTTGGTTGTAGACCGCGTACAAAAGACAGCTACCTACCGCAATCGAACCTTTTATCTCAAGTTCGATTTGGCTGATGTGCGAGAATTTACTTCTTTTTATCCGCTGCGAACCCGAGCGGCTAGTGCCGATTATAGCTACGCCATTCTGACCTTTGCCAACGGCACTGAACTAGTCGTTTCCAAATTAGTTTGCAATCCTTTTGTGTTACGCACCTTGTTTCCCAGTGCCAATAATACTGCCATACAACGGCGCTACGCTTGGCTGCCCGGCGGCACGCTTTCGCGCCGACTGTTTGGCCCTTTTTTTACATAAATAGCTTTCCTCCCCCGCCCCATGTACGGAACCCTGCAAGCCGACCTCCAGCAGACGCTACAAGAAATAAAAGACGCCGGCCTTTATAAGAAAGAGCGCGTCATCACCTCGCCCCAGGGGGCCGAAATCGATACCCAGGAGGCGGGCGACGTGCTCAACTTCTGCGCTAACAATTACCTCGGCCTCAGCTCGCACCCGGCCGTGATCGAGGCCGCCAAGGCGACTATCGACTCGCACGGCTACGGCATGTCGTCGGTGCGCTTCATCTGCGGTACTCAGGACATTCACAAGCAGCTCGAAGCCAAGCTGGCTGAGTTTCTGGGCACCGAGGATACCATTCTCTACGCGGCGGCCTTCGACGCCAATGGTGGGGTGTTTGAGCCGCTGTTCGACGAGCGCGACGCCATCATTTCCGACGCCCTCAATCACGCCAGCATCATCGACGGCGTGCGCCTGTGCAAGGCCAAGCGCTACCGCTACGCCCACAACGACATGGCCGACCTGGAAAAGCAGCTTCAGGACGCCGTGGCTGCTGGCATGCGTCACCGCATCATCGTCACCGACGGCTCGTTTTCGATGGATGGGACCATTGCCCAGCTCGATAAAATCTGCGACCTAGCCGACCAGTACGAGGCCCTCGTGATGATCGACGAGTGCCACTCGATGGGCTTCCTGGGCAAGACCGGCCGCGGCACCCACGAATACCGCGACGTACTGGGCCGCGTCGATATCATCACCGGTACGCTGGGCAAGGCCCTGGGGGGCGCAATGGGCGGCTTCACCAGCGGTCGCAAAGAGATTATCGAAATCCTGCGCCAGCGCTCGCGGCCTTACCTATTCAGCAATACCCTGGCCCCGGCCATCGTGGGAGCCTCGCTGCGCGTACTGGAGCTCCTCACCGAAAGCACCCAGCTGCGCGACCAGCTCGAAATCAACACCAAGTACTTCCGCGAGCAGATGACGGCCGCTGGCTTCGACATCACGCCTGGCGAGCACCCCATCGTGCCCGTTATGCTCTACGACGCCAAATTGGCCCAGGACTTCGCCGCCAAAATGCTCGACGAGGGTATCTACGTAGTGGGCTTTTACTACCCCGTGGTGCCGCAGGGCAAGGCCCGCATTCGGGTCCAGTTGAGCGCCGCCCACACCCGCGAGCAGCTCGACAAGGCCATCGCCGCTTTCACCAAAGTCGGCCACGAGCTAGGCGTGCTAAAGTAAGCCGCCCAAAAGCCGTTCATTCAGCCTCCGCGCCCGTCCGCGAACTCTTCCGCGCCCTCCGCGGTGAAAACCCAGGCCTCCCGAAATAAGCTGCACACTAGCTGTTTACTACGGGGCGCGGCCGGCTGCTGCCAGTCGCGCCCCGTATAAACGCCCCAGCATTGATTTCCCCGAGAGTTATGAGTCGTATTTTTTTGGTCGATGACCACACCATCGTGCGCGATGGCTTGCGGGCGCTCCTCGCCAACGAGCCGGATATTGAAGTAGTGGGCGAGGCCGGCAATGGTCAGGAGCTGCTCGACCAGCTACCTACCAAGCCCGCCGATGTCGTGCTGCTCGATGCCAACATGCCGGTGCTCGACGGCCTAGCTACCACACTGCGCCTGCGGGACGAATTTCCGCAGGTGCGCGTGCTCATTCTGAGTATGCTGGCCCACGAGCGCTACATCGGCCAGCTATTCGATGCCGGGGCGGCCGGCTACGTGCTCAAGAGCGCCGAGAAGGGCGAAATTCTAGTGGCCATCCAGACGGTGATTGCCGGGCGGCATTTTTTGTGCAGCGACTTGGGTTTGAACATGCTGCGCAAGGTGCTAGCCAAAAACGACGAGCCCGAGGAGGCCACCAAGGCCAGCCGCCTCTCGCGCCGCGAAAGTGAAGTGCTTCAGCTACTGGCTGAAGGACTCACTACCAACGAGATAGCCGAAAAGCTTTTCACCAGTAAGCGCACCATCGAAACGCACCGCCAGAACATCCTGGAAAAAACCCAGACCAAAAACACGGCCGCCCTCATTCGGCTGGCCGTGACGCAGGGCCTGCTCGACTAGGCCCTACCCGCCGCCGAAAAGGCCCGGCTCCTTCCATGTGCGGAGGGGGCCGGGCCTTTCAACTGGTGGCGTGAGGAAGGCAGCCGCTATTTGGTCGTCTTGCCCTTGGCCTTGGCCGCGGCTTCGGTGGTAGCGCGGCTGGGACCGCGGCGGCTGGTGAGACCGCCTTTGCGGCCAGCCTCGCGGGCTTCTTCGGTGGTCCATTTGTGGCCCTGGCCGCTGGCGTGCGAGGCCTTGCCACCTTCGCTGGCGATGCGGCGCTGCTCGGCGGGGTCCATGCTGGCAAAGCCGCGGCGGCTGGTGCGGCTACCGTCGCCGATGCGGGCGGCGGGGCGGGTTTTGAGGGGCGTGGGTAGGCCCGAGGCGGCCGGCTGGGTGCTGGGAGTAGATTTCATATGTGGACTGGAAAAAATGGAAGAGGGGTGATAGTGACGAGGGTAGTGCTGCCTTTGCAACGGCTAAATAGGGCAACACAGCCGGGATTATTAGTAATAACATCTTAATTTACAGGCTAATTACCGATTAATACGGACCACCTCTGCGTATTTTCTCCAACTAAACCTGCGCTAAATCTGAGTTTATCGCGAAAAACACGTAGCTGGACCATAAGCCCGCCGCCCAGCTTCAAGCTACGGGAAGTACGCAGTTGCAGAACCGGTAGTAGCACGGAGCCAAAACTTCTTCTTTTTACTAGTAATCAATCCGTTGGTGCTCGTACATTTGTCCCACTCTCCTTTTCCACTTGCTTGCTATGAGCAATACATTCTTCTTGCTTATCCTGCCTACGCGCACGCTCACCATCCATCTGGGCAGCTACCGGCAGTGCACGGGCCTGAGCCTGCGCGGCAGCTGCATTAGCGAGGCCGACGCGGCGCACTTGCTGCATACCGTACAGCAAATGCTGGAGCGCCGCCCCTCCCACGCCTGGATAGATGGCCAGCAATTACTAGCCCTGAGCCCGCTGGGCCAGCAGGCTCTCTTGCGTGCCCAGGCCAGCAGCCAGCAAGCCGGTACGCAACTGCACTGGTGCGGCCTGTCGGCCGCCCTGCGGCAAGAATTGGCGGCTAGTGGCCTGGCCGGGCAGCTTACGCTGCAACCAGCATCCAGTTATGAAGGGCCCGGCTTTTTGCTGCCCGAGCGGCTGACCACGCCCGCTTACCAGCCGGTTCCGCTGGCTTAGCGCGGTTGCGGAGCAGTGGGTGGCAGGGGATGTCACCGCCCATATAGAGCAATCCATGCTTCACTAGGCTACGCGCTCGCGGCTTACGCCAACAGCATTATTAACTAGCGGCTGGGGTAGTCAACAGCCACTCCTGCAAGCGGCTCTTCAACTCGGCGGCCGTCAGGCCCCGGTGAATCTCGCCGTGGCGCACCAAGCTCATCTGGCCGGTTTCCTCGCTCACGACCAGCACCACGGCATCGGTGGCCTCGGTAAGGCCCAGCGCGGCGCGGTGGCGCAGACCCAGCGCGGCCGGCACCTCGGGGTTCTGGCTCACGGGCAAGATGCAGCGGGCCGCCACGAGGCGCCCTTGGGACACTATTACGGCCCCGTCGTGCAGGGGCGACGTCTTATTGAAGATCGCCAACAGCAGGCGCTTGCTGGGCTCGGCGTCGAGGTGGTCGCCCGATTCGGCGTAGGAAGAAAGGTCGGAAGTGAGGGTGAAGCAGATAAGTGCCCCGGTTTCCTTGCCCGACAAGCTCTTGGCGGCTTCCACGTAGGCCGATACGTCGAGTGCCCCGCCGGACTGCCGGCTGGGCCGTCGCCACCACCCCAGTGGGCCGCCGCCCTCCATGGCTACCTTGCCCACGTTGAGCAAAAACCGCCGGATCTCCTGCTGAAACAGGATAATGCTGGCCAGCACGCCCACGCTCATAAACTGCCCCAGAATGGCCGAGAGCAGCCCCAGCCCCAGCGCGTTCACCACCAAGTACACCAGGTAGAGGCTCAGCAGCCCGAGCGCCACGTTGAGTGCCACCGAGCCCCGCAGCAGCTTGTAGAGCTGATACAGCAGCCAGGTCACGAGCAGCACATCGGCCACATCGACCAGCCCGACGCGCAAAAAGGAAAAGGGAAAGGGCAGCGACAAGGAAAAGGCAGTTGGAAGGACAAAGAACGGCCCCCGCCCCGCCGCTGGCAAGGTGGGCGCCTATTCTCTTCCGCGTTCGACCACTAATTCTATCGTCTGCCGGGCCTCGGCTACGTCGTGCACGCGCAGCAGGCGTGCCCCACCCTGCAAGGCCAGCACGTGCAGCGCCGTGGTACCGTTGAGGGCCGCCTCGGGGCCGAGGCCGAGCGGCTTATACACCATCGCCTTGCGCGAAACGCCCACCAGCAAGCCGTACCCCAGGTGGTGCAGCTCGGGCAGGCGGCGTAGCAGCTCGTGGTTGTGAGCGGGCGTTTTAGCGAAGCCGAAGCCGGGGTCGAGCAGCACGTTGGGCAGGGGTTGGCCGCCGTTGGCTTGTCGCAACGCCGCCAGCTGGTCGCGAAAGAAGCGCAGGATGGTGAGAACGAGATCTTCGTCGTAGTGGGCCAGGCTGCGCATGGTCTGGGGATTGCCGCGCAAGTGCATGAGGCAATAAGGTACCCGCAGGCGGGCCACGGTAGCCAGCATATCCGCATCGAGGGTGCCGCCGCCGATGTCGTTGATGAGGTCGGCCCCGGCGGCCACGGCCTCGGCCGCCACGCCGGCCCGGAAGGTATCGGCCGAGAGGAAGACCTGCGGGAACTCGCGGCGCAGGGCCAGCAGGGCGGGTAGCAGCCGGGCCTGCTCCTCGGCGGGGCTGATGTCGTCGGCCCCCGGGCGCGAGCTGTAGCCGCCCACGTCGAGAGCGACGGCCCCGGCCGCTAGCATGGCTTCGGCGCGGTGCAGCAGGGCGGCTTCGTCGGCCGCCGCGAACCGCGAGCCGGGGTAGAAGGAATCGGGGGTAACGTTGAGAATGCCCATCACCTGGGGCCGGCGCAGGTCGAGCAGCCGGCCGTGGGGGCTGCGTAGGGAGGTGGTGAGGTGGTGAATGGGGGAGCTAGGCAGCGGCATGGGTGGGGGAAGGGGAGCGGAGAAAGAGGTAAATATCCGGCGCTGGGGGCGAACTTGCGGGGTTTTCGAGTGGGTGGTTTCACCGCGGAAGGCGCGGAAGTTTTCGCGGAAGTACGCGGAGGCTCGTCTGGCCGGCTTCTTCACTCCTTCACTCCTTCGCGCATTCATCCTTTGACAACCGCTGACCACTACGACCTATTTCTGAGCCGCTGCCGGGCGCTGTTTCTGGCCAAAACCCACGACTACGGCACGGCTTGGCGCATCTTGCGGCTGCCCTCCGTCACGGACCAGATTTTTATCAAGGCCAACCGCATCCGCACCATTCAGGAGACGGGCACCCAGAAAATCGCCGATGGGGTGGACGAGGAATTCGTAGCCATCATCAACTACTGCCTCATCGCCCTGATGCAGCTACGCCTGCCCGCCAGTGCCCCCCTCGACCTACCCACGGCCGAGGTCGCCGCCGCCTACGACCACGAAAACGCCCTGAACCGCGAGCTGCTGCTGGCCAAAAACCACGACTACGGCGAAGCCTGGCGGCAAATGCGCGTGAGCAGCATCACCGACCTTATCCTCATGAAGCTGCACCGCATCAAGCAGCTCGAAAATATTGGCGGCGCGGCCCTGGTGAGCGAGAGCGTGGAAGGCGGCTACCGCGATATGCTCAATTACGCGGTGTTTGCCCTCATTTTGCGCGAAGAGGCAGCCGGAGCGGGGCGGGGTGCGTAAGCCGCTTGCCTGGGCCTCACGACCTTTGTTGTACGACGTATGCAGATTTCTCCCTCCACCCCGATGCGCCAATTTACCCGCCTGTGCTGGGCGCTGCTCGGCATCCTGTTCATTTTCTCGGGCCTGATCAAGCTCAACGACCCCGTCGGCACGGCTTACAAGCTGGAAGAATACTTCGAAGTATTCAGCGGCGACGTGCCGGTCCTGAGCTGGCTTTTTGACTGGCTGCACAACACCAGCCGCTTCCTGAGCGTGTTTTTGAGCGCCTTGGAAGTGAGCCTGGGCGTGTCGCTGCTGCTGCGCTTTTTCCTGCGCCAGACGCTCTACATCCTGCTGGGGCTGTTGATTTTCTTCACCTTCCTCACCTTCTACTCGGCGGCCTTCAACAAGGTGACGGACTGCGGCTGCTTTGGTGATTTCATCAAGCTCAAGCCCTGGACTTCGTTCCTGAAAGATCTGTTCCTGCTGGCGTTGTGGGCGGTAGTTTTCTTCAACCAGAAGCACCTGCGCCACGCCTTCGTGCGCGGCACGGCGGGGCTCATGGCGATGACGTTTGCCAGCGCCCTGGCCATCGGCATCGGGGTGCGGGCGCTGGGGCACCTGCCGTACTTCGACTTCCTGCCCTACAAGGTGGGCAACAACATTCCGCAGCTCATGAAGCCGGCCGAGGCGCCGCGCTACCGCTACACCTTCGAGCGCAACGGCCAGACGATGCAGGCCGAGGAGTTTCCCAAGGACACGACCTGGAAATACAAGGACATGACGACGCTCAACCCCGAAAAATCGACGCCCGTCATTACCGATTTCGTTGTCACCGACCCCGAGGGTAACGACATTACCAAGCAGGTGCTTACCGGCAATAAGCTGATTCTCATCGTGCAGAATACCAACAAGGCTGACCGCGAACGCTTCGCTGATTTCAACAAGCTGTTTGCCGAGGCCGTGAAGTCGCGCAAGCACATCGAGGTGCTGACCATCACGAGCACGGCGGCTGGCAAGTTTGATTCCTTCCGCCACGACGTAAACCTGGCCACGCCCTACGCTTTCGCCGACGCTACCGTGCTCAAGTCCGTCATTCGCTCTAATCCCGGCCTGCTGGTGCTCCACGACGGCACCGTGATGGCCAAGTATCACTACCACGACATCCCGGCGCTGTATCAGGTCGAGAAGGCCATTCAGTAAAAAGGTAGCGCGGACGTTGCAGTCCGCGCCGTTCGCTCATCGTTCAAGCACGGACTACAAAGTCCGCGCTACTTCCCATGCTCTCCTTTCTTCTGCGTCGTCTGGGTCAGGGCCTGCTCGTACTGGTGGGCGTGGCCTGCACCGTCTTTTTTCTCTTCAACGTGCTGCCCGGCGACCCCGCCGCCCTGCTCGCCGGGCAGCGCACCGACTTGGCCACCAAGGCTGCCATCAACGCCGACCTGGGCCTCGATCAGCCCCTGCCCGCCCGCCTGCTGGGCTACCTCAACGATGCCTCGCCGCTGGGTGTGCACCGGCGCGACTCGGCCGGCGTGGCCCGCTACGGCGGCGTGGCGCTGCTGCCGCTGGGCCAGCAGCGGGCCGTGGTACTGAAATGGCCCTACCTGCGCCGCTCGTTTCAAAGCAACCAAGACGTGCTGAGCATCCTGCTCGACCGCTTTCCGGGCACGCTGTGGCTGGCCCTGGCGGCCATGCTGCTGGCGGCGGTGGGGGGCATCGCGCTGGGCGTGGCCGCCGCGCTGCATCCGCAGTCGTGGCTAGATAGAGCCTTGGTAACCACCTCCGTACTGGGTATCTCGGTGCCGTCGTTCGTGGCGGCCATTCTCATTGCCGTCAGCTTCGGCTTTTACTGGAGCCATTGGACGGGCCTCAGCCTCACTGGGCAGCTCTACGAGACCGACCCCTTCACCGCCGAGCGCCACCTGGTGCTGCGCAACCTGCTGCTGCCCGCCGTGGCGCTGGGCGTGCGCCCGCTGGCCGTGATTATGCAGCTCACCCGCTCCAGCATGCTCGACGTGCTCAGCCAGGACTACATTCGCACGGCCCGCGCCAAGGGCCTGAGCCCCGGCCGCACCGTGCGCCGCCACGCCCTGCGCAACGCCCTCAACCCGGTAGTGACGGCCGTGTCGGGCTGGCTGGCCTCGCTCATGGCCGGCGCGTTCTTCATCGAATACATTTTCAACTGGAAAGGGCTGGGCACTACCACGCTACGCGCCGTTGAAAATCTCGATTTTCCGGTTGTGATGGGGGCCACCCTCTTCGTCGCCGCCATCTTCGTGCTGGTCAACATCGCCGTCGATATGCTCTACGCCCTGCTCGACCCGCGTGTTCGCATTCAGTAGTGAAGTGGTGAGATGGTGAACTGGTGAGTTAGTAGCTTTTGTGGAACAAGCATCAAGACTGACTCATTGCCCAATTGCTTCACCAATTCACCAATTCACCATCTCACCATCTCACCATCTCACCATTTCACCACTTGCCAAATCACCTCTACCTCGTCGGCTTGCCGGCCTCGGGCAAGACTACGCTGGGCCGCCAGCTGGCCGCATACTACGGTCGCGAGTTTCTGGACCTCGACCACCGCATTGTGGCCGAGGCGGGGCGGAATATTCCGGAAATTTTTGCCAGCGAGGGCGAAGAAGGCTTTCGGCGGCGCGAGGCGGCGGCCCTGGCGGCGGTGGCCAGCCAGCCCGGCCCGCCGCTGGTCGTGGCCACCGGCGGCGGTACGCCCTGCTTTTTCGACAACTTAGCCGTGCTGCACAGCTCAGGCTTTGTGCTGTGGCTCGATGTGCCGCTGCGTGAGCTGCGGCGGCGGCTGGCCCGGCGCAACCAGGCCGCCACCCGTCCGCTGCTAGCCGCTACGGCTACCACCGCCACGCCCCAGCAAGCCCTGGCCGACTGGCTGACCCAAACCCACGAGGCCCGGGTAGGGTTTTACCGGCAGGCGCGGCTGCGCCACCCCGGCGGCCCGGTCGCCGAGGTCGCCCATGCCCTCGCGGCGGCTGGCTTCCAACCTTAACGGTTAAAAACCGTAGCGGGACCCTGGGCGTAACTTTGTTCAATAAAGCTATTTTTTTAGTACTAAACTACGTTTCAGCATCGCTATGGCTACTCTTCCCGACACTCCCGTCGCCCCGGCTCCCCAGCCAGTGCGGCCCAAGCACAAGGGCTCGGCCCAATTATTCGAAAACCCCATTCTGGAGCGCCTTTCGCACACGCACATTGCGCTGCCGGTTAGCATCTTTATCGCCACGGCCCTGGTGAGCTTGTACTACGGCATCACGCGGGGCTTTGTATCGGGGCTGGCGGGCCTGGGTTTGTTTCTGGGCGGGCTGCTGCTGTTTTCGCTGGTCGAGTACCTCGTGCACCGCTACGTGTACCACATTCCGGCCACCACGCCCGGCCGGGCCAAGTTTCAGTACACCATGCACGGGGTGCACCACGAGTACCCCAAGGATGAAACCCGGCTGGCTATGCCGCCCATCCTGACGGTGTTCGTAGCGTCGCTGCTGTTCTTCATTTTCCGGTTTGTCTTCGGCACCTGGGCCTTCGGAATTTTGTCGGGCTTCACGTTTGGCTACGCTATGTATCTGTTTGTGCACTATGCCATTCACATGTACGCGCCGCCTAAAAACTTCCTCAAGGTGTGGTGGACGCACCACGCCCAGCACCACTATCGCCAAGACGAGGTAGCCTTCGGCGTAAGCAGCACCCTCTGGGACCACATTGTCGGCACCATGCCCACCAAGCGCAGCGCCGAGTAAGCGTCACCTTCCGCCACTAAAAAGGCGCGGCCCCCGCTGGGGGCCGCGCCTTTTTGCGTAAGAATACAGCGCTTATACCGACGTGCCGCCCGTGGGGCCGCTGCCCCCGCCGCCGCTCATCTTGCTCACGAGCCACCAGATGAGGGCCACGATAACGAACACGGCAATGGCACCGATCCAGATGCCGCCTTTGAAAATGTCGCCGGCCAGCTCGCAGCCCGTGAGGGTAGCGGTGAGCACGGATAGAATAGCGAGTAGCGAAAGGCGTGAAGTAGTCATGAGTGAAGAATAGCCAGCAGGTGAAGGAGATGGGCCAGCCCGCGGTGGGCCGGCTAGCTGCCTTGTGCTTACTAGCGATGGCGGGAAAAGGTTGGGCGACGGAAAATGCGACCCGTAAAGCCGAATCTGGCACCCCTGCGCATAGCCTGCGTATAAAATCTACTTGCCACCTTTGCCCCACCCATGGAAACTACAGTTCTTACGACCGCTTTCGAGCGGCATTTTGGCGCGGCCCCGACTTTGCTGCTGCGCGCCCCCGGCCGCATCAACCTCATCGGCGAGCACACCGATTACAACGATGGCCTAGTGCTCCCGGCCGCTATCGATAAGGAAATTCGCTTCGCGATGCGCCTCAATGGCACCGACCGCATCCGGCTGGCGGCCCTCGACCTCGACGATACCTACGAGGTGGCGGTGGCCGATATCGCGCCCCTGCCCGGCGGGCACTGGGCCAACTACCAGCTCGGCGTAGTGGCGGGTCTGCTGCGCCACGGGGCCGAGGTGCCGGGCTTCGACTGCGCCTTCGGTGGCAACGTGCCCAACGGGGCGGGCTTGTCGTCGTCGGCCGCCGTGGAGTGCGGCGTAGCCTGGGGCCTGAGCGAGCTGCTCCAGCTCAACCTCGACCGCATGACGCTGGCGCACATCGCCCAAAAGGCTGAGCACGAGTACGCCAAGGTAATGTGCGGGCTGATGGACCAGTTCGCTAGCCTCTTCGGGCGCGGCGGGCACGTGGTGGAGCTCGACTGCCGCTCGCTGGAGTACGGCTACTTCCCCTTCAACACCGACGACTGCCGGGTGGTGCTCTGCAACTCGGGCGTGAAGCACGCGCTGGGCGACAGTGAGTACAACACCCGCCGCGAAGAGTGCGCTAAGGGCGTGGCGATTCTGCAAAAAACCAATCCGGCCATCACCTCACTGCGCGACGCCACGCTGCCCGAGATTGAAGCCGCCGCGGCCGAAATGGGCGAGGTAGTGGCCCGCCGCTGCCGCTACGTGGTCGAAGAAAACCAGCGCGTGCGCGACTTCACGGCCGCCCTGGGTGCCGGCCGCTCGCTGGCCGAAGTGGGCGAGCTGCTCTACGCCAGCCACGCCGGCTTGCGCGACGACTACGAAGTGAGCTGCAAGGAACTGGATGTGCTTGTGGAGCTGAGCCGCCAGGCCCCCGGCTGCTACGGTGCCCGCATGATGGGTGGTGGCTTCGGTGGCTGCACGCTCAATCTCGTGGCTACCAACGATGTAAAGGCTTTCCTGACGCACATGAAGGAGGGCTATCAGCGCGAGCTGGGCCTGAAGCTGGACACCTACGTGACCACGCTGGCCGACGGCGTAGGCGAGCTGCTGAACGCGGACTAAGCATTTGCGTAGCGCGGACTCTGCGAGTCCGTGGGTCGGGTCTTTTACCACTCGCGGACTCGCAGAGTCCGCGCTACGCACCCCTCTTTTTATCATTTACGCTCACTATCCGATGTTCGATTTCACCCAACAGCCGCACCGCCGCTACAATCCTTTGCTCGATGAGTGGGTGCTCGTGTCGCCGCACCGCTCCAAGCGCCCCTGGCAGGGCCAGCAGGAAAAAGACGAGGCCGAGGCCCGCCCTACCTACGACCCCACCTGCTACCTGTGCCCCGGCAACACCCGCACCAGCGGCGACGTGAACCCTAAGTATGAGCACCAGTTTGTGTTCGACAACGACTTCGCGGCTTTGCTGCCCGAGGGCGAAGTTGGCACTTACGAGGAAGGCGGCCTGCTACGGGCCGAGGCCGAAACCGGTCACTGCCGCGTCATCTGCTTTTCGCCCCGCCACGACCTGACGCTGCCCGAGATGCCGGTGAGCGAAATCCGCCGCGTGGTGGACGTGTGGACCGACGAGTTCCGCACCCTCGGGGCCGACCCGAACATCAACTACGTGCAGATTTTCGAGAACAAGGGCTTCGTAATGGGCTGCTCCAACCCGCACCCACACGGGCAGATCTGGAGCGAGCGCACTGTGCCCGACCTGCCCGCCAAAGAGGCTCGCGCTCAAAAGGCGTACTTCGAGCAGCACGGCCGCACCCTGCTGAGCGACTACCTGGCCATCGAGGAAAAAACCAAGGCTCGCTTCGTGGTCGAGAATGACACCTGGGTGGTGTTGGTGCCCTTCTGGGCAGTGTGGCCCTTCGAAACGCTGGTGCTGCCGCGCCGCGCCGTGCAGGACCTCACCCAACTCACCGACGCCGAGCGCGACGGCCTGGCCGACATCCTGAGCCAGCTCACCATCAAATACGACAACCTGTTCGAAATCAGCTTCCCGTACTCGGCTGGCTTCCACCAGCGGCCCACCGATGGCGGTGACTACCCCGAGTGGCACCTGCACATGCACTTCCTGCCGCCGCTGCTGCGCTCAGCCACGGTGAAGAAGTTCATGGTCGGCTACGAGCTGCTGGCCAATGCCCAGCGCGACATCACCCCCGAGCAGGCTGCCGAGCGCCTGCGGGCGCTGCCCACCGTGCATTACAAGCAGGCCGCGCCCGCCGCGTAGGCTAATCCGTAGCTTTTGCCTCTGGCTTGAATGCCCCGGCCACCTAGTAGCCGGGGCATTTTTGCGGGCTGGCTGTCGGGCTCCGAACTTGGTCAACATTCCCAGACGCCTCCCCAAACTACAGCTTAGGGTTACGCTACAGATAAGGGCCTTCGAGTAAGTAATCAGTAAGTAATCCTGACCAAAGACACTGTAAGTTAGCTTTCAACAATTATCCGGGTTGGGTGAGCAGTGAGCGGCCCGCCGATTTTCATTATTGAGCATGGCCAACTCTATCACTATTCACTGCTGGCTGCCCGATGTGCAGTCGCTAGCCCTGGGCCTGATGACGGGCGGGGCACTGCTCGGGTCGGTTATGGCGGAGGTAGTGCGTGCGCTTTCCTGGCGTACCAACTTGGAGGTACTGGGCGGGCTGTTGTTTTTAGGATTTTGCTTGACGTACTGCCGCGTTACGGTAACGCCCTGGGAGGTGCGGGTGCTCGGCAGTGGCCTTTGGAAAGGGCGCTACAGCTGCCCCCTGGCCGAGGCGGCCGTGTGGGGGTATTGGGTACTACCCGAGCAAGCCGCGGCTGCCAACTATTACTCCCCCGCGCTGAATTTCTCGCTGGAAGAAGACTGGGACAGCGGCACGCCCTACGTAGACGTGTTGTTCTACGACGAACAACTATTCAACTGCTTTCGCACGAAGCATTTTCACGAGATAAGAGCGGCGCTAGAGGTGATGAAAAGCCGCCGCCTCGCGCTTGAAGAGCCCCCGACCAAGTAAGCAGCTAGCCCGGCGTAAGACCCCGGCTGAGCAGGCTGGGCACGTGGTCTTGCAGCAGCACGCGGGGGCCTTGGTAGGAGCTGGCGGGCAGCACGCTCAGTAGCAGGTGCAGGCCGGTATCGGCCAGCTGGCTGAGCACGCCCGGCGAAAAGCCGCACCAGTACAATACCGTGCCCGCCACCCGGGCCTGCTGGTGGGCGTTGAAGATGGCGCGTTGGGCGTGCCAGCTAAGGGAAAGGAGGCGGCGGCAATCGACCCACACGAAAGGGACGCGGGCGGCCACCAGCTCGGCCACGGCCCGCTCAAGCTGCTGCGCAGCGACCGTGCCGTTGCAGCTGCCGCGCAGACTCAAGCCGGCCGTCGTTTGCTGATTACTTAGGTGTACCGTGAACGTAGAAGTTGCTCCCATAGCTAGGAAATAAATAGGTTTTAAGCACTAAATAGTTAGACAAAGCTACGGCTTTCAGTAGCCGAAGTCTGCTCAAAAAACCCGTATTTATCTCAGTAAATCTGCTGGTTATCTTCTACGTAATTTTTGCCGTTTCACCGCTGGCTAGCTGGCTGGCACCGGCACTTGTAAAAACACACCCGTGCCCCGGCCGGGGCGCGAGTGCAGGTCGAAGGTGCCGCCCAGCAGCCCCACCCGCGTGCGAATGCCAGCCAGACCAATGCCGCCCTTCCCCGCCCGGGCGGGCGGGCGGGCGCTCATCCCCACGCCGTCGTCTTCCACACTCAGGTGCAGCTGGTCCTCTTCGCGCACTACCTGCACGAAGACCTCCTGGGCCTGGGCGTGCTTCATTACGTTGTTGAGCAACTCCTGCACGATGCGGTACACGGCCGTAGCCAGCAGTGCCGGCAGCGGCTCGGCCAGGCCGCGCAGGTTGAGGTCTACGGTCAGGCTCTGGGGAATGCGGCTGGCCAGCTCGCGCAGGGCCGTGACCAGACCAAAATCTTCCAGAATGCTGGGCGTCAATTCAAAGGAAATAGTGCGGGTAGCCTCGATGGCCTCGTTGAGCAGTTGCTGGCTGGCGCGGCCACCCTCGGAAGGCGGCAGGGCGTCGAGGTGCAGGCGGGTGGCGTAGAGCAGCTGGCCCACACCGTTGTGCAGGGCCTCGGCAATGCGGCGGCGCTCCTCCTCCTGGGTGGTGAGAATGGCTGAGAGCACCTCCTGCTGCTGGCGCAGCTGCTGCTGGGTAGCCTCGGCCTTAATCAGCTCCGACTCCGTAATGTCGAGGGCCAGAATAATGACTTCCTGCTGCTCGGCGTCGAAAAAGCCGAAGCACTGGAGGTAAATGGGCTGGCCCCCGCGCTCCACGTGCGCCACGTAGGTGTGGCTATGGCCGGCCAGCATGTGCCGAAAGTGCGCCGCGCTCTCCGGAAACGCTTCCTCGGCCCGCTGGCCCACCAACTCGTTGTCGGCCAGGCCCAGGCGACGCAGGCTCTGACCGGCGTGCTCGCGGTAGCGGCCGTCGGGGCCGAGGCGGCCCAGCACCACGGGCAGGTGCCGCAGGATGTTGCCGAGCAGGCGGTTTTTGTAATCGAGTGCCTCCTCGTCGCGCTTGCGGGCCGTCACGTCGCGCCAGGCTACGTGCAGCAGAGGCCGGCCATCGACCAGTACGGGGTTGAAGGAAAGCTCGTCCCAGACTTCTTCGCCGGTGGCGCGGTAGCGCCGCCATTCCAGCCGGCACCAGCCGCGCTGCTGGGCCTCCCGCATGGCCTCGGTGAGCAGGTCGAGCGAGCGGCGCCCGTTGGGCTGAAACTCGGGCCAGAAGTCGGGTAGCCGGCGGCCCACCACCTGGCCCTTATCGGCGACGTCGAGCAGATTGAGGGCGGCCGCGTTCACATCGACAAAGCGCAGGTGTTCGATGAGCGCCATGCCGTCGCGGGCCTGCTCGAAGGTGGCCCGGAAGCGGGCCTCGCTGGCCGCCAGCTGGTCGGTGGCGCGGCGGCGGGCCGTCACGTCGAAGAGCACGAGCCGGCAGCTGCCGGGCGGCTGGCCGGGGGCCTCGTCGTCGGCCGGGGCCGTGCCTTCGAGCTGGGCAAAAAACGGCTGGCCCTGCGGCCCGCACATGGCCAGCTCGCAGCTCTGGCGCTGGCCGGGGTTGGCCCAGAGCCGGGCCACGAACTCGGCAAACTGCGGGCGCTCGGCGGGCACCACGAACAGGGCCAGCCGCCGTCCCAGCAGCCGGCGGCGGTCTTCGCCCAGCAGCTGGCTGGTGCGCAGGTTGAGTTGCAGCAGCGTGCCATCGGCGGCCAGCGTGCAGTAGCCTACCGGCGCAAAATCGTACAGGTCTACGTATTGGGCGCGGCTGCTCTCAGCTTCGGCCTGGGCCAGCAGCAGCTCTTCGTACTGCATTTCCAGCTCGATCTGGTGCACTTGCAGTTCTTGCACGAGGCGCTGGGTATCGGGCGAGGCATCGGCGGGTAGGCTCTGGGTTACGAGCCGGCGGCGCTCGGCCCGCTGCCGCAGGGCCGCCTGCGGGTCGATGGGCCGGCTAGGGGTGTACTCGTTCATCGGCAGGAAAAGGAAGTGGGGTGCGCAGCTCAACAGCCCGCCGCAATAAAGTCTCAACGGTGAACGCGTCGTGCGGGATTCCTCTTGGCATTCAAACAACTATCATTCGGCGAGGAGTAGGAAAAAAGTAGCCCGGCCGGCCCGCCGTGGCCGGCGCTTTACACTCAGGCGATGGCCTGCACGGCGCGTACTCCCATCATGACCTGGCCGGTGGGCTGGCCCTCGTGCAGCAGGCGGTGGCCGTAGAGCAGCACGTGCCGCATCCCCAGGCCAGGCAGGGGGAGGTGCAGGGAGAGGTTATCAAACTCAGTAGCCGGAATGCTTAAATCGAGCAGGGCGCGTAGCTGCTGAAGCAGGGCCGGCTGCTGCCAGGCTCCGCCCGCGAGGCCGGTGAGTGGCCGGCCCACGAGCGCCGTTACCGGCTGGCGCATGAGCTCGGCAAAGGCCTGGTTGGCGCTGAGCACGCGCAGCTCGGCGTCGAGGGCCAGCTGGGGCTCGCGCACGAGGGCCTGCATGCTGTCGGTAAAGCGGGCGTGCTCTTGCAGGCGGGTTTCGAGCAGCTTGAGGGCCGTGATGTCGGAGAAGGTAATGACGGCCCCGTTGATGTAGTTGTCGAGCGAGCGGTAGGGTAGGATGCGCATGTTGTACCACTCGCCGCGCGTGGTCTGGATGTTGGTCTCAATACTAGTGAGGCGGTCGAGCACCTGCTGCACGTCGCGCAGCAGGTGCTCGTAGCGCAGGCTGCTGGTAAAGTGCCCCAGCGGGCGCCCCACGTCACTGGGCACCAAGCTGATAATACGGGCCACGGGCGGCGTAAATCGCTTCACCACCAAGTCATTATCTAGGAAGACAATGGCAATTTCGGTGGCGTCGAGCAGGTTTTTCATGTCGTTGGCCGCCTGGCTTAGTTCCTCGGTCTTGGCCAGGTACTGCATGTTGAGAGTCATGAGCTCCTCGTTGAGGCTCTGCATTTCCTCCTTGTTGGTCATGGCCTCCTCGTTGGTGCTTTGCAGCTCCTCGTTGGCGCTTTGCAGTTCCTCGTTGGTGCTTTTAAGCTCTTCGAGGCTGCTTTCCATTTCCTCCACGGTGGTCTGGAGGCGGTGCTTGGTGTATTGCAGCTCTTTGTCGAGGGCAGCTACCACGGCGTCGCGGTGCTGGCTTTCGTCGTGGGGGCTGCGCTTGGCCAGGCGCACGCGGCGCGGGGTGGGCTGGTCTTCGAATACTACCAGCAGCAAACCCGACAGGGCGTCGCTGCTGCCCAGGTGCTGCACCGTGAGGCGCAGCACCTGCTGGCCCGTATCGGTGCGCACGCGCACGTTGTTCACCACCACGTCTTCGCGGGTTTGGTTGGCGCGGTGCACGGCCCCGCTGATTTCGAAGTTGAGCTCCTCGCGGGCCATCTCGAAGATGTTCATGCCGCTGAGGCCGGGCGCGGGCTCCAGGTAGCGGCCGGTGCGGCCGTTCACGTACAGAATTTCCCCCTTGCTGTCGATTACGACGGCGGGCGGGGCATAGGTTTGCAGCAGTTTTTTCTGAATCAGCGCCGCAAACGAGGTGCTTTGGCGGTGGTTGGAAGCAGAGGCGGACATGTGAGCCGTAGTCGGGGGGGCGGCCGTGTGGCGGGCCAGGGAAAAGGGAAACTTAATGATGTGCGGCAGCGAGGCGGGCAGGCTGGTGCGCCGCGAGATTTTCCACTTCACGTCGAGGGGCTGAAACAAGTCCTGGGCGCCGCTTACGTTTTCGCTCGGCCCCAAAAAAAGCAGGCCCCGCGGGTTGAGCGCGTAGTGGAACACGGGTAGCAGGCTTTTTTGCAGCTCAGCGCTGAGGTAGATGAGCAGGTTGCGGCACACCAGCAGGTCGAGCTTGATGAAGGGCGCGTCCTTGTTGATGTTGTGCAGGGCAAACACCACCACGTCGCGCACTTCCTTGCGAATCTGGTAGTGGCCATCGAGTTTCTGAAAAAACCGCTCCAGCCGCTGGGGATTCACGTCGGCCGCGATGTTCTCGTTGTATAGCCCCGCCCGGGCGAAGGCGATGCCTTCGGGCGAGATGTCGGTGGCAAAAATCTGAATTTTGAGGTGCCGGCTAGACTCCACCTGGTCGAGGCACTCATAGAGCAGCATGGCCAGCGAGTACGCCTCCTCGCCCGTGGAGCAGCCCGGCGCCCATACCCGCACGGTGCCGTCGGTCTCCTTGGCCGCCATGATGGGCTGCACATATTCCTTGAGGCTGGCAAAGGCCTCGGGGTCGCGGAAAAACTTGGTAACGCCAATCAGCAGCTCGTGAAACAGCTGCTCTACCTCGCCGGGGTTTTCCTGGAGGTAGCGCACGTAGTTGGTAAAGCCCTTGATCTGGTGCGAGTTCATGCGCCGCTCGATGCGCCGAAACACCGTGTTGCGCTTGTAAAAGCTGAAGTCGTGCCCGGTGCGCGAGCGAATCAGCAGGAAGATTTTCTGGAGCGCGTGGGCGGGCCGGCTGGGCGTGTTGGCGTCGAAGCTGCGGGCCGGGCGCACCTCCAACGGGCGCTCCACATAGTCGAGCAGCTGGGCGGCCATCAGCTCGGGCGGCAGCACAAAATCGACAAACTCGGTGGCCAGCGCGGCCCGGGGCATGGCCGCAAACTGGGCCGTGCTGGGGTCCTGCACCATCACCATCCCGAAGTTTTCCATGATCATCTTCAGGCCGATAATGCCGTCGGAACCCAGCCCCGAGCAAATGATGCACACGGCGCGGTCGCCCACGTCCTTGGCCAGGGTTTGGAGAAAGAAGTCGATGGGTAGGCGCCGGGCCGGCGGCTGGGTGGGCTTGAGCAGCAGCAGGCTGCCGTGCAGCAAGCTCAGGTCGTACCCCGCCGGAATGACGTACACGTGATTGGGCCGTACCCGCAGGCCATCGCGGGCTTCCAGCACGGGCAGTGGCGTAAAGCCCTGCACCACTGCGGCCAGCTGCTCGCGCTGCTCGGGGGCGGTCGGGCGGTGCAGCACGACCACGAAGGCAATGCCGCTGGCCAGGGGTAAATGCGCAAAAAATTTTTCCAGCGCCTCCAGCGCGCCCGCCGAGCCACACAGGGCCACTACCGGAAACTTGTCGGTGCCGAGCAGGCGGCCATCGCGGCCGGGCCGGGCCTTATAGCTGCGCGGTGCCGGCGGCATTACCGATTCTGACTCAAGGAGCACGGAGGAGTTTTCCAGGCCGGGGCTGCCGTCCGGCGCAGGGGAAGAAGTCATGCGAGAGTGAGCTGAGCGGCGATGAAAAAGGGAGTTTATTGGAAAAATGCACCCCTTAGTGGCCAAATACCTTTCCAAGGTACCACGGCGGGCGCGTTGTTTGTTTGGAGGTTCGGGCCGTATAGCGGGGTGGCGTTCGGCGATACCCCGCTGCCTTTGCCGCTATTCCCACCCGTTTTCCACCCATGCCCAGCCCCAGTCACCTCATTGTTATTGGTACGTCGGCCGGGGGCCTGGCGGCGCTCACCCGCCTCGTGGCGCAGCTGCCGGCTACGCTGCCGGCCGCTGTGCTGGTGGTGCAGCACCTGGCCCCCGACGCGCTGGCTGAGCACCTGGTGGCCCAGTTGGCCGCCCGCACGGGCCTGCGCTGCCAGCTGGCTACCGACGGCACTCCCCTGGCGGCGGGCCACCTCTACCTGGCCCCGCCCGACCGCCACCTGCTCGTCAAAAGCGAGCGCCTGCTCGTGACCAAAGGCCCCCGCGAAAACGGCTACCGCCCCGCCGTCGATGCGCTGTTTCGGGCCGCCGCCGTGGAGTACGACTCCCACGTGGTAGGCGTGGTGCTCACCGGCCTGCTGCACGACGGCACGGCGGGCCTCGATTTCGTAAAGCGCTGCGGCGGCGTGGCCGTAGTACAAACCGATGCCGAGTATCCTAGCATGCCCGAGAGCGCCCGGCATCAGGTAGCCATCGACTACGCCGTGCCGCTGGCTGAGCTGGGCGGTCTGCTGCTGCAACTGGTACAGCCGGCGGCCGGGGCCAGCCCCGCCGCCCGGGCTACCATTCCGGCCGACGTACGGCTGGAGGCGAGCATCGCCGAGCGCGTGGCCCTGGGTACCGCCCCCGAGGCTGCCCGGTTGGGGCAGCTGGCTTCCCTTACCTGCCCCGACTGCGGCGGCTCGCTCTGGGAAATCAGCACCGGCAACGTGCTGCGCTTCCGTTGCCACACCGGCCACGCCTACACGGCCGAGGCGCTGGCCGAGAGTGCGCAGCAGGCGCTCGAAGAAACGCTCTGGGTGGCCTTGCGCATGCTGGAAGAGCGCCGGAGCCTGCTCAGCAGTCTGGCCAGCCACGGCAGCGGCCCGCGGGCCCAGCAGCAGGCCGAGCGCGTTGCCGATATCAAGCAGCACATCAACCGCTTGCGGGAGTTTCTGCTGAGCGGCAGCGCCGGCGGCTCGGCCGCGCCCGAGGCTGGCCCGGCGCTGTAGATCAGCCCCGTTCGCGGGATGAAAACTTGCCTGCCAGCTCCCGCCTACCTGAACTTTGCATCACCTTTATATACCGCGCCCCGAGCTCAAGGGAACGCAATGCCTACTCGTTGCGTAACAAGGTGCTCAGTTCGATTTTTTTGGGATGAAGCATATCGTATACATCAGCCGGGCCGTACGGCCGCTTTCCGACCGCGATTTAGAAGAGCTGCTCACGCAGTCGCGCCGCGACAACGCGCGCAACGGTATTACGGGGGTGCTGTTTTATAGTCACGGTAACATTGCTCAGCTTTTTGAAGGTGAGCCTGCCATCGCCGACTCGCTATTTGAGCGCATTGCCCGCGACGGCCGCCACTCGCACGTGCACAAGCTCATCGACCGCCCCATCGCCGCCCGTAGCTTCACCGGCTGGTCGATGGCCTTCCACCCGCTCGAACCCGCCGGCTTCGCCACGCTCGAAGGGTTTTTTCTGCCCCACCACGTTCCCGCCCTGCCCGAGACGCTGAGCATTGCCGACGCCATGCTGGTTGAGCTGGTGCGGCTGGCCGTCTTCGGTGCCGATCCGACCCAGCCCCCGCAGGCGGCTCCCCCGGTGCAGCTCGGCAGCTAACCGCTTGCAGGAGCTTTAGCCCGAACGGCTAACCGGTCGTATCTTTCTCATTCTTCCTACCTTTTACTGGCTGGCGTGCCCTGGTGCTGCGCGGCTCCCGCATGCCCAATATTCCTTTCTCACAGCTTTTGCGCCAGCTACCGGCCGGGGTAGCCACGCTGGAAGGCCCCGAGCTGCGCTTTGGCTTCGTGAACGAGGCCATGCGTGCGCTCGTGGGAGAAAATGCCGAGGGCCAGCCCATTGCGCAACACCCCGGGCAGTTGCCCACGGCCTTGCTCGATGTGCTGCCCCAAGTGTACGCCACTGGCAAGCCCTACACGGCCAAGGCCTGCCTGTGCACCCCCCAGCCCGCCGCCAAGCAAGATTGCCGGTATTTCGACTTGGCCCTGGAGCCCTACAGCGACGAGCAGGACCAGCCCGCCGGCCTGCTGCTGCTGGCCATCGACGTGAGCGAGCAGGAAGCCGCCCGGCAGCAGGCCCACGAGCTGGCGCTAGTGACGCGCCACCTCGACGCCCGTCTGCGCGTGCTCACCGAAACGGCCCCGCTCATCACTTACACCTCCGACGCGCAGGGACGCTGCATCTACGCCAGCCCGCAGTGGTATCGTTTTACGGGCCAGCCGCCCACGGCCGACCTCACGGCTATCTGGCCGCTGCTCATTCACCCCGAAGACCGTCTGCGCGTGCTCTACGAGGCCGAAACGGCCCGCCGCACGGGCACTGGGTGGAACTACGAGTACCGCCTGCGTCGCTTCGATGGGCAGTACCGCTGGGTACTGAGCCGCGCTCTGCCCGAGGTGCACCCGCCCGACCCGCCCGTGTACTGGCACGGTGCCCTTACTGAGGTGCACGACCAGCGCGAGCTTGCCGACGCCCTGCGCCGGGGCGAAGCCGAATTACGCTTCCTGGCCGACAGCATCCCGGAGCTCATCTGGACGGCCACCGCCGAGGGATTTATCGACTACTACAACCGCTACACCACCGACTACTCGGGCCTGACCAAGGACGAGCTCGGCCCCACCGGCTGGGTCAGCCTGCTACATCCCAGCGAGCAGGCTGAGGCCGCCCGCCGCTGGGTGCAGTGCGTGGCCAGCGGTGAGGCCTACGAGGGCGAATACCGCATGCGCCGCCTCGACGGAGCCTATCGCTGGCACATCATCCGGGCGCGGCAGCTGGCCGACGGGGCCGTGCTGCGCTGGTTTGGGGCCTGCACCGACGTGCACGACCAAAACCTGCTGCGCCAAGTACTGCAAACGCAGTACGACGAGCTGGCTCGCGCCCACCACGACCTCGATACCTTCGTGTACGCGGCCTCGCACGACCTGCGCCAGCCGGCGCTCAATCTGCGCGGGCTCTTCGACGAGCTGCGGCGCACGGCTACTTTCACCGACCCTGAGCAGGCCCTGCTGCTGGGCATGGTCGATGGCGCTCTCACGCAGTTTGACAACACCCTGCACGACTTGGCCGTGACCGTGCAAACCCAGCGGGCCCAGCAAGACCCCGTGGAAGTGCTCGACCTGGGTCTTATTCTGGAGGAGGTATTGCTGGGCCTGCGCCCCCAGGCCATTCAGCGCGAGGCCGTGCTCGACGTGGACGTAGCCGAAGCCCCCGGCCTCGTCTACGGCCGCGCCAACCTGCGCTCGGTGGTGCACAACTTGGTGAGCAACGCCCTTAAGTTTGCCCACCCGGGTCGGCCACCGCACATCCGCCTGCGCAGCTACCATACGCCGGATGGCGAGCCCGTCTTCGAAGTGCAGGATAACGGGCTGGGTATGGAAATGGCCGATTCCAGCAATCCCGTCTTTCAGCTTTTCGTGCGTCAGCACAGCCACATCGAAGGTACGGGCGTGGGCCTGTACCTGGTGCAGCGTATCGTGCGCAGCCACGGCGGTCACGTGAAGGTAGCCAGCACGCTGGGGGAGGGCACTACCTTTAGCATTTATTGGACTCGCCCGGCCTAGCCGGCGAATGGGGCTGACTGCAACTGATTTCGCGGATGTGAACGGTCGTGCTATCTTTAGCGGTTGAATGCGACTGCGGCAATAGTACGGCAGTAGTTTCTTTTAGCAGTGAGCGGGCCTGCTGGCACTTTTTTAGCCCGTTTTCTCTTTGCTGGTTCATGGCCCTGCACCACCTTATCTACCTTAGCCGCGCTACCGAGCCGTTCAGTGACGACGACCTGAAGACGTTGCTGGCGCAGGCCCGCCGCAACAACGCAGCGCAGCACATCACCGGGATGCTGGTGTACGGTAACGGGCAATTCGTGCAGATTATCGAGGGCGAGCAGCGGGCTTTGGAAGACCTCTACGAGCGCCTGCAACGCGACCCGCGCCATTCCCAGGTTACTAAGTTTGCCGACAAAGCCATTGCCGCCCGCAGCTTTGGGGAATGGTCGATGGCCTTCCAGGCCGCCGACACCGAGCAGTTAGAAGGCCAGCCCGGCTACGTATCGCTCGCGGCCCTCGACCTGGAGCCCGTTGGCCTCAGCGCCACCGATACTCAGCTCCTCAGCATGATAGCCTCGTTTGTACTGCCCGCGCCGGCCGCCGTGCGGGAGGGTTAGCTGAGTATGCAAAGTGGCGCGTAGCGAGCTTTCATCTGCCCGCTTGTTGCTGGCTCGGTGACTATATACTCCTGTTGACAAGAAAATAAGGTTGAGTACTAATGCGGTGCGCAAGCGGCCTCAACGGTTGCCGGCGCACCGCTTAGCAAAGGCGTCCCGTAAGTAGGGGGTAGGCAGTAGACCGATTCCAACGCATGCAGCCAATTACTCTAGCGGCAGCGCGCCGCCGCTCGCTCGGCATAAGAATAGCCAGCCACCGCCCCGCGCCGGAAAAACTCGCAGCCGCTGGCCGAGTCGCCCGCCTGCTGGGCCAGCCGACCCAGTAAAAAGAGCGTGCGCCCGTCTTCGGGCTGCACTTTAAGGGCTTGAAAATAAATGGTCCGCGCCTCGGGATAGCGGGCTAGATGTGCCAGCGCGGCTCCTTCGGCTTGTAGGTAGGGGAGAGGTACCGGACGGTCGGCCCGTTGCAACTGGGCGCGGCCCCGGCGCAGGTCGGCCAGGGCGGGGCGCGTCTGGTGCAGGTCGAGCAGGCGGTTTTCGCCCCGGGCCAGGTAGGCCTCGGCCAGGGCGGAATCGAGCGCCAGGGCGCGGCAATAGCTGAGCTCCGCGGCGGCCGGCTGGTGCAGGCCCGCCTGGCAGCGGCCCAGGCGGTAGAGCACGCGGGCCGTGGCGGCGGGAGATAGCGGCGGGCTTTCATCGCTGAGCAGCGCCGCCTCGTAGTCGGCGCGGGCGGCGGGCAGGTTGTGGGCGATATCCTGGTACAGCTGGCCGCGCAGACGCAGCGCGGCCGGGTGGTCTTCGCGCAGCGCCAGCGACTGGTCGAGCTGCTGCTGGGCCGCGCCCCACTGGCCTTTGGCAAAGGCGGCGCGGGCCTCGTCGTAGTACTGATTGGCCTGCACGCGGTCCATCACGATTTTAGCCGAGATGCCAAACAGGAAAATGAGAAAGGTGAGGCCCGCCACCAGCCAGAAATCTTGCTTGTTGAAGCGCACGCGCTGGCGCGGTACCCGCTGCTGATAGTGGCGCTCGCGGGCCCCGGCGGGCGGGCGGGTGCGCAGGGGCGGCCCGGTAAGAGGCTGGCCGGGCATTTTGTACACCGAGGGGCCACCGGCAGCAGCCTCGGCCTCGGCGCGGCGCTGCTCCTCGGCGCGACGGGCTGCTAGTTGCAGCTGGTAATCGTACTGCGCCCGGCGGTCGGCATCGCCGAGTACGCCGTAGGCCACGGCTACGGCTTTGAAGCGCTCCTCGTAGTGGCGGTCGCCGCCGTGCTTATCGGGGTGCAGCTCGGTGGCGAGGCGGCGGTAGGCCCGCTTGATGTCGGCGGCGGGGGCCGTGGGCGGTACTCCCAGCACCTGGTAATGATTCTGACTCACGGCCCGAAAATTTAACGAATAGCCTGGGAGAAAGGCAGCCCTGGCTTAAAGTTTTGCGTAAAGAACGCCCTGGCTAGCCAAGCTGTTGCGGCCAGCCCAGCTTATTAATCGCATTTCTCCGCTAAACAATTCCGCGCTCATGGCCATTCTGACCGACGACAAAACGCCGCGCAATGACAGCCTCATCAGCAACCTGACCGGCTACCTCGATACCCGCATCGACCTCGTAAAGCTCGAAGCGCAAGAGAAAGTGAAAGGCGTCTTCGTGAGCTCCGTGCACGGCGTGGCGCTGGGAGTACTGGGATTCCTCTTCATCATCTTCGGCTCCATCTACCTGGGGCTGGTCCTCAACGACGCGCTTGATAGTCCCTCGGCGGGCTTTGGTCTAGTCGCGACCCTGTACCTGGTGCTGGCCGTGCTGTTCTTCGTTGGAGTTGATAAGAAAATCTTCCAAGGAGTAGCCGATAAGCTGCTGAACAATACCATTTATAAATCTGACAAGCGCGCGTAGGCGGCTGCTTTTTTTCGGCTTTTCCGCAAACTATAACGACCATGACCGAGCCTACTAACCCGTTGTTCGAAGACGAAAAGGAATTTTTGGAGCGCAAAAAGCTGGAGTACGAGCGGGCTTTGCGCGGTGATGTGGAGGAGATTAAGGAGACTACCGTGCAAGTCGGCAAGGTGGCCTTGGTAGGGGCGGGCGTGGTAGGCGGTATCTGGCTGCTGAGCAAGGCCTTCGGCGGCCGCAAGAAAAAGAAGAAGCACAAAAAGCAGCGCCAGCACTTCGAAGACTACGCTGGCTTTGATGGCTTCGACGAAAACGACCAGGAGCTGAGCGACCTTGCCACCGATTTCCAGGGTCCGGCCTATGCCTACGATGGCAGCTCGGACTTCGACGGTAACGATACCGTAGGCGATGGCTTTTATGCCGGGTACGGTGGGCGAGATGCCGCCGACCAGCAGGAAGACGCCGACGACAACGGTTTTGGCGACTACCCCGATTTTCCGGCTCACTCGGCCAGCCAGCACGGTGATACGGGTGAAGAAGGTAGCTACGCCGACGGAGACCGTGACGACGAGGAGCCAGCGCACTCGTATGCCTCCCGCAATTCGTACCAGGCCCGCCCGTACGATGACAGCCGCCGCCTGCCGCATTCTACCAGCTTTGCGGAAGATGATGACGCGTCGGAGGATGCCCCAGCGAAGGAGTCTAAGCAAGGCGTTATCCTGCCGGCCCTCATCGCCTTTGCCAAAAGCGAGACCGGACGCGTAGTGGTAGCCCAGGCCGCGGCGGTGGCCCTGGCCCTCGTAACCAAGGCTGTGCAGGGCTTCACGGCCAGCCATGAGGAAGAAACCGGTAAAAATGCCGACCTTGCAGCTTCATCGGCCAGCACGGGCGTTCCGCCCGCTACCTGGCCTGCCACTTCTGCCGCTCAGGATGTCGCTGACGCCGCCCACCACGAAGAATATCTTACGTCCCGCGAGCCACTTGCTTGATAAGCTGGCTGAACTGCGGCTGCATGGGCGCAAGGCCCTGGCCGTGCTGCTCGACCCCGATGACTTTGAGCCGGCGCGTCTGCGCCACCTGTTGCAGCTGACGCAGCAGTATCCCGTCGATTTTTTCCTCGTGGGGGGCAGCCTGGTGCTTACCGAGCACCAGGCTGCCCTTATTGCGTTGCTCAAGGCAGAAGCGCCGCAGGTGCCCGTATTGCTGTTTCCGAGCCACGCCCTGCACGTAGACCCCGCCGCCGACGGTATTCTGTTGCTATCGCTCATCTCGGGGCGTAATCCTGATTTTCTCATCGGGCAGCACGTCGTAGCGGCACCCCGCTTGCGGCAGAGCGGCTTGCAGCTCCTGCCTACCGGCTATATGCTGGTGGATAGCGGCCGCCCGACCACGGCTTCGTACATCAGCGGTACTGCGCCGCTGCCGCACGACAAGCCAGGTATCGCTGCCGCCACGGCGATGGCGGGTGAGCAACTGGGCCTGCGCCTCATGTATCTCGACGGGGGGAGCGGGGCGCAGCAGCCCGTATCGGCGGCCATGATTAGCGCGGTGCGCCAAGCCGTCGAGGTGCCGCTCATCGTGGGCGGTGGCCTCAACACCGGCGAAAAAATATACGAGGCCCTCGCTGCCGGGGCCGACATGGTGGTGATAGGCAATCACTTGGAGCGAGATCCCGACTTCCTCGCCACCGCCACTGCCGCCCTCCGGACCGCAGATTTAACGGATTAAACGGATTTCGGGGATACGCCCGCCAGCCTGCGGCGGCGGGCTGACTAAGCGAGCGCGGTGCTATTACTGCTGCCGCAGCTTACGCTGTGGTTCTCGCCCTTTGATTTTTTGGTAAGCGTGGGTAGGCACTATCAACTCGCCCAACTCCTCCACCTTGCGCCCAGGGCGTGAGCAAATAAAAAGAAAGGCCACCCGCAAGGGTGGCCTTTCTTTTTATCGGACGTCCGGATAGTCAGCCCGCCGCCGCAGGCTGGCGGGCGTATCCCCGAAATCCGTTTAATCCGTTAAATCTGCGGTCTTAGATGTTCATGGCCGTCTCGCGGCGGCGCATTTTACCGGCTGGGATGCCGAACATCATCTTGAAACGGCGGCAGAAATAGGCCGTGTCCTTGTAACCCACTTCCTTGCCGATGTCGCGGATGCTTTTCTTAGTGGTGCGCAGCAGCGAAACGGCGCGTTCCATGCGCTGATATTCAATGTAATCCTGGGGATTAATATTGGTCAGCATCTTGAAATACTGCCCCACGTAGTCCTCGCTTACGTTGGCTACGGTGGCCAGTACTTTGTTGGAAAGGTCGCCGCTCAGGTTCTCCTTGATGAAGTTGAACAGGTCAATCAGGCGCGGGTCTTTGAAATAAGTGCTGTTGGTGGCCAGCTGCTCCACAAACAAGTTATTACGCAGGATGTAGCGCACCACCTCCACCACCAGATTCTCGGTGTAGATGTTGATGAGGCGCTCGCGGCCCGGCAGGTCTTGCAGCGACTCCTCGATGATTTTGATGACCAGGTTGGCCAGCTTCGTATTGCCTTTGATGACGAAGGCCGGCACGTCGAGCGAGGCGAAGAAATTGACCGAGTCAAATACCTTGGCCTCAAAGGCTACAAAGCTGTGGCTTTCCTCGGCGTCGCCGATGTAGTCGAGCTTGTCGTTGGAAGTAAAGAATCGGTCCTTATTCGTGATTAAGTCGTCGTTGGAAATTACCCGGGTGGCGGCACTCTGCCCGTAGCCCACACGCGTGGCCCGGCCACCCGGCAGGAACAGTAACTCGCCCTCCTCAACTACTACCTCATCTTCGCCAAAAACAATTTTGCCCTGGTGCAGGAGAATCAGGTTATTGCCTACGTCATAAGCATTGCGTACTGTAAATGCTTGGCGAAGTACAAGGTTCTTAGCCTTAATATACTTAACTCCCAGAGACTCAATTACTTTGTTGTAGTCTTCCATCTATTTTGTCATTAATCCAGGATAAAATTCCCTTCGCCCGGCCAAAAGTACCTACTATCCCAAGTAATTACTACAATACATTCTAAAAAAAGTTCAGTAAAACAAAAAACCCAGGCCATAATGGCCTGGGTTATGTGCAATATGAGCGAGCGCTAAAGTAGGCATGCCTACTTTAAAATCTCGCGGGAAATAACAATTTTTTGGATTTCGGAGGTGCCCTCGTAAATCTGGGTAATCTTGGCGTCGCGCATGAAGCGCTCCACGTGATATTCCTTCACGAAGCCGTAGCCGCCGTGAATCTGCACGGCCTCCACGGCGGCGTCCATGGCCACTTTGGAGGCGAAGAGCTTGGCCATGGCCCCGCTCTTGGCGTAGTCGGCGTGGTTGTCTTTGTCGGCGGCAGCTTGCAGGCACAGCAGGCGGGCGGCCTCCACATTGGTCGCCATGTCGGCAAGCTTAAATTGAATAGCTTGGTGCTTAGCTATTTCAACGCCGAAGGCTTTGCGCTCTTTGGCATACTTGATGCTCAGCTCCAGCGAGCCCGAGGCAATACCCAGTGCCTGCGAAGCAATGCCGATGCGGCCGCCGGCCAGCACCTGCATGGCGAACTTGAAGCCGAAGCCGTCGGCCCCGATGCGGTTCTCCTTGGGCACCTTCACGTCGGTGAAGAGCAGCGAGCAGGTGTCGGAGCCGCGAATGCCGAGCTTGTTTTCCTTGGGGCCTTGCTGGAAGCCGGGCATGTCCTTGTCGACAATCAGCACGTTGATGCCGCGCGACTTCAGCTCGGGGTGAGTCTGGGCGATAACGAGGTAGACCGAGGCGGTGGTGCCGTTGGTAATCCAGTTTTTGGTGCCGTTGAGCAGGTAGTGGTCGCCCATGTCCTCGGCGGTAGTGCGCTGGCTGGTAGCGTCGGAGCCGGCTTCGGGCTCCGAGAGGGCAAAGGCACCGATGATTTCGCCCGAGCACAGGCGGGGCAGGTATTTGCGCTTCTGCTCCTCGGTGCCAAATTTTTCCAGGCCCCAGCACACCAGCGAGTTATTCACCGACATGATAACCGAGCAGGAGGCATCGACTTTGGAGATTTCTTCCATCGCCAGCACGTAGCTGATGGTATCGAGGCCCGAGCCGCCGTATTCGGGGCTCACCATCATGCCCATGAAGCCGAGCTCGCCCATGCGCTTGACCTGGGCGGCGGGAAACTTCTGCTGCTCGTCGCGCTCGATAACGCCTTCCCACAGCTCGCTCTGGGCGAAGTCGCGGGCGGCGGCCTGCACGGCCAGGTGTTCTTCAGTCAGTTGGAAGGGAGTGGCCGTAGCCAGCGGGGTGTTCATTTCCAAGGGAGTAGGGGTGGGAGGGAGGATGAGATAAAGGCAGCTTCAGGAAGGTAAAAATACGCCAGGGCCGCCAAAGCTGTTGAGCGAGCGCGGCCGGGCGGCCGGCTAGCCAGCCAGCCCGGCGCTGATTTTTTTCACGATGTTGGAGGTGCTGTAGCCCGTTACGAGGGGCACAGTGAGCACCTGCCCGCCCCGGGCCAGCACCAGCTCGTGGCCCACAATCGCGCTGATGGCGTAGTCGTTGCCCTTTACCAGGATATCGGGCTGCACCAGCTCGATGAGCTGCAAGGGCGTGGGCTCACCAAAGAGTATCACCGCATCGACGAAGGCCAGCGCGGCCAGGATGCGGGCGCGGGAATACTCATCCTGCAACGGTCGGCCGGGCTTGAGCGCACTCACCGAGGCATCGGTATTGAGGCCCACTACTAGGCGGTCGCCGAGGGCGCGGGCCTTTTCGAGGTAATCGACGTGGCCCAGGTGCAGCAGATCGAAGCAGCCGTTGGTAAACACGATGCGCTCGTTCGCAGTCCGCCAGGCGGCCAGGGCAGCGGGAAGCTCAGCGCGGGTAAGAATTTTGGCGGCAGTCATGCGCGGGAGTAGTGAATTTGTGAGGTGGTGAAGTGGTGAATTTGTGAGATGGTGAAGTGGTAAATTGGCTGAAGGATTCTCTACAGTAGTAGCCTACTTAGTAGTAGCTCCGCTTCTTCACCATTTCACAAATTCACCATCTCACTAGTTCACCCCCTCACTCCGTGGTGAGTGGTTCATCGGCCAGGGCTTCGGCTTCGGCTACGATGCTGCCTTTGTCGGCCAGGGCGACGGCCACGAAGCTGATACCGCCCAGCAGCACGACCAGCAGCGTTTGGGCGCCGTGCACTACCAGCGCGTAGGCGATGCCCGCTTCCTTGCTGATGCCGTAGGCCAGCAGAATGCCTTGCACCAGCACGTGAAACGGCCCGATGCCGCCCGCTACCGGTGCCGCCATGCCAAAGGCCCCGAAGGTGAGTACTGCCAGGCCGGCTTTCATACCCAGCCCGTAGGTCTCGGGAAAGCAGAAGAACGCCAGGTAGTCGAGCAGGTAGTACACCAGCCAGGTAAACAGCGTGTGGAACAGGAATACGCCTTTGTTTTCGAGCTTCAGGATGCTGAACACGCCCGCCAGCAGCCCCTTCACAAAAAGAGCGGCTTTGTTAAAGAGCGCATTCTGCCGCAGGCGCTCCAGGTTGCGAAACAGGGTGTAGCCACCACCCGCCAGTAGCAGCAGGCCGATAACGCCCGCCAGCACGAGCGGCAGGGGGTTGCGGGCAATGGTATCGGCCTTGCCCCCGAGCAGCTTGTCGTTGAAAAATCCCCAGAACGTGTTGAAATCCAGTAATAGCGTGGAGCCAAGCAGGCCCAGCAGCACCAGTACGTCGATCACGCGCTCGGTCACTACCGTGCCCAGGGCTACTTGCACCGGTAC
>CAJYVK010000287.1 GCA_913778455.1 uncultured Hymenobacter sp. | reverse complement strand
ACCAAAACGGAAAAGGCCACCCGCCGCTTCCGGACTGCGGTAAACGGTTTGGTAGTTCAGTTGGTTAGAATGCCGCCCTGTCACGGCGGAGGTCGCGGGTTCGAGTCCCGTCCAGACCGCAACCGTTCAACAAAAACGCCCTGCAAGTCTGGTACTTGCAGGGCGTTTTGCATATAGCAACCGCGCCTTGCGGGCCAGGAGCCGAGCAGCTTGCTTTAGCATACGTAAACCCTTTTCCCACAGAGCTTACCAGCTGGTCTTTCATCTTTTTTTAAGCTGAACCAATCCGACGGGACTTGCCCCTCGTTTATACGGACATGGAGCTCATGTACTTACTTCCTTTTGCCCAGGCCCGCAGCCCATTTTGGCAAAAGCTTCTCTGTCAGAGTGTGCGCCTGTATTTGGCACTAGGCGAGCCTGGCACCCCAGATACCGCAGCCAGCCTGCGCCAGGTGCAGGACCAGATCGTATGGCACCTGCTGCTCGGCCGCAAGCTGACTCCACCCGCCGAGGCCGAGGCCTGGGCCGTAGTAGAAGCCTCGCAGGCGCAATTCCTCAGCAGCCCCGACGAACTGGCCGAGTGCCTGGCTTGGCTGTCGGCCACCCAAAGCCCGGGCTTGGACCACGCGCCCAACTGTGACTAGCCTGAGCAGGTGCTACGGCCCCACCCGCTCGGCCCCGGCAGCCGGGATTCTCAGGATGCCGCTACGTGCTGCCAGAGCCAGCGTAGTAGCAGCACGCTGCCCCAGGCTACCACCCCCGATAAGGCCAGAAAAGCTAGTAGCACGAGCAGTAGCAGCCCCTTACCGCTGCCAGCATGCCGACCCTCGGCGTAGTGGCGGCGCAGCAAGGCTACGTTGCGTTCGTTGCTTTTGTAGGCAAAATCGAATACGTTGCCCACTACGGGGATGGCGCCCAGCACCGTGTCGAGGAAGATGTTGAGTGCCATCCGCACCACCACGGCCCCGCTGGCACCGTAGCGCATCATGGTGAGCAGCAGCGCCACCGACACGACCGTGGTGGACAGGTCGCCCACGACGGGTAGCAAACCCAGTACGGGGTCGAGACCGAAGCGAAAACGGGTGCCGGGCAGCCGAAACTGACTGTCGAGCAGGTGAGCCACGCGCGTTACCCAGCGCAGGCGCTCATCGGTAGCGGCGGACGGCGGAAAAGAAGTCGGGACAGGCGGCGGCATAGCGTAGCAGAAAGTGGCTGTTTCCTCATACGCCCTTCGGCCCCCGAAGGCCAGCTATCTACTAACACCGGCTGCCCAGAGAGCGGCCGAGTCGCCAAGGACCGTAGCGGTGGCCGGGCGGGTACTATTGCCACCCTGGGGCCAGCCGCGGCGCAACGCCCGGCAACCCCAGGCCGGACGCGGCGGTACCGCCAGCCGCAGTATCCGCAGACTAAGTTCATCCTTTAATTCATTTTAATTTCATAAAAGTCAATATCTTGCGCAGAACTCACTGAAATTCGTACTATAAATTAGGACCGGGGTACTAATTTTGCAACTCACTCTGCTTTATCGATTTAGCACTGACCGATTCTATCTATGCCGAGCAGCGCTATTCTCACAATTCGCTCTATTATAATACCTTACCTTCTGCCTTTCATGGAGATACCCTTACGTTCTTTCACCAAGCACTCTACTCCTAGCTGTTGGCAGCGTCAGCTGCGCCAAAGTGTGCGTCTGTACCTGGCTCTCGGCAGCCAACCCGTCAACCCAGCCGAGCTAGAGGCGCTCCTGCAAAGCACGGAGCAGGAATTAGTTGACTACTTGCTGCAAGGCACGCGCCCGTCGGCCGAGTCGGTTGCCCAGGCCCGCCACCTGGTAGACCTCGCCCAGCACCGCCTGCTCAATTCCGAAACCGACGTAGAGCAATTGCTAAGCGAAGTAATGGCCGCCGGGCAAGCTGCCTAGCCGAATCGGGCCTCGCTTCCTGCACTATGCCTACACTGACCCTGCGGGTGGCCGGCCCCGCCGACGCCTCCGCCATTGCGGGGCTGGCCAATCGCTATACGTACCAGCAGCTGAGCAGTGCCGAGCGCCACGGCGGCTTTCTGACGGGCTCCTTCAGCGTACCGGCCGTGCTGGCCATGCTGGCCTCGGTACCCGGGCAGGTAGCCTATCACGCGGATAAGCTGGTGGGCTTCGTGCTGAATTCCCGGCTGCCGGCGGCCCAGTATCCGCCGCTGGTGCAGGCCATTTGCGCGCTGTTGCCCGATTTAACCTACCGGCAGCGGGCGCTGACCGACTACCAGTGGTTTTTCTACGGGCCAGTGCTCGTAGACGCCGACTACCGGGGGCAGGGGCTGTTGCCGCGGCTATTTGCGGCCAGCCGGGCTGCGCTGGCCGGCCGCTTTGCCATCGGCATTGCCTTTATCGCGGCAGAGAACGCGGCCTCCCTGCGCGTGCACACGCAAAAGCTCGGGCTGGAGCCGGTAGGCAGCCTGCAGTTTCAGGGGGGTACGTATCACCTGCTGGTCTTTCCGGTGAGCTAGCCGCGGGGGCGGAATAGCGGCCCGGCAAGGGTTGGGAAACCGACCGGCAATTTGCCGACCGCCGCGTTTGCCCGTAGCTTGGGGGCGCTTACGTCCCGCCCCATGCCTATCCTGCCGACTACCCGCCTACTTTACCTGCTACTAGCCCTGGCGGGCTGTACGCACCGCGTCGCGCCGGAAGTACGGGTAGAGGCCCGGACCACCGCAGCGGGTGGGCAGTACACTATTTTTTATCCGCAGCAACTCACGGTACGGGTCGTGACTACGCGCCCCGACCCCGCCGGGGCGGGCAACTGGCTGAGTGTGGCCGCCGCTTACACCGACCTGACTTCTTACCAGCCGCTCGACCTGCTGGTGTGCCAGGGCCAGCTACGGCAGCGGCAAGCTACCGTTGGCTTTCTCGATGGGCAGCTGACCATCCTGGGCGATTCGCTCCGCATCGACCGGCTGCCCAAGGGCCAGTCGCCCCCCGCGGGGCAGCTAGCGCAAGCCCAGCGGCAGCGGGGCACCATTCTTTTGCAAGAGCTGCTGGTGTTCGAGGGTCAGAATCAGCGCCCGGCGGGCGGCTCCTTGTTTCAGCGCCGGGCCCTGGCCGAGCTAGCCGACCACCGCTTTGCCGTCGTCGAAAGCGAGGCCGACGACGTGAGCATGCAACAATTTGGGGATGACTTGGTGGAACTAGGAGCCCGCAACGCTTTGTACCTAGACATGGGTGGCTGGGACGAGGGCTGGTACAAGGACGGCGGCAGCGTAGTTAAGCTGGGCCACCGCCGTACCGACACGGCCCGGCAGTCTAACTGGTTGATGTTTAGCAGCCCGGCTGGCCACCGCCCCTAGCGGCGCAGCGCGTAACTCGACGGTGGTCCGCGCACTGGGCGCAGGCCGGGCCAGTTAGCTGGCGGAGTAGGATAACGCTGCCGGTGCAACTATCATTATCAGTACATTGAATTGCACAAAGCTGGCGGGCGGTGTGTAGCTTTACTACTACCGGCCCGCCGTACGTGATGGCGCAATAACCGGTCAGCCGGCTCCGTTTTCTGCTTGAGGCAGCGCGGGTACTGTTGCTTGCCGGGGCGCTTTCCTGCCCGCCCACTTTCCCGCCCTACTATGCCCGCTGCGCTACCGTCTCCCTCGCCCTGCTCCTCCCCCACCCTACCCACCGAAGCGGCTCGCCGCCATTTCCCGATTGCGGGCTGGCTAGGCGCATTGCTACTCGTCCTGTTGAGCGGCGCGGCTATCTCCACCCGGGCGCAGACCACGTCCCCGCCGGAGTGCAGCCAGGACGAGAAGTTTATCAATCAATGGTACTTCGGCTACCGGGCGGGGCTCGACTTCACCGAGGCGACCGATTCCATCCCGCCCAAGGTGCTGACCGATGGCCGGATGATCGCCCCCTTCGGCTCGGGCGTTATGTCGGACGGCACGGGCAGCCTGCTCTTTTACAGCAACGGGGACACCGTGTGGAGCCGCAACCACAGCATCATGCTGAACGGCACGGGCCTGGGGGGCAGCCGCCTGAACACCGACGGCCCGCTGGCCATCAAGCGGCCGGGCAGCCCCGCCACGCCGGGCGGCACTACCAACTATTTCATTTTCACCCAGGATGCCCAGGGCGGCCCCAACGGCCTGAGCTACTCGGAAATCAGCATTCCCAACGGGCAGCAGGGCGAGGTGCTGGTCGGGAATAAAAATACGCCGCTGGCCCTGGGCACGGCCGAGAAAATGACGGGCGTGCTGCACAAGAACGGCTGCGACATCTGGATAATCGTGCACGGCTGGGGCACGGCTACCAGCGGCCCCGACAACCGCGGCGACTCGTTTTTGGCCTACCGCGTGACGCCGGCCGGCGTGCAGCCCACGCCCGTGATTTCGACCATCGGGGCGGTGCACGCGCCGGGCATCGGGGTGCAGGGCTACCGCGGCCAGCTGAAAGTATCGCCCGACGGCGAGCAGCTGGCCGTGGCCCGCTTCAGCGACGTGGCAACGGCCGATAGCAGCAGCAGCATCGAGCTGTTTGCCTTCGATGCCACTACGGGCATCGTGAGCAACCGGCGGGTGCTCGACAGCGGGGCGGGACGCTACTACGGCGTCGAGTTTTCGCCCAGCCGCAACCGGCTCTACGCCACGATCATGAGCCCGCCCCAGCTGTTGCAGTTTGATTTGAGCGCGGCCAATATCGCGGCCAGCAAGCAGGTCATTCCGCTCAAGCAAAAGACGGCCGTCAACCTGGGCTCGCTGCAAGCCGCTCCCGACGGCAAGATCTACGTAGCCCGCGAAAACCAGCCCGCGCTGGGCTTTATTGCCTATCCCGATTCGCTGGGGGCCAAAGCCCGCTACGCCGACGACAGCCTCCAGCTGGGTGGCCGCCGCAGCGGGCTGGGCCTGCCCAATTTCAACCAGAGCTCGCTGCTGCGCGTGGGCTTCGGGGCACAGTCCACGGCCTGCCTGGAGATCACCTTCCAGGCCGGTTCGCCCGTGCCCAATCCCGAGTCTTACGCCTGGACGTTCAAGACGCCGGGGGGTACGGTGCTCGGCACTTCGGCGGTGGCCAACCCGGTCTTCACGTTCCCCGCACCCGGCGACTACCTCATTACGCTACGCATCACCAATTTCTGCTTCTGCCGCGAAACCCAGTCGCTCATCCGGGTGCCGGGGCCGCCCACGCCGGGCAGCATCGGGGCCAGCCAGACGCTGTGCGCCGGGGGCACGCCCGCCCCACTCACGAGCACGGCCCCGGCCGGCGAGGGCATCGGGCAGTTCAGCTACCAGTGGCAGTCATCGGCCGACAACAGCACCTGGACTGACATCGGGGGGGCCACGGCCGCCGATTATGCCCCCGGTCCGCTGAGCGCCACGACGTATTTCCGGCGTTTGGTAACGTCGGGCTTCTGCGCCCCGCGCACGCCCACGGCTTCCGTAGCCATTACGGTGCTGCCGGCTTTGCTGCCCGGCACCATCGCGGCCGACCAGACGATCTGCGCCGGCAGCCCCGCCGCCCCGCTTACGAGCACGGCCGCCGCCACGGGCGGCAGCGGCACGGTGGCCTACCAATGGGAAGCTTCCGCCGACAACAACACCTGGACGACCATCGCGGGGGCTACGGCCGCCGACTATTCCCCCGGCACGCTCACGGCTACGACTTATTTCCGCCGCCAGGCCGTATCCGGCCCCTGCGCCGGGCCTTCCAACACCGTGCGGGTGGTGGTACTACCCGCCCTCACGGCCGGCACCATCGGCACCAGCCAGACGCTGTGCGCCGGGACGGCGGCCAGCCCCCTTACCAACGATACTCCGGCGACGGGCGGGACGGGGACCGTCACCTACCAATGGGAAGCTTCAACTGATAACGTCACCTGGACGCCCATTGCCGGGGCTACCGACCCGACGTATGCGCCGGGCGTTCTCCCGGCGACTACGTACTTCCGACGCCGGGCCAGCACGGGCAACGGCTGCGCCCCGGCCCTGTCCAACGTGGTCGTTATCACCGTGGCCCCGGCCCTGACGGCGGGCACCATCGGCGCGGCCCAGACGCTGTGCCCCGGCGCTACCCCGGCCCCGCTGACCAGCACGGCCGGGGCCAGCGGCGGCACCGGCACCTTTGCCTACCAATGGCAGGTATCGGCCGACAATAGCACCTGGACGAACATCCCCGGGGCCACCGCTGCCGACTACGCGCCCGGCCCCCTCACCACGACTACCTATTTCCGCCGGCAGGTAACGGCGGGTACCTGCGGCCCGGTGTTTTCGGCGAGCGTGGCGCTGACCGTATTGCCCGCCCTGAACCCGGGCACCATCGGGGCCGACCAGACCGTGTGCGCGGGCTCCGCCCCCGCCCCGCTCACCAGCACGGCCGGGGCCAGCGGCGGCACGGGGACGTTCACCTACCAGTGGGATTCTTCAACCGACAACGCTACCTGGACAGCTATCTCCGGCGCGACGGGGGCCGATTACGCCCCTGGCTTGCTCACGGTCACCGCCTACTTCCGCCGCCGGGTAACTTCCGGCGCTTGCACCACCTCGCCTTCCAACGTCGTCACCCTGACGGTCGCCCCGACCCTAGTAGCGGGTACCATCGGGGCCAGCCAGGCCCTGTGCGCGGGTGCTACGCCGGCCCCGCTTACCAGCAGCAGCTCGGCCAGTGGGGGCTCGGGGCCAGTCGTGTATCAATGGCAGTCATCGGCGGATAACGTGACGTGGGCGGACATTGCCGGTGCCACGGGCCCGACCTTCAGCCCCGGTCCGCTGTCGGGGACGACGTATTTCCGCCGCCGGGCGACCTCGGGTGTGTGCGGGCCGACTTCATCCAACGTCGTCACTATCACGGTGGCCCCGGCGCTGACGGCGGGAACCATCGGAGCCGACCAAACCATTTGCCCGGGCGCTACCCCGGCCCCGCTCACCAGTACGGCCGGGGCCAGCGGCGGTACGGGCGCCTTCGCCTACCAGTGGGAAGCCTCGGCTGACAACGCCACCTGGACCGCCATCGCCGGCGCTACCGCCGCCGACTACGCCCCCGGCCCCCTCACGACCACGACTTACTTCCGTCGCCGGGTCACCTCCGGCCCCTGCGGACCGATGTACTCGCCGACGGTCACGCTGACGGTGCTGCCAGCGCTGGTAGCCGGGACCATCGGGACCGACCAAGCCATTTGCCCGGGGACCGCGCCCACCCCGCTCACCAGCACGACGGGGGCCAGCGGGGGCACCGGCACCTTCGCTTACCAATGGGAATCTTCGCCGGATAACAGCTCCTGGGCGGCCATCGCGGGGGCCACCGGCACCACGTACGCGCCCGGTCCGCTCACCGCCACTACGTATTTCCGCCGCCGTGACCCGGCGGCGGAAATACGGAGTGGCGGTGAGCGGACCGGGCGCGTACGTGGTGCCGGTGGCCCCCGCG
>CAJYVK010000286.1 GCA_913778455.1 uncultured Hymenobacter sp. | reverse complement strand
TCGCCCCAGCACTGCTCGCACTACATACTTCTACTTAGCCTAGCGGTCGAGCCAGTTTTTAAATACGCTCACCTTTTCGCGGCTCACCAGGATGGGGCCTTCGCTCTCGGGCGGAGCGGGCTTGAGGATGGTTTGGAGGCGCGAGTTGGTGTAGTGGATAATGTCGTGGATGGCAGACTGCTGGGCCAGGTAGGCACGGTTGAGCCGGAAGAAACGGGTTGGGTCGAGCAAGTTTTCAAGCTGCTCCATCGAATAATCGACTACGTATTTGCGGCCGTCGGTGCTTTGCAGCAGCGTAGTTTTTTCGAGGCTGAAAAAATAAGCCACCTGCTCCACGGGCACCACCTTGAGGTGTTCGCCTACCCGCACCACAAACTGACTCTTGTGGCTGGCTGCGGGTGCCGGCTGGCGCAACTGCTGAATGAGCGTCGCCAGCGTCGCCGCATCCAGCGCGGGAATAGCGGCCGTTTCTGGGGCTGGCTTTGTACTGGAAACCGAACTTTTTATACCAAAATCAGCGCCTTGACCTGCTGGCAGTCGCTGTTGTAATTTGCCCACGGCAACGCGCAACTCCTCTTCGTCAATCGGTTTAAGCAGATAATCAACGCTATTGACCTTAAAAGCCCGCAGGGCGTACTGGTCATAGGCCGTAGTAAAAATCACCGGGCATGTCACTGCCACCAACTCAAACAGCTCAAAGCTGAGGCCATCGGCCAGGTGAATGTCGAGAAACAGCACATCGGGCGCGGGGCCGGCTTGCAGCAGGGACACGGCCTGCGCCACCGACTCGGCGGGGCCGATAATCTCGAACGGCACGGCTTGCTTTTGCAGTAGTCCCGCCAGACGGCGGGCAGCCAGCGGCTCATCTTCAACGAGAAGGGCGCGAATCATAAATAAAGAAACGAAATAGCTTGGACTCGCTGGCAGGGTGCGGGCAATGGATAAGTAATTCCCCTTACAGCGCAAGCAGCGGCAAAGTAACCACGAACTCCTCGCCCACCGGGCCGACCGCCACGGGGCGCGGCGTGAGAAAGGCGTAGCGGGCGCGTAGATTGGCCAGGCCCCGGCCCGAGGCCTCGTCGGCGGGCAGGCGACGCGGGCGCAGGGTGTTGCGCACGGTGAGCGTGGCGGCGGCCGCGTCTACCGTCACGCGCAGGCGCAGCGGGCTGGCCTGGTAAGCCGTGTTGTGTTTGAGGGCGTTTTCGAGCAGCAATTGCAAGGCCAGCGGGGGTAAGTAAAAGGCCGTCGTGTCGGCCGCGGGCGGCAAGTCGAATTCCACTTGCAAGGCTTCGTCGAGGCGAGTTTTTTGCAGAAAGACATAGGCCTCGGCGAAGGCTAGCTCTTCGCTCAGGGGCACGAGCTCCTGGCTCTGGCTTTCGAGCACGTAGCGGTAGACGCTGCTGAGCTGGCGAATGAAGCGCACGGCCCGCTGGGGCTCTTCCTCCACGAGACTGGTGAGGGCGTTGAGGGAATTGAAGAGAAAGTGTGGGTCGACCTGCCGGCGCAAGGAATCGAGCCGGGCCACGGCCGATTCCTTTTCGAGACGCTCGGCCCGCACGGTGGCCTCGCGCCAGGCCAGCAAAAACGAGCGTGAGTGCATAAACAGCGATACTACCACCGTGGTGAGCAGCGGAAACGCCGCGTTGGACACGAAGTGGTGGCGCAGGCTGTAGCCCAGGGGCCGGTGCGCCAGCAGCACCGACGTAAGCTCGCCTACCACCACCATCACCAGCAACGAGACCATAAACGATGCCCCCACCGTGAACAGCAGCCGGCGAATGGGTCGCTCGCTCCACCCCACGCGGAGGTTGAGCAAATCGGCCGTGTAGGCATTGGCAAACCACAGCCCAGCCGCGTAGCAGAAGGCCACGAGCAGCGAGATACCGTAGCCGGCCGGGTCGATCCAGGGCGGCGGGGCAAAGAGCAGCGCCGTGCCCGCGCAAACCAGGGCTATCCAACCCAGCACCCGCCCGAAGGCCCGCACGTTGGAGCGGGCGACGGTCGTCACCCAGGGCTGGCCAGTGGGCACAACGTCTTCGTAGGGCGGGGTGGCGGGCGGCGGGGGCAGCAGAGGCACGGCGAGCAGGGACATGGGTGAATCGGAGCTAAAAATAGACGCTAACGGTGGGGCGCGGCCACCTCGCGGCTAGGGCGAGGCGGCCCCCGGGTACCTATTTGGCCGTCGAGCTAGCGGCCGTCGAAGTTGCGGCGGCCGGGGCCGCGGCTACCTCATATTTCTTGAGACGGCCCAGCACCTGGTTCTGCCCCCAGGTGGGGGCCAGCGGGCTGGCGGGCCGGAAGGCGGCGTATTTGGCCTTGGCTTCTTCAAATAAGGGCTTGGCCGCCTCGGCCCCGCCGCCAAACATGCTGGGCATGTAGTACACGTTGTTGGCTCCGATAAGGTAGGGGCGCGGGTTGGCGGGATTAATCTTTTTGGCCTGGGCCACGGTCTCGCTCACCATGCGCGAGTACTTCATGCTGCGCAGCATGGGCGAGATGCCCAGTCGGGCCTGGTACACGTAGGCTTGCAGGGCCAGCAGCTCCGACTCGTCGCCCTTGCGCTGCCGGGCTTGGGCCAGCGCGGCCTCGGCGCGGTCGAGCAGGGCATCTTTGGCATCGCCGTCTTCCTTGCTGGTAAAGGAGCTGATGAGCAGCGCGTAGGCCTGGTAGTAGCGGGGCAGCCAGTCGGCCGGGGCCACGGTAGCGGCCCGCTCCAGCTTAGCGGCCAGGGCTTGCAGCTCGGCGGCGTCGCCGGTATTCCTCACCTGGGTGATGGTAGCCCCGAGCAGCTCGGTGTAGGAGCCGGCGGCCGCAGTGGTAGCGACCGGAGCGGGGGTGGTTTGGGCAGCAGCTACGAAGCTAATGGCGGCCAGGGCGAGGGTGAACAACGACTTTTTCATGATGGTGTGGGGGTTGAGGTGGTTAGTGAGTCAAAGGTGGCCGACCCATCACCGCCCCCAAAACGCCCGTCGCCGAACCGTCGAAAGTCGCCCCCGAAGCGTCGCAGACCACGGCAGAAGCGTTTGCGGCAACTACGCGCCGGCGCCCACTGACGCGCTGGCGCGAGTTTAGGCGGAGCCGTAACTCGCCGCCGATCAGTGGGGTGGAGTTTCCAAACTCCACTGCCGCAACGCGGCAATTTCACGCCTGCCTAAGTGCGTACGGCCCATTACAACGTAAAAAGCCGCAGTCTGCCGCGTTGCGGCAGTGGAGTTTGGAAACTCCACCCCACTGATCGGCGGCGAGTTACGGCTTCGCCTAAACTCGCGCCAGCGCGTCAGTGGGCGTCAGCGAGCAGTGGGATACGGGCACGAGACAGCCCTCCGCCCCGCAGGCCCTAAAAAAGCAAACGCCGGGCAATGCCCGGCGCCTGGTCGTCATCCTTTCCACGTGGTATTTCTCTTTCAGCACCGTTCTGATGCCGAAGAGCACTCATTTGCCCACGGGCAGCCCAGTTATTTTTTATTACCCCGATTAATCAGGAGCCACCGACGTATCGCCGGGGGTCTTTTTATTGATGGAGATGAGTAAAGCTGCGACCACCATGCGGGGCACGAGCCGGCGCTGGGGCACGGCGGCATACTGGCCCGTGGTGGCATCGGGCGTGGTGGCGTAGCGGTAGCCGTAGAGGTTGTCGCGGCCCAGTACGTTGGTCACGCCCAGGTACACGATGGTGTACTGCTTGGCCAGGTGCGTGAGGTAGCTCACGCTCACATCGAGCTGCTGAAAGCTCGGCGTACGGCCCTGGTTATAGCCGGGCTGGTTAGGGTCGAAGTAAGCCCGGGGGCTACCGTAGCTGTACGTAGCGCCCACCTGGGTGTGCAGCTTGGCCAGCCAGTATTTACCCACGAGGCTCAGGCTATGCGTGGCGGCGAAGGTAGGCACGGCCTCGGCGCGGTCGGCGCGGGCCTGGCGGCGGGTATCGAGCAGGCCATAGCTTACCCAGTAGTCGATTTTTTGAAACGTCTGGTAGCGGTCGCGCCAGAACAGGTCGAGCCCCCGGGCGTAGCCCTGGCCGGTGTTGGCGTAGCGGCTGGCGGCGAGCGGCTGGCTGCCGTCGAAGCGCGTCAGCTTCTGGTAGTCCTTATAATAGAGCTCGGCACGCAGGGTGCGGCTGGCGGCCGTGCGCTGGTAGCTGAGCAGGTAGTGGGCCGCCTGCTCGAAGGCCAGCGCGGGCTGCACCCGCAGCAGGTCGTTGGTGGGCGACTGGTAAAACAAGCCGCCGGCCACCGACAGCTGCCCGGCCGCGCCCAACCCGTAGGCCAGCGCCAGGCGCGGGGCCAGGTTAGCCTTGTTGAGCAGGGCCGAATATTCGCCGCGCACGCCCACCCGGCCGGTAAGGCGCGGAGTCAGGCTCAGATCGCTTTCGGCGAAGAGCGCGGTACGCTTTTCGAGAAAGTCGGTCGTGAATACCGGGGCGTCGGCGGCAGCCTGGTAGCCCAGAGTATAGTGTTGGGCAGTAGCCTCGGCCCCCAGCTTGATGTTGAACCACGTGCTGGCCGAATCGTTGATGAGCACGAGCCGGGCGGTGGCAGTGCGGTCGGTTTCGGCTAAGTGCAAAGGCTCGGGGCGCACGTCGTTGAGCTCGCGGGCCAGGGCCAGGCCCGAATTCAGGCTCCAGCCGTGGCGCAGGGTGGCGCGGTAGGTGGCGTTGAGGTATGCGTTGTCGTTGCGCAGGCCGGTGCGGCGACCATTCTCGACGTAGGCGGCCTCGGGGTCGGGCAGGCGGGTAGCCACGCGCTGGGCGTTGTAAGTGGCGTAGATTTTCAGCATGCCGCCCGCGCTGGTGCGGTGGGCCAGGCGCACGGCCCCGCCCAGGTTGCGGGGGGCCTGCTCCCAGCGCTGGTCGGGCGCGGTGAGGCCGAAGTAGGGGCCGAGGTTGGTGTAATCGACGTTGGCCGACAGGCTGGTGCGCTCCCAGCGCTTGGTGCGGCTGAGGCTGCCACCCACGCTCAGCAGCGAGATACCGGTTTGCGTTTCGGGGTCGAGGTCGAGCGAGTTGAGGCCGACCACCGCACTCAAGGCCTGTCCATATTCGGCCGAGTAGCCCCCCGTACTAAAGCTCACACCCTTAAACAGCGAGGGTGAGAAGCGCCCCCGGGCCGGCACCCCGGTAAGCGCCCCACCGTAGGGGCTTTGCACGGGCAGGCCGTCGAGGTAGGTGCGGGTTTCGGAAGCCGCCCCGCCGCGCACGAAGAGCTTGCCTTCCTCCCCTACCCGCGTGGTACCGGGCAGGGTGTTGAGGGCCGTGGCGATGTCGGCATTAGCCCCGGCCGTGGTCAGGATGTCGAGCGGCTTGAGCACGGCAGCCCGGCGAGTGTCGCTGGCTTCGAAGGCCCCGGCCGTTACGACCACGTCGGCCAGCGAGGCGCGGCTTTCGCGCAGGTGGCGGGCGGGCAGCGCCAGCGCTCCCCCGGCGGCGGGTAGGGCCAGCGGCGCTTCCTGCAACTCGTAGCCGATGAGCGTGACCACCAGCGGCAGCGTACCCCGGGCATCGGTGACGAAGGCAAAGCGCCCCAGCGAGTCGGTCGTGGCCCCGTCAAAGGTTGTTTTCAGGAATACATTGGCTCCCGCCAGCGGGTGGCCAGCCGCGTCGAGTACGGTGCCGCTGAGGCGGGTGGTAGCGCGGGCCGGCGCGGCGGGGGCGGGGCTCTGGGCGAGGGCGGCGACGAGGGGGCTGGCAGTGAGCAGCGCGGCGAGTAGCGAAGTTTTCATGGGGCCGGCGGATGAGGCGGTGAAGTGGCTCAAAGGTGCCGGGCCGACGAGGGCAAGCTCAACTAAAAGCTACCCAGACCGCCAAAACGGGTGCCGAACCGTCGGCAGCGCCGGTTGGGCGACGCGAGGCAACGCGAAAGCGCGACAGCCGTTAAGGGGGCAGCCGGTGCTTACTTTCGCTGGCGTTACCTTTTCTGCCCCATGCCCACCGCCGCGCTGCCCATCAATTACCAGGAAGTCTTTCGTTCTCTGCCCGAGAACTTTTTGCTTATCGCGCCCAATCCAGAGGCCACCATCCTGGATAATACCGACAGCCACGTAGCCGTGTCGCTCAAGAGCCGCGAAGACGCCGTGGGCAAACCGTTTTTCGAAGCTTACCCGGCCAGTGATGAAAGCGGCGCGGCCCAGATTCGGGAGTCGCACGAACACGTACGCCGCTACCTGGAGCCGCACACCATGCCGCTCATTCGCTACGACCTGGCCCGACCCGCCGAGCAAGGTGGTGGGCTCGAAGAGTTTTACTGGCAGGCCACCCACTACCCCATCGTCAATGAGCAAGGCGAGTTGCAATACATTTTGCAGCGCACCCAAAACGTGACTGAGCAGCTACGCGCCGCCCGCGCTGCCGCCGAGGCTCAGCAAAAGCTGGCCGACGAGCAGGAACGCACGCGCTTCATCCTCGAAAACCTACCCGTCCTCATCTGGACGGCCGCGCCCGACGGCCTGCGCGATTACTTCAACCCGCGCTGGCTGGCCTTCACCGGCCGCCCGTTGGAAGAAGAACTGGGCGAGCAGTGGCTGACTAGCCTGCATCCCGACGACCGCGACCGCGTGCGCACGCAGTGGCTGCAAGCCGTGGCCGACGGCACGCCCTACCAAGTAGAGTACCGCCTGCGCCGCCACGACGGCCAGTACCGCTGGATTCTCTCGCGGGCGCAGCCGCGCCGCGACGCCGACGGCCAGATTAACCTCTGGGTGGGTGGGGCTACCGACATCCACGACCAGAAGATGATGGTGCAGGAAATCCTGGAATCCAATGAGCAGCAAGCCATTCTGTCGGAGCAGGCCTACCAAAACTACCAGCGGGCCGAAAGCCAGCGGGCTATGTACCAGGGCCTGTTTATGAATGCCCCGGCCCTCATCTGCGTCCTGCGCGGCCCGGACCATCGCTACGAGTTCGTGAATACGGCCTACCAGGCGCTGTTCCAAAGCCGCCAGCTAGTGGGCCTCACCGTGGCCGAGGCGTTGCCTGAGGTAGCCGCCCAGGGCTTCATCGACTTGCTCGACAACGTGTACAACACCGGTGAAACCTTTACCGGCGACGAAATGCCGATTGAGATTGCCTCGCCCACCGGCGGGCCTTCTTATCCCGGCTATTTTAATTTTTCGTACCAGCGCTTCAGCGAGCAAGGTGAAACTGCTGGCATCATGGTCTTTGCCTACGACGTGACGGAGCTCGTCAACGCCCGCAAAGCGCTAGAGTAGCCCCGCCGCCCGGCTTTTAGTAAACTGAGCCAGCCGCTTTGGTATTCCCTGGCCGTAAATTTGCTAGCGGCCGCTAACTTAGAATTTCGGGCCGCACGCCTGGCGTTTTATTCAGCCTTATTCCCCACTGCTAGTAGCGACCACCCGGCCGCCCCTTGCTTTTTCTTTGCCTCATGGAGCTTACCGCCCTCGACTTTCAGCAAGCCCGCGTCAAGCAGGTGTTGTTTAAGTCGCGCCTGCGCTCGGTACTCTACGGGGTGCGGGAAGCCGAGCCCAGCTTGTTCTCGATGCAGGATAACCCGCTGGGGCAGTGGCTAAATACCGTACTGAAGCCCCAGTACGGCCACCGCCCCGAAATTGCGGGCATCGAGCGCCTGCTGCGCCAGCTTCTCGATGTCGGCCAGGCCCTCGTGCGCCAGCACCAGCGCGGCGAGATGGAGCAAGCCCGCGCCGGCCTGGAGCAGATCGAGCGCCTCGCCAGCGAAATCGACCACTTGCTGACTGCTGTGGAGCGTAGCGCGTAGGCACTTACTGTCGAGCTTTTCTGCCGCCAAGCTGCCAACTACCAGTTAAACTGGCAGCGTAGCGACGACAGATAACGCGGTGTCAATTGGTTACGAATTTTGGTGCTTTGCCACGCGAACGCTATGTTTGGCTAGTCGCCCGCTTCGCACCCAGCTCCGCGCCTCTTTTCCACATGATTTTTTACGGTACCAACGGCAAGCATTACGCCACCGAGCCCCTGCCCGGCACGACCTGCCCCGCCTGCCAGGCTCCCGACAGCCTGCACGTGGCCCTGGTGAGCCGCTACGCGCACGTGTACTGGGTACCCCTTTTTCCGTATCAAAAAATCGCCCTGACCCAGTGCGCACACTGCCAGGCTACCTGGGAAGAAAAACAGCTCGCCCCCGACTTGGCCCCCGCCGTGCGGGCCGTAAAAAAGCACCGCCGCGCTCCCGTTTGGACGTGGGCGGGGCTGGCCCTCGTGGCAGCCTTCGGCCTCTACGGCTACCTGCGCAGCATCCGCGATACCCATGTCGACGAGGCGCTGCTAGCCAGCCCCCGGGCGGGCGACATCTACACGGTGCGGGCCGATAGCAGCCGCCGGTACTC
>CAJYVK010000285.1 GCA_913778455.1 uncultured Hymenobacter sp. | reverse complement strand
CGTGCAGCTGGCCGTGCGCGTGACCGATGCTGCCGGCCAGCCCGTCGCCGCCCGCCTGTCGGTGGCCGTTACGGAATCCGGGGTAGCCAGCCTCGCCCCCGACGCCGAAACTATCGCGTCAAGTCTGCTGCTGACTTCCGACCTGGCGGGGTACGTCGAAAATCCCGGCTATTATTTCTACCAGCCCTCGGCGGCTACCGCCCTGGCGCTCGACAATCTGCTGCTGACCCAGGGCTGGCGGCGCTTCGTGTGGAAGGACGTACTGGCGGGCCAATTGCCGACCATAGCATTTAAACCCGAGCAGTCCATCGAACTGCACGGGCAGGTGGTGAGCGAGCGCAGCTACCGCCCCGTGCCCAACAGCCAGCTAATCGCATCGGTGGGGCCGCCCACTCCGCAGTTTTTTTCGGGTAATACCGGGACCGACGGGCGCTTTCAATTCTTAGGATTCAGCCCCACCGATACCACTACCCTCACGCTGCAAGCCAAGCGCAAGGCCGGCGAGACCAATCTGCTCATTCGCCCCGACCAAGGCCCGCCCACGGCTGGCCCCCCCTTGCCCAACCTGCCGCCCGTGGTCCCGGCCCCGGTGGCCGACTACTTGGGCCGTAGCCGCCAGCAGCGCGAAACGGAGTTGGAGCTGCACCCCGAAGAGCGTCTGCGCAACATCCGCCTCGGTACGGTGACCGTCACGGCCCAGCGCGCTACCGTGCGGCCCGACGACCCGCGCCGCCTGCTCAGCTCGGCCAATGCCACCGTTATCGACTTTGCCAGAAATCCCTTGTACCAGACCGGAATACCGGTTATGCAAATGCTGGAAGGCCGGGTCCCGGGCCTCAGCATATCGTCTAATCCACTTAGCGTCAGCAGCATTCGCGGCGGTGGCACGCCGGTGTTTTTGCTCGACGGCGTCGAAAGCTCCATCGAGCAGGTAGCCTACCTGCAATCGGCCAACGTAGAGGCCGTAGAGGTATTCAAGGGTACGGAAGGAGCGATGTTTGGGAAAAACGCGGGCGTGATTGCCATCTACACCAAGCAGGGCGATGCGAGTTACAAAGGTCCCCGCCAGTCAGCCGCCAACGTGCTGAAAATACAGGTGCCGGGCTACTACCGCGCCCGGCAGTTTTTCACGCCGCGCTACGACCTTGCGCTTACAACTTCGCCCGACCCCCGCCGCACCACCCTTTACTGGAACCCTGCGGTACAAACCGATGCCAAGGGGGAAGCCCAGCTTCGCTTTTTCACCGCCGATGGCGGCGGCAGCTTTCAAGTCAAGGCCGAGGGAATCACGCCGGCTGGTCAACTGGTGCAGGGTGGGAGTACCTTATCGGCGCAGAAACGGTAGGCACGAGCAATGAGGTGGGCTTTTCGATCTCCTCACCTCGAAAACCTGGCTCAAAACGGGAAGCAACCTTTCTAATAAGCACAAGTAAGTATAAAAATATAATAATTTATACTTACTTGTGCTTGAATAGCCTACGCAAGCTTGGCACGGAGCCAAACCGGTAGTACTTAGCCCGTGTTAGCTACGGATTTGCCTAAGTCAACCGAATGAGGTAGTAAATCTGCGCTGACTGGCAGTAAAGCGGGGTGGCGCGTTGTTTTCTGCATAAAGATAACGGTGTGTGATAAGGTTTGATAAGTAAACATTATCGGACCTTAGCACCTATCTTTGAAAGCCGACTGTTTACGCTCTTATCACTCCGTATAGCATAGGCTACCGTGAGTACCCTGCCCCTTGCCTCCCCCGAAACAGCCGCTGCTCGACTGCCAGCCCATCTCACGACCCCAGCCAGCCGCTACGTGACCGCTGGCCTGAGCGGGGCCGTCAATACCCAACGCGCTTATGCCGGCGACTGGCGGCGCTTCACCGCCTGGTGCCTGGTGCACGCGCTCGCTAGCCTGCCGGCCCCGGTCGAGACGCTAGCTGGCTTCCTGACCGAACTGGCAGAAGCTGGTAAAAAGCTTGCCACCATTCAGCGCCACGCCGCGGCTATTGCGAAGGCCCACGAGCTGGCCGGCCTACCCTCTGCTACCGCCGATAACAAAATCAAGGTGCTGCTGAAGGGCATCGCCCGCGAGAAGAAGACGCGTAGCAAGCAGGCCCCGGCATTTACCCTGGCCAGTTTCAAACGTACGGTGAAGAGTATCGACCTCGCTACTTACGCCGGTCTGCGCGACCGGGCACTGCTGCTGCTAGGCTTCACGGGAGCTTTCCGCCGGGCAGAATTATCGGCCCTCAATGTGGAGGATTTGGCTTTTGATGAGGAAGGCTTACTCATTGCCTTCAACCAGAGTAAAACCAACCAAACCGGGCAGGCCGACGAAAAGGCTATTTATTACTCGCCTGAGCTGGCTACTTGCCCAGTGCGCTCCCTGCAAGCCTGGCTGCGGGCTAGCGCGGCTGACCGCTCTACCGGACCAGTGTTTGTATCGTTGCGCAAGAACAATCAGCTCACCGCCCGACGGCTCACACCCGAACACATCAACCTCATCACGCGGCGCTACCTGGGTGGCAGCTACACCGCGCACTCCCTGCGAGCCTCCTTCGTAACGGTAGCGAAGCTCAACGGGGCCGACGACTCAGAAATCATGAACCAGACCAAGCACAAAACCAGCGCCATGATTCGCCGCTACACCCGCCTCGACAACATACGCCAGCACAACGCCGGCAAGAAACTGGGATTGTAATTTTTAGACATTTCAACCTCGGTTTCTTGCACAAAATCACTGGCTTGCAACAACGCCCATTCTGTTGAGTCGTCCGAAGCGTAGCAACCCGCTGACCGACGTAGCGGAATGGATTTTTGATCTTGGCTACGGACAAAAGCCGACCCGGCGAGCGAGTACATTTGCTTCTTACTGCTAGTGCTGACAGTTCCGCAAAGTGGCTAAATTGGCGGCTATGCTGCCCGACATAAGCGCCTCGCAAAACGCCAACCATCCAACGCCAGCCCGATGCAAGACCTATTGAGTGGAAAAGTGCGAGTCGCGCAATTCAGCCGCAAAACGGCCGAAGTATGATTATCAACCCTGAGTTTCTTGCCTCTGTGCAGCGCCTCATCGTGCAGGCGCGTGAGCAGGCCGTACGGGCCGTCGATACCGAACGGGTGCGGCTGTACTGGCACATCGGGCAAACGATAGTGGCAGAGGAGCAGCAAGGAGCTGACCGGGCAACTTATGGCACGTTCTTGCTACAAAGCTTGGCCGATACCTTGCAGCCGCAGTTTGGCAGCGGATTTTCGCGGCGGCAGCTGTACTGGTACGTGCAGTTTTACCGGGCTTTCCCAATTGTGTCCGCACTGCGGACACAATTCAGCTGGACGCACTACAAAACGCTTATCAGCTTAGATAGCAACGATAAGCGCGAATTTTACAGTGCCGAGGCAGCCAAGAATAACTGGTCGGCCAGGCAATTGGAGCGCCAGGTCAACAGCCAGCTATTCGAGCGCCTGCTGCTCAGCAACGACGTAGCTACCGTGCTGCAAGTAGCCCGCCAGGAAAAGCCCCCCACGGAAGCCCGCGAAATCATCAAGGATCCCATGGTGCTGGAATTTCTAGGATTGAAGCGGGCAGCTGCCTACTACGAGCGCGACCTGGAAACTGCGCTCATTACTCACTTGCAGGAATTTATGCTGGAGTTGGGCAACGGCTTCTCGTTCGTGGCCCGGCAGCAACGACTACACCTCGATGGCGACGATTTCTTCGTAGACCTGGTGTTTTACAACCGGCTGTTGCAGTGCTTCGTGCTGGTTGAAATCAAGACCGACAAGCTCACGCACCAAGACCTGGGCCAGCTCCAGATGTACGTCAACTACTACGATCGCCTGGAAAAGCTGCCCCACGAGAATCCTACCATCGGCATCCTGCTCTGCGCCGATAAGAACGATGCGATGGTAAAAATCAGCCTACCGGCCGACAACCAGACCATTGTCGCCAGCAAATATCAACTCTACCTCCCCACACAGCAGCAACTACTAGAAGAAGTGAAAAAGGAAATCGACAAACTAGATCGCCCGTAGCTCACTTTGTAGACCTGAGCAACCTACCTGCCTCGTACCCGCTTGCCATGCGGTAAGTGCATACCACCAGCCGGTATAGAGTAGCAGGCCTAGCCCAACGCAGAGTTACCTACCCTTCTTCGGTTGGAGTATCCTTATCCGACTCTTCCACTCTCCGGCGCTTTATTTCGCGGCCTTCTGCCGGACTCTGCGCA
>CAJYVK010000284.1 GCA_913778455.1 uncultured Hymenobacter sp. | reverse complement strand
GTGCAGCGCGGAGCCGTGGCCCGTGCAACGGCACAGCGCCACGTCGAGGCCGTCGAGCGATGTGCCCGACATCAGGCCGACGATGCGGCGGCTGGGCTGCCCGGCCACCGCCAGCAAACGTGCTAGCAGCGAGGTCACTTTGTGGAGTTATGAGTTATGAGTTAGAAGTTATGAGTTGTTGCCCGGAGTTACTTGGGTAGCTTGGTGCAAGCAGCCGAAGCCAATTGCTGTAACACCAAGCTCCGGCTTGGTGATGCGTCAGGGCCGGCCGAGTGTTGGGTTATGAGCCTCACGCGCAGCAGCACTGGACGCTCCCCTAGCCGACTAAGCGCTCAGCTTGGGGTTGTCGCGGTGGCGGGTGGCGTCGCGCTGGGTTTTCTTGGCCAGGTTGCGGGCCAGCGCCTCGGTGAGGTTCACGCCCGTCTGGTTGGCCAGGCAGATAACGACGAACAGCACGTCGGCTAGCTCATCGCCCAGCTCGCGGCCCTTGTCCGACTCCTTAAACGACTGCTCGCCGTACTGCCGGGCGATGAGGCGGGCCACCTCCCCTACTTCTTCGGTGAGGATGGCTAGGTTGGTCAATTCGCTGAAATAGCGAACGCCGGTGGTGGTAATCCACTCGTCAACAGTGGCCTGGGCTTGTTCGATGGTCATGAGTAAGTAGGTTGGAGCTAGGCGGGCGAATCGAGCACGATGGTTACGGGCCCATCGTTGAGCAAACTTACCTGCATATCGGCCCCGAAGATGCCAGTGGGTACGGGCTGGCCCAGGGCCTGGCTTACCAGGGCCACGAAGCGCTCGTACAGCGGCTCGGCCACGGCCGGCGGGGCCGCGCCGACGTAGCTGGGGCGGTTGCCCTTGCGAGCATCGGCCAACAGGGTAAACTGGCTGACGATGAGCACCTGCCCACCCACATCGAGCACGCTGCGGTTCATCTGGCCGTTGTCATCCGAAAAGATGCGCAGGTTTACCAGCTTGCGCGTCATCCAGGCCAGGGCAGCCTCGTCGTCGGTGGGGGCGCAGCCGGCCAGCACTAGCAGGCCCGGTCCAATCTGGCCGGTAACGCGGCCTTCTACCGTAACGGATGCCTGGCGGACGCGCTGAATAACGAGACGCATGGTGTAGTGATTAAGTGGAATGAATAGCACGCGTGCGAACTCGTAGCGTCCGCGCTACACGCCGAGCTTGCCGGATGGGTTAAGTGAAATACGCTACCTACCAGCTGCATTCTACCGCTTGATTTTCAAGCTATCTAAATGATGTTGAAAGCGGCGGGCGTTGAGCTTGTGCTCGGCGAAGGTTTCGGCGAAATCAGAGAAGCCGCTGCCGTCGGGGCGGGCGCAGAAAAAGACGTAGTGGTGATGAGCGGGGCGCAGCACGGCATCCAGGGCCTGCGGGTAGGGCGTGGTGATGGGGCCGGGCGGCAGACCTTTGTGGCGGTAGGTATTGTAGGGCGAATCCACCTTTTTATCCACGTTGAGTACGCGCTTGCGGGTGCCCAGGCCGTGCAGGGGCCAGAGTAGCGTAGGGTCAGCTTGCAAAGGCTGCCCCCGGCGCAGGCGGTTGAGGTACACGCCCGCAATGATTGGCTTGTCGGTAGGCTGGGCCGTTTCGCGCTGCACGATGCTGGCCAGCACCGCCACCTGTACGGGGCTCATCTTCAGGGAGTCGGCCTGGGCCAGCCGGCGATTATTCCAAAAACGCCGGTGCCGGGCGGCTACCGAATCGAGAAAGGCCGCCGCCGGCGTGGGCCAGAACAGCCGCAACGTACCCGGAATAAACAGCGTCCGCACGGTGGCGGTATCGAGGCCGTAGCGGCTCACCAGATAGGCGTTGTCGGCCAGCAGCTTATGCAGCTGGGTGGTATCGAGGTGCAGCTGGCGGCCGGCCTGACGCGGCAACTGCGGCAAGTAGTGAAAGGGCTTGAGGGTAAAAGCCAGCGTGTCTTGCCGCCCCTCGGCCAGCAGGCGCAGCAGGGCCAGGTTGCCCAGGCCAGCGGACAACGTATAGCGGCCGGGGCGCACGGGGCGGGCGGGCGTACCATAGTGCCGCAGGTCGGCCAGCAGCGTAAACTCGCTGGGCCGCTCCAGCCGCTCGCTTAGGTCGGCGTAGATTGTAGCCGTCGCTTCCCCCGGTCGAACGTACAAGTAGGCCGGCCCATCTACCTCGGCCCGCACGTTGGGGGCAAGCAGCCAGCGGTAGGCCACGACCAGGCCCACCAGGAGCAGCAGCACCCCCGCTCCCACCAAGCCCCACCACCGGCGGCGCGGCGCGGTGGGCGGCAACAAAGGGCTCGGCGGCAGGGGCTCGGTCATACTAAAACGCTCGTAGTCGCTGACCACTTCGGCCCGCGCATTCGTCAAAATTAACGCCTGCGCCCAGCTTTATTGCCCTAGCCGGTAGAGCACCCCTACGCTCAGCAGCAGGCGCCCAAGCTGCCAGGGGGCACCGGTCGCTGGCTGACTCGCCGCGAGCAAACGAACTTCGGCAGCCGGCAGGTCGAGGTCGGCGGCGTGCTGACTGAAGCTGAAAAAGCCTTTTTTCTCCTCAATAAGTAGTTGGCTGCGAGTACGCAGCGGCAGCAGGTAGCCCAAGTCGGCCACGGCTTCCCAGTGGCGGCTTAGTTCGAGGCCCAGCCCCAGCCGGGGCTGCACAGCGTCGGTGATAGCCTGGAGCGAAAGCGTGAGCTGGTCGGCTCCAAGCGGCGTACCGGCCAGACGCAAGCCGGCATCGGGATTGACGACGGTGCCCAGCTCGCGGCCCACGCTCTGACGCAAGTAGGCCAGCCCGGCCCGGGCACGTAGCGGCCGGCCGCGCGAGTTGAGCTGGCGAGTATAGCCCAGCCCCGTTTCCCAGCCCTCGCCGCGCAATTGCCCCAGCAGGTGGCGGGTAGCCGCGTAGATCGCCCAGTGGGTCGTCAGGTCGAGTTGGATGCCGAAGGCGTACTGCGCGGCCACCCGCTGGGCCGTGGTGCGGGCCTGGGCATCGGCCCGGAGAGCTGAGCCGGCGGGGGCCAGCACCACGCGCAAATCGGTAGCGGGCACGGTCGCCGTTAGTACGCCACCGGCGTACGTGTAGCGTAGCTGGTGCAACAAGCGCCACTTGGGCGGGGCGGGCGCGGCGGCCTTGGGGGCGGGCCGGCGCAGCAGCGTATCGGCCTGACGCTGGCGGGCTTGGTCGAGCAGCGCCGGCGATGGCAGCACGGTCGTGTAGTGCTGCCAGAAAGTCGAGTCGTAGGGCACCGGGCTTTGCAGGAACACGTCGGCGTACTGCGTGCGGGCCTCGTAGCCGGGGGGCGGGGCCTGCGCGGTGTCGATGGCCGTGGTCACGAACTCGGCCAGGTGGTGCCGCACCCGCCCAGCCTGGGGCTGGCCCAGGGTGTTGTACCAAATGCTTTTGAGGTAGTAGCGCCCGGCATAGGGCTGATACTCGGCCCGATAAGCCCGCTCAACTGCGGTGAACACCAATAAGCGCTCGCGTCGGATGCCCGCCGCCGTGAGGTGCCAGCGCGCCCCCAAAAAGGCGTAGCTCTGCTCGTCGATGTACACCTCCCCCGCGAAGTTGGCCCGGCTGGTGCCCGGGCGGGGCTCGAAGGTCACCACGTACACCGCCCGGCCCTGAAAACTAGTCTGGGAGCCAAGCCGATAGCTGTACTGCTTGAAATGCGCCGGGCTGATAAACTCGGCCCGGGTATGCACAAAGTCGAAGCGGTGCGGCACGAAAGGGCCGGCTATCCAATCGATGGGGGGCAGCGCGGCGGTATCCTGGGCGGCGCGCAGGTCTACCCGCCGTGCTTGCAGCACCTGCACGGTACCGGGGTCGCGGGAGTGCTGGTAGCCGGCCTTCTGCACCCGCAAAATACCCTCGGCCAGATAGTCGTACCGCTGGCGGGTGGCCTCTTCGTCCGACTCGCGGTAGAAGCCCGTGAGTTGGGTGGGCCGCACGGGATAATTGCGCGGAATACGCGCCACGGCCTCGCGCACTATCCCCTCGGCCGAGGCCGTCACGACGACCGTACCCAGGCTGGCCGGGCTGAGGTGCAACTCAATCAGCAGCTCGGCGGCCGGCAGCGGCGGCAGCGGGCGACGGTAGGGCCGGTAGCCCAGCAGCGCTACTTCGAGCTGGCTATCCTGATAAGCGGCTGGCACTCGGAGCGCGAAGCGGCCGTCGGTGTTCGCACTCGTGCCGAGTCGGTTGTTACCGATACCGATTTGTGCGTTGGGGATGGGCTGGTGCGTATCGGCATCAAGTACCCGGCCGCGCAGCACTTGGCTTTCCTGGGCCTGGGCAGGCAGGGCCAGCAGGCAATACAGCCCGTACCAGAGGCCACTACGCGACGCTGGCCGAAGTATCCTGCACGCCCTTTTGATACTTAATGACCAAATGAGCAGAATGAGATGCTTCGGCCAGCGCAGCATGAC
>CAJYVK010000283.1 GCA_913778455.1 uncultured Hymenobacter sp. | reverse complement strand
GTCGAGTCCACCAGCAGCGTGTGCAGCGCGTCGTCTTCCTGCACCGCCGCCAGCACGCGGACCCACACGCCCGAGGCCGTCCAACGCTGGAAGCGCGTGTACGTCGTGTGCCAGTTGCCCCACTCCTGGGGCAAGGCCCGCCACCGGCACCCGTTGCGCAGCAGCCACAGCACGGCTTCCACAAACCGGCGGTTGTCCTGCCCGCGCCCACCTTTGGTCCCTTCTCGGCCCGGCAGCAGCGGCGCAATTCGACCCCACTGCGCATCCGTCAACAAATAGTCCATGCCCAAACATAACCACTACTGTTAACACTTCCTAGTTATAAGGTGCCGGCTGGCCCCGAAAAAGCGTATCGGCCTCCCCTAAGAGAAGCCGTGTGACCTGCCCGCCGAGGCTAGTAAGAAGTGAGGGGAATGGCTGCTAGCTGGAGCGCCTGGCCGGTATCGGCCGTGTAGGCGGGATGCTGGCGCACCTGTGCCACGAAGCCACTTACCAACTGTTGCACGAGCTGGGTGTATTCGTGGCAGCTTATCAATTCGCAGGCTGGTACCGAGGAGCTGGGCAGGGGCTGGGCGACGGCCGCGCTCGCCCGCTGTAGATGCCAAATCAATAAATCGAGGTACTCGGCCGCGATGCTTTGCACTTCAAGTAGTTGCAGGCGCGACAAGTCATACCGTTCGGCGTAGGCTGGTAGCTGCGTGGCAAAGCGCTTAAGCCATAAACCGTATTTGATGTCTTCTTCGGAAGGATAAACCGGGGGTAAGGAAGAGCGCATAAGCCACAGGAGAGAGTGACCAGGCTGGCTGGGGTAAATGAATACTAGCCAAATAGGCCCTCCCTGCCGCGTAATGCGGTAGGAAGGGCTTACGAAAGGGAAGGCTTGCGGGTATTAATTCAAAGAAGCGGAATGCGCCTTAACCACTTGACGGGCCTGGGCCAGATTGGTATCCGCAGCGTTCACGGCCAAGTAGATAAACATCTGCGCGTTGGGCGAGAGCTTAATCAGGTGCAGTTGGTCGGTGAGCGTGAGCAGGACGTCTTGCACCAACTGCTTGAGCTTGAGCGCCTGGATGGCCTTGAGCTTGGACTTGATAACTTCGGTGTTGTAGGCCGCGGCCGTTTCGATATCGAAATCGGCCAGGTTGCTGTGCGAGGCCAGGGGCATGCCCGTTTCGGTTTCGACGACGGCCACGGCTAGCAAAGTAGGTAGTTGGGCACGGATGCCGGCGACGGTTTCTTGGGGAGTCATGAAGTGAAAAAGTTAGAGCTCAATTGATTTTGGAGGGCAGCACCTTGGCGCAGCGGCGTACCGCATTCTCGAGTAAAGCCCGGTTGGCATCCGCAGTGCGTACCGCCACGAAACACTACCACTAGTCGTCGTGCATGGGACGCAGGTGATGCAGGTGCTCATCCAGCACCGTGGTGATGTCCGTAAGCGGGCCGATTATCAGGGCTGGCCAGCGCGTGGTGCGTGCTGGCCAGCAACCGAGCGTAGCGCCGGCTGACGTGGTGCGGGTTGTAGTCGGTCTGTGTAATACGCTAGCACCTTACCCGGCACCACTTCCACCACGCAGGCCAGCAGTACCTCGGGTAGCTCGCGCAAGAGTGCTCCGAGTACGAGGCGGGTAGGGGAGCCGCCCGCCTCCACCAACTTGTGCAGGGAAAAGCGATTCAAGAAGGGAAGCGAAAACACGAAAGCGCGAGCGGCTTGGCTGGCCTGACAACCCTAGAAAAGCCACCAGCGGCGGGCCGCTTTCTTCGCGCGGGGCTGGAGCGTGGCTGTGTAGGTAGTGCCAGCGCTTAGCCGGGCCTCGGCCTCGGCGTAGCCGCCGTAGCCAAACTGGAGGTTGGCGACAGAGCCGGCGGGCAGGCTCAGCGTGTAGTTACCCTTCGCATCGGTGCCGACGCCCCGGCCGCTGGCTTTGTCTAGTACGGTAGCCCCGACCAGGGGCCGGCCGCGCTCGTCGAGAATGCGCCCACTGATGGTGCGGAGCGTAGTAGCGGCGGCCGAGGCTTCGAAGCCGGCCAGCGCGCTGCTGCTGGCTGCGGGAAGGGTAGGCAATACCCGGGCCGGGCGGCGAACGCCGGCAAACACAGTACCGCTTACCAGGGCCGCACCTATTATTAATGTAGCGGCCCGACGGCGAAAGCGGGCGGGCTCGGTGCGCAGTAGCTCAAATTGCTGCTGTACCCAGCCCACCGGGCGCACGTGGTGGCCAGCGGCTTGCAGGGTATGAAAGCGTTGATACGCTTCGCTGCCCTTGCTGGGGTTGGCCCGCAGGTAGTCGTTTACCAACTGCGTGTTGTGACTGGACAGGTCACCGCGCAGGTAAGCATCGCGGTAGCCCGGCAATAGCTCCCCGGTAACGGGGTGGAAGGGGTTGGCAGTTAAGGCCATGTTGGGTTAGTGGAAAAATTGAAGAATTGGAAGGCGTGGAAAGAAAGAAGAGCGATGACTAGAAAGCGTAGGTGTTACAGTTGATTCCTGGCAAGCTGTAATGCTAAGTGAAATGAGATAAGTACTAAATTTGCTGCCAGGAAATATATCGTGGCGGCGCTCGGGCGACCTTGATTCGGGCCAGTTTGCGTCAGAAGCACAAAACTGGCGCCTCAATGAAGTAGGGGGCCATGTTGACGCTCATCCGCTTCGTGTTTATCAACAACTTGGGCATGATGTATATCACATGAATGGTTTCGCGTGGCTTGGACTACCTTTGGAGACAAGGCAGTCTTGATAGTTCCTGAAAGTTGATATTATGGCTCATTCGGCGCGGCCCACCACGCAACGGCTATTATTGTTAGAGCACAATCCGGCCTACCAAGCTGCCCTTAGTGGAGTATTAGCTGCCGCAGGCTACCAAGTGGCTACTGCCGACGAGGGCTGGGCCGGACTGGCGTTAGCCCGGCAGCAGCCTCCCGACCTGATATTGTGCGCTGCCACCCTGCCCGGCCTCGACGGCTATGCGTTGTTGCTCCTGTGCCAGCAGGCTCCTGCGTTGCGAAGCATTCCCTTTATTATAATAGGAGAGGAGGCCGTGTGGCCAGCCTGGCGCTGGGCCATGGATCAGGGGGCTGATGACTACCTGCCCCAGTCGTGCGAAGCCAGCGTATTACTGCGGTCGGTAGCTGCTCGTCTACTGCGAGCCGGGAGCGAGCCGGCTAGTACAGGTAGTAGCCTGCTCCGGGAGGGGGGCCATTCCCTGGCGGCGCTGGCCGCTAGCTACCCGCCGCGCTTGGTGGCCCGGCGACAGGCGGTATATGCCGAGGGCGACAAGTCGCGCTACTTATACTACGTGCAGGCCGGGCGAGTAAAGACTATCAAAACTACTTCCTTTGGTAAGGAGTTGATTACTAGTATTTATTATGCCCAGGATTTTTTTGGGTTCAAGGACTTGCTGGAGCAAAGCACGCATCAGGATGCCGCCGTGGCTATTGAGGATACCGTGCTTCATTGCATCCCGGCCGCTGATTTCTGGCAGCAGCTACGCTGTCCGGGTATCAGTTTGGAAGTGATGCGGAAGCTAGCTGGGCGCAAGCGTGTGCGCGAAACCATGCTGCTCGACATGGCTTACCATTCGCTCCGTCGCCGCTTGGCCAACGCGTTGTTGCTGCTGCACGAGCAGGCCGAAGCCCACGGCTGCGTGCCACCCTACATTCAACTAACCCGCGAAGACCTGGCGGCGCTGGTTGGCATTACCCCTGAGTCGGTGAGCCGCACGCTCAGCGAGTTTCGCCACGACCACTTGCTGGAAATGTCTCCGCAGGGCATTCGCTTATTACAGCCCGGCTACCTGCGCCTGGCGGAATGGTAGCCGTCGTAGTCCGCACTGCTCGGGCACGCTTGGAACTAGCTGAGCGTGAAGACCACATGAACCCGCGCCGTCGCCGTACGTAAAGCCGGGCGCCGCTGACCCAAGGCGGCGGCGCCCAACCTATGAAGAATAAGTGGCTGAAAGCGGGCCTGCTATTGGCCCTGAGCGTGCGTGGTCTGGTAGTCCAAGCTCAGCAATCGGTGGACCTGATCATGGATAATTTCACCAGCTCGGTGCTATCCCAAACTACGACGCTGCTGAACAACAACGCGGTCATGGCCTCTGCCCGCAACGCCGAGACGGAGCGGCGGGCTGGTCGCGCTGGTACCGCGGTGGCCAGCCGCCGCGTCAACCTGACGTACGTGCCCACGGCCGCGCTACGCCAGCAAACGGTGCGCGATCTGGGCCGCCAGCTGCAAGCCCGCAACGCCGCCGCGGGCCAGGCTTTCAACAATGCCTTCGGGCCGGGCAAGGCGGATTACGGCCAACTATTTCAGGAAATGGTGAAGCAGTCGGGTCTGCCCGCCAACAATGCCGCCACGGCCTTCGCGGCCTACGTGGAGATTGGCTACATGATTGTCAACAATGTACAGAGCGAAAGTGCCATTACGCCCGGCATGGACCGGGCACTGCAACGTCAGATGACCACCCTGCTGAGCCAGAACAGCAAGTTTGCCGCGCCTACTGCCGTGGCGCAGTTTGGCGAAGCGACCAAGCTGCAAGCCATCATGCTGTACGTGGGTTGGCAGGATGCCCGCAAGAGCGGACAGGCTGACCAGTTTCGCAGCAATATCGCCCAGCAGTTTCGCAAGCAGGGTCTCGACCTAAGCGCCGTGAAGCTGACCGAGCAGGGGCTGGCCCGCAAATAGCCTAGCTGCGGCGCAGCCGCAGGCGTTGGTCGAGCCAGGGCCGGGGGTGGCGGGCCAGGTAGCCCGGCAGCCAGGCCAGCAGCGCCAGCGTCAGGCTCGTGCCCAGGATGGAGCCGGCAAATACGTCCTCTACGAAATGCTGAGCCAGGTACACCCGCGAGTAGGCCGCCAGCGCCGCCAGCAGCAAGAAGGCCAGCCCCCAGCGCTTGTCCTTTACGACGAATGTGAGCACCAAAAATACCGAAAAAGCCGAGGTAGAGTGCCCGGAGGGGAAGCTTTTGAGCGTGCCCATCACCACGCCTTCCACGATGTGCAGCGGCGGAAAGCCCGGGTGCTCGCTGAAGTAGCGAAACGGCCGCGGGTGGCCCGTGAAAATGAGGTGCTTGCCAATCTGCGCCGCGAGCGAGGTTACGGCGAAGCAAACGAAGCTTAGCAGGGCCCAGCGGAAGCGCACGAACAAGAGCACCAAGGTGATGGCCACGTAAAACACGCCGTCGCCCACGTTAGTGAAAGGCCGGAAGAACTGGTCGAAAAAGGGTGCGTGGTGGCCGTTGATCCAGAAGAAGGCGGTGTGCTTGGGCGTGGCTAGCAGCACGGTGCCGACGGCCAGCAGCAGCACCAGATAGGGCAGGAGGAAGGTACGGGTTTGCCGAAGCAGAGCGAGCATAGAGTAGGGTAAGCTTTAGCTTGCCTTCATGAGGATGGTGCACTAAAGCTTACCCTACAAAGGTAGCTAAGCTAACTTGCGGCCTCAACCCGTTTTTCTGTTCTTATGCGCTACGGCCCCATCGCCCCCGAGCTGTTTATTGAGAATCGTCGCCGCTTCCGCGAGCTGTTGCCACCGCAGTCGCTGGCCATTTTCAATGCCAACGACATCCTGCCTACCAACGCCGACGGTACGCTGCCCCTCAAGCAAAACACCGACCTGTTCTACCTCACCGGTGTTGATCAGGAGGAGACCATCCTCGTCATCTGCCCCGATGCGGCCCTCGAAAAGCACCGCGAAATTCTATTCGTGCGCGAAACCTCGGAGTTGATTCTCGTGTGGGAGGGCTACAAGCTTACCAAGGAAGAGGCGCGTCAGGTGTCGGGTATTCCGACCATCATGTGGGTCGATCAGTTCGAGACGGTACTGCCGGCCCTCATGAACGAGGCCGAGTACGTATATCTCAACGCCAACGAGCACATCCGGTCCGTGGTGGAGGTTGAAACCCGCGATGCCCGCCTTATCAAGAGCTTGCAGCGTCGCTACCCGCTGCACCAGTACCGCCGCGCTGCCAAGCTCATGCACCAGCTGCGGGCCATCAAGAGCCCCGAGGAAATTCGCCTGATGCGTCGCGCCTGCGACATTACCGGCAATGCCTTCCGTCGCCTGCTGGGCTTCGTGAAGCCCGGCGTGTGGGAGTACGAGGTAGAGGCCGAGATTTTGCACGAGTTTGTGAAAAGTGGCTCGCGCGGGCCGGCGTACACCAGCATCATTGGCAGCGGGGAAAGCGCCACCGTGCTGCACTACATCAGCAACGACCGCCAGTGCCAGGATGGCGACGTGCTGCTGCTCGACTTCGGGGCCGAGTACGCCAACTACGCCGCCGACCTCACCCGCAGCATCCCCGTCAACGGCACGTTCTCCCCGCGCCAGCGCCAAGTGTACGAAGCCGTGCTGCGCGTCTTCAAATTTTGCCAAAGCCAGCTCGTGGTGGGCAACGAAATCGAAGCCTACCACAAGGCCGTGGGCGCGACGATGGAGCAGGAGCTGATCAAGCTCAACCTGCTGAACGCCAACGACGTGAAAAACCAGGACCCCGACGCGCCGCTGTACAAAAAGTACTTCCCCCACGGCACCAGCCACTACCTGGGCCTCGACGTGCACGACGTGGGCTACAAGTATCGCAAGTTTGAGGCGGGCATGGTCTACACCATCGAGCCGGGCATCTACATTCGCGAGGAGAAGTTGGGTGTGCGCCTCGAAAACGACTTCCTCATCACCCCCAGCGGTAACGAGGATTTGATGGCTAACATTCCGATTGAGGCCGACGACATCGAGCGTTTGATGAAGCGCTAGGCGATTGCCGCAGATCATAAAAAAGGCCCTGGCTACGGTAGCCAGGGCCTTTTTTATGATCTGTCATTTTTCCGTAATTCAGCGTGGTACTAGAGTGCTTTATGAAAGCAATACGCTCAATTACAACGGCCGGCGAAACAGCAGCAGGTGCTGCTGCGGCAGCGTCTCACGTACCTCCACGAACTCCAGGCCCACGGCGGCCATTTCCTTGCGGGCCTGCTCCACGGTCATTTTGTGAATGGGCTTGATGGGTACGTTCGCGTCCTCGGCCCGGTATTCTACCAGGGCCAGCCGGCCGGTGCCGGGCCGCAGGGCCTGCCGGATGGCCTGGCCCATCTCGCGCGGGTGGTCAAACTCGTGGTAGGCATCCACGATGAGCACCACGTCGACCTGGCTGGCGGGGAGGTGCGGGTCGGTAGTCGTGCCCAGCACGGGCTCCACGTTGGGAAGTTGCTTTTTAAGCTTGCGCTGATTTAGCTCCGCTATCATCTCGGGCTGAATATCGACGGCCAGCACCCGGCCCTGCGGCACGAGCGGGGCCATGCGGAAGGAGAAAAAGCCCGTGCCCGCCCCGATGTCGGCTACCGTATCGGTGGGCTTGAGGTGCAGCTCTTGCAATAGCGCGTCGGTGCCCTCTTCCTGGTTGCGCTCGTCGCGCTCGAGCCAGTCGGCTCCCTCGTGGCCCATTACGTGGGCTATCTGGCGGCCGTGGTAATAGCGGGCAATGCCGTGGGGGTCGCGCGGGGGGCGGCTTTCGTAGCCCGATTCGTCGGGCACGCGGCTCGTGATGGTAGCGGCCCGCAGGCCCGCCCGGCTGGCTACGTTCGACTCCATTGGGAGCTGGGTGCAGGCCGCAGCCAGCCCGGCTACCGTGCTCAAGCTGGCCCACAGCACAACGGCATTCTTCATAAGGAGCAAAATGAGGGCAAAAAATAGGTCGGCAACTAGCTGCCTACGCCTTTGATACAACAACGAATAAGCCTCCGGCGTTCAGCCTCGCTCGGCGAAGCTACGCGCCCGGCGGCTTGGTGGCCGTCAAAAAAATAGGACCAGCCTTCAGCCAAAACCGTTTTTACAACGTATCCCGGGCACAATTCTTTCATTAACCCTTTCACTTTTCACCTTATGCAGAACCTGACCTCTACCTTGGGCCGCCTCGCCGTGGTCCTCGCCGGTGCCCTTGCCTTGGGCTCTTGCAACCGTGCCGAGTATGCCACCTTGCCCCGTTCGGCCTCGTATCTGGGCACCACTACCGCTACGTCGAAAGCCCGCGTAGCCGTGGCTTCCCCCATTGCTGCCCCGGTAGCCACCGCGCCCGAAGTAACCGTTGCCACCGCCCCGGTAGCCGAGGCTCCGGCCACTGAAGTAGCCGTTGCGCCCGTTGCCGTCGCCCCCGCCACCCCGGTAGTAGCTGCTGCCCCGCAAGCCAAAACGGTAGAAGCTCCCGCCGTAGCCGCGACGGTTGCTACGACCGATGCCACTACGGCCGCTCCCAAGCTCAACCTGGTGCAGCGCCTGGCCCTGGCCAAAGTAACCAAGAAGCTCAATAAGCTGGCGGCTACCTCGAAGCTGAACAAAGGCGATAACACGGCGCACACCACCCGCATCAATGGTAACCTGCGCACGGGTATTATCCTGCTGCTGATCGGTTTGATTGTTGGTCTCTTCAGCGGTCTTATCGGTACCATCATCGCCCTCATCGGTGCCATCTTCATCGTGCTCTGGCTGCTCGATGAGTTGTAGGCCACGTGCATTTGCCAAATAGAAAAGCCCCAGCCACCTACGGTAGCTGGGGCTTTTCTATTCGAGGTGTACGGCTAGTCAGCCGAGGGCCCTACATCGGGTCCACGTCGGCCACGAGGCGCGCCTGGCGAAACTCCTTCTGGTCGCGCACCACGTCCATCGCCGCGCAAATGGCCAGCTTGGCCGCTTTCAGCACGGTGTGCTCGCGGCTGAGCTTGATGACGATTTCCTGCAAGAAGAAATTGCGGATGCGGAAGATGTACGGCGCCTCCGGCCCCAGCACCGGGCCGCGCCCCAGGCGGTCGGCCAGCTCCTGGGTGAGCAGGATGGCGGCCCGCTGGGCTACGTCCTGCTCTGTGTGCTTTACCGTCAGCCGGATCATGCGGGTGAAGGGCGGGTACTCGTGCTCGCGCCGCTGGGTTATCTCGTACTCGTAAAATTCCAGGTAGTCGTTGCGAATGACTTTATCAAAAATCACTTGGGTGGGGTCGCCGGTCTGAATCAAGACCTTGCCTTTCTTGCCCTTACGCCCGGCGCGGCCGCTCACCTGCACAAACATCTGGTAGGCCCGCTCGTGCGCCCGGTAGTCGGGGTAGTGAATGATGGCGTCGGCGTTGACGATACCCACCAAGCTCACGTTTTCGAAGTCGAGGCCCTTGGTTACCATCTGAGTACCCACCAACACGTTGGTTTTCTGCTGCTCGAAGTCGCTGATAATTTGCTGGTAAGCATTTTTGGCGCGGGTCGTGTCCAGGTCCATGCGCTGCACGTTGGCCTGGGGCAGCATGATCTTGAGATCGTCTTCCAGCTTCTCGGTGCCGAAGCCCTGGGTGCGCAGCGCCCGCGAGCCACAGGCCGGGCACTGGGTGGGCATCCCTTCGTGGTAGCCGCAGTAGTGGCAGCGCAGCTCGTGGGCGTGCTTGTGGTAGCTCAGGCTCACGGCGCAGCTCTGGCACTTGGGAATGTAGCCGCAGTCGTTGCACTCGGTGACGGGAGCGTAGCCGCGCCGATTCTGGAAGAGGATGACCTGCTCATTCTGCGCGATTTTGCTTTCCATTGTATTCAGCAAGTCGGCCGAGAAGTGGTTGTGCATCTTCTTCTCGGCGCGGAGCTTGCGGGTATCGACGAGCTCAATCTCGGGCATCCCGGCTTCGCCGAAGCGCTTGCTCAGCGTCACGAGGCCGTAGCGGCCCAGCCGGGCCTGGTAGTAGGTTTCGACGGCCGGGGTGGCCGAGCCCAGCAGCACCTTGGCACCCTGGAAACTGCTCATCATCAAGGCAACTTCGCGGGCGTTGTAGCGGGGAGCGGGGTCGTACTGCTTGTAGCTGGCCTCGTGCTCCTCGTCCACGATGACGAGGCTCAGGTTGTCGAAGGGCAGGAATACGGCCGAGCGCACGCCCACTACCACCTGGAAGCGGCCCGAGAGTACTCCGTTCCACACTTCCACCCGCTCGTTGTCTGAGAATTTGGAATGATATACCCCCAGCCGCGAGCCAAACACCCGCATGAGGCGCGTTACGATCTGGGCGGTGAGTGCGATTTCGGGCAGCAGGTACAGTACCTGCCCGCCGCCGTCGAGTGCCTGCCGGATGAGGTCGATATAAATCTCCGTCTTGCCCGAGCCCGTCACGCCGTGCAGCAGCACGATGTCTTTCTGGCCGAAAAGGCTCATCACCTCGTCGCGGGCCGCCGTTTGGGCCTCGTTGAGCTGAAAGGGCATCTGGGCCAGCGGATTCTCGTCGAGCGGGAAGCGCGACACGATCTGGTCGAACTGCTCCAGCACGCCGTTCTTAATCAGCGTGTTCACGGCCGAGGCCGAGAGGTGGGGCGAGCTGGTGAGGTAGGCTTTTTCGAGCCCCAAGTGGTTGAGGTGCTCGTCGCGGTGCACCGGTACGTGCTGCAAATACTTCAGCAGCACATCGACCTGCTTGGGCTTGCTGGCCAGGGTTTCAAACAGCCGCTCGACCGCGCTGGTGGCCAGTAGGTGGTGGGCCAGCCGCACCTTTTTGAGCACCTTGGGCGAGTACTTGTCGGACATCTGCTCGAACAGAAAGATAATGTCTTTCTGCATCAGCGACTTGATGACCTTGTGAAACGAGGCGATGCCCAGCACGTCGCCCACCTCGGTGAAAGTCAGCGCCTTGCCGTCCTCGGTGCGCAGGTTGTCCACGATGCGCTGCTCCTTGTCATCGAGCGGGTAGGGGCTGCCGTCGGTGAGGTAGGCGGGGTGCAACTGAATACGCGACTCCGACGACAGCTTGAGCGCGGCGGGCAGCGCGGCGTTGATGACCTCGCCCAGCGTGCAGAGGTAGTACTCGGCTATCCAGCGAAATAGCTTGAGCTGCGGCTGCGTCACCACCGGCGCATCATCGATAAATTCCAGGATGTACTTGGCCTGGTACTCCTTGGGCGGCGTTTCGTGCACGGCCGCCACGATGCAGCTCAGCGTGCGCTTGGCCCCGAATTGCACGATGACCCGGCCGCCGATTACGACGTTGTCGTTCAGCTCGTAGGGCACCCGATAGGTATAGAGCTTGGGTAGCGGCAGGGGCAAAATCACGTCCACGAACAGCGTCACGCGGTCGGGCGCGGCGGCTGGGGTGGGGGCGGGCTGGGCAAATTCGAACGTAAGCGACACGGGTACTCTCTGGCGGCGGGCGAATAGTAAAGATAACCCCGGCCAGGGGGCAGATGGTTGCGGCGGCGGGCTGATTGTATCCGGTGCCCACCTTGCCCACACCGCCAGCAAGCCGGCGAGAAGGTCAAGCCAACCCGCCGCCGGTCGCCGGGCTAGGTTGAAGCGGGCGGGCGCTGGCTACCAGGCTGACTTTCGAAAAATTCCACAGGCTAAGCCTGGCTAAGCGGTTGAGCTACGGGAAGCAGCGTTTCAGCATTTCAGCCAGGTATGCGCTTGAGCGAGGGATAGTTTTGTGGGATTAACTGTCAAGGTTACTTAATGGCCGGTTGCCTTCAAGGCAATTTGAAAACGGCTGGCCTACCGCTTGGCAGCTATCCTCCTCGGTCTCAGCGGTCGGGGATTATCGCCTGCTTCTTTCCACTCTTTTTTCTGTTTATGCTGTGTTTACTTACTTCCCGTCACCGGGCTGGGCTCCTGCGCTCACTCCGCTGCTTGCTGGCCAGCGTGGGCTTGCTGGTGGTTCTGCTGCCGCAGGCAACTCGCGCCCAAGCTCCCGGCTGGACCGGGGCCGTCCCCGGTAGCTTCGCGCAATTGGCCGGCAACTGCCGGATACGGGATGCGGCCACCGATGCGGCCGGGAATATGATTGTAGTGGGAAACTTTGACGGGCAAATAGCCCTCGGCAGCACCACGCTACTCAGCGCGGGTAGCTCCGACGCCTTTGTTGCCAAGTATCTGCCCGCTACTGGCACGTGGGCCTGGGCGCAGAGCGGGGGAGGTACCGGTGCGGATGCTTTTCAGCGCGTAGCGGTGAGCGGCAGTACGATTTACGTTGCGGGCAACCTTACTAACTCGGCTACGAATGCGAATGGCGTAGCATACGGCGGTACTGGGCCAGCGACGAATACGGTAACGCAGTACGGGGCCGCCAGCAGCTCAACCCGTGATATGTGCTTGGCTAAATACACCGACAACGGTACGAGTGCGACCTTTCAGTGGAGCCAGGTGGGGGGCGGCGATGTCCAGGATCAGGCCACTGGTCTAGCCGTGAATGGTAGCAGCGTGTACGTTACGGGAACTTTCATTAATACGACTGCTGATGATAAGCACGTGGTATTCGGCGGTACGGGGACTACGCCCGGCACGACCGTGGTGCGGGGGGCCAGTACTAGTGTCTCAACTGACATTGTACTGGTCAAGTACACCGACAACGGTAGCAATGCTACCGTAGGCTGGACGCAGGTTGGCGGTGGTGCCGCCGTTGATGATGCCCAGTGTCTGGTGGTCAATGGTAGCAGCTTATACATGGTGGGGGCCATTTATAACTCCCGCGATAACGCGCAGGGCGTAGTATTCGGGGGTGACGGTACTACGTCGGGGACGGTGCAGGTCAACGGCATCAGCAATACGACCACCCGCGACATGATCTTGGTTAAATACCAAGACAATGGCAGTAGTGCCGCGCTGCAATGGACGCAGGTTGGCGGGGGCGATGGCAACGATGCCGGCAACAGCGTGGCCGTGAGCGGCAATACCTTGTACATAACAGGTGTCTTCAATAATAACACCGCAAACGCTAATAAGGTATTGTACGGAGGAGATGGCAATACGCCGGGTACCGTGCAAATCAATGGGGCTAGCAGTGGCGTTAGTCAGGATATCTTGCTGGCTAAGTACACTGATAATGGTAATGCGGCTTCGCTGGTTTGGACGCAGGTGAATGGTGGTACTAGTAGCGACGGAGGTATGGGGGTGGCAATAAACGGCACGAGTGTTTACCTCCTGAGTTATATCATTAACGATGCAACCAATAGCCGACGGGTAATATTTGGGGGCGATGGTACTACGCCGGGCACGGTGCCGGTCAATGGCGCTGGTACAGTGAATCAGCTAGCTGATATAGTAGTTGCTCGCTATACTGATAACGGCGCTACGGCCAGCCTTGACTGGACACAGGTAGGCGGCGGTAATGGAACAGATGCTGGTTACAATATAGTTAGCAACGGTAATGACGTGTACGTGTGCGCCATCATAAGTGATCCTATCAACAGCGGGGCTACCGCCTATTTCGGTACGGCCCCGGGCTCGCCCTTGCTGGGCATAGTAGTCGCCCGGCCGGTGCTGGCCCAGGTTGACGGCAGAACCGGCACCTGGCGGCGGGTGGCCAGCAGCTTTACCGGTGGCGCCAGCCAGACGCAGGCCGTGGCGACCGATGCCCAGGGTAATTTGTTTGTGACGGGCTACTTCACGGGGCAGGTGTACTTCGGCAACACGCTGCTGAGCAGTGTAAACGACGAAGACCTGTTCGTAGCGAAGTACTTACCCGCCAGTCGCACCTGGGCCTGGGCCCAGAGCGGGGGCGGTACCGGCAATGACCGGGGCGTAGGAATTGCCGTGAGCGGTAGCAACGTGTACGTGACGGGCACGCTCGTCAACTCTACCAGCAATGCCAACGGCGTGTCACTGGGCGGCACGGACCTCACGAACGCAACCACCTCGCAGCCGGGCGCGACCAGCATCAGCAGTCAGGATGTACTGCTGGCCAAATACGTTGATAACGGCAACTCAGCCACGCTGACCTGGACGCAGATCGGCGGTGGTACCGGGGCCGACCAGGGTTACGGCGTAGTCGCGAGTGCTACGGGCGTTTACGTCGCGGGTACTTTTACCAATTCGGCCGGCAATAGCAATGGTGTCCTGTTTGGTGGTAGCGGCACCACGCCGGGAACGGTGCGGGTCAACGGGGCCAGCAGCAGCAGTAGCCTGGATGCCATACTTTTAAAGTACACCGACAACGGCAGCACGGCGGCTCTGGGCTGGACGCAGGTAGGCGGCGGCAAAGGAGCCGACCAGGCCTACGGCGTGGCCGCAAATGGCGCGAGCGTTTACGTGACGGGGGCCGTGCAAAACAACGTCAGCAACGCCGAGCAGGTAGTATTTGGCGGGGGCGGCACCACGCCGGGCACGGCAGCCGTGAAAGGGGCCAGCAGCGCCGATAACCTCGACCTGCTGCTCGCCAAATACACCGATAATGGTAACTCGGCCGCGCTAAGCTGGACGCAAATAGCCGGTGGCACCGATGCCGACCAAGGCAATAACGTAACCGTGAGCGGCAATAGCCTCTACGTAGCGGGCTCCCTCACTAATAACGCAGCCAACAGCAACGCCGTCCTGTTCGGCGGCGACGGTATCACGGCTGGCACAATAGCCGTGAAAGGGGCCAGCGGTACCGCTAGCCAAGACCTGCTGCTGGCCAAATGGACGGACAATGGCTCCTCGGCTACCTACGCCTGGAGCCAGGTGGGCGGCGGTACCGGGGCCGACCAGGGCAACGCCGTCACCGTGAGCGGCAGCAGTCTCTACGTGACGGGCTCGCTCACCAACGACGTCGCTAATAGCAATGCCGTTACCTTCGGCGGTGATGGTGCCACGGCCGGTACTATAGCCGTCAACGGGGCCAGCAGCACAGTCAGCCAAGATCTGCTGCTGGCCAAGTATACCGACAACGGCAACGCGGCTGCCTTGAACTGGGCCCAGGCCGGCGGCGGCGCGGGCAGCGACAGCGGCAACGGCATCGCCGTGAGCGGCCGCAACGTGATGCCCGTGGGCTACATCACGCCCGGGGCTAGCTTTGGCAGTGCTACCATTGCCAGCCCGCTCAATAGCAAAACGGCGATATTGGCCCGCGCCATCGATAATACGCTCACCCCACTGCCCGTGCAGCTGGCCCAGTTTGCCGCTGTGGCCAGCGGCCCGGCCGCTGTGCGCCTAGCCTGGGTTACCGCCAGCGAAGTCAATAGCCAGCGCTTTGAAATCGAGCGTAGCTTCGATGGGGATCATTACTTGAAAATAGCCGAAATAGCCGCTGCTGGCAGCATCAACGCTCGCCGCGCCTACGCTTACCAGGATGAAGCCGCTCCCACGGGCCAGCTCTACTACCGTTTGCGTCAGGTAGATCTCGACGGCATGGCTACCTACTCGCCAGTGCGCTCGGTGACGCTGGGCGGTGCCCCGAGCCTAACCTTGTATCCCAACCCAACGCACGGCGCGGCCTCTCTGCGCGGGGTAGCTGCGGGGCAGGTAGTGCAGGTAATCGACGCGCTGGGTCGCCCAGTGGCCGTGGCTACTGCCGATGCCGCTGGTACCGCCGCTTTGGGTGGGCTGGCCCCGGGCCTCTACTTAGTGCGGGCTGGCCGCGTTGCCGTTCGTCTAGCTGTGGAATAGCATTCAGCCCCTTCCCAGCTGCCAACAAGTGGCAGCCGGGAAGGGGCTGAATGTACAATAGGTGCTGACAATCAGCTAAAATACTATCTCTCAAGTAGGGCTAATTGCTCCAGCGCCTCGGCTACTGTGTGCACCGGCAGCTGGCAAGCTTGGTTGCGGCACACGTAGATAGTCGTCGAATCGCTCCCCGTTCGCCCTTGCAGCAGCGGCAGTTCGCTGGTACTCACCGCGCCCGCCAGCACGTCGTTGGGCAGAAAATGCCGGCTGAGCTGCTGCCGCAATACCTCAGCCCGCGGCCCGGTAATGGCCACCTCCGCCCCCGGCCGGAGCAGCGCCACGTAGAGACTGGCCCAAGTGGTAAGGTGCTGCGGCTCCTGGGCGACCAAGGCCTGCACCTGGCCGAGCATGGTGGCGGCTAAGCTTTGGTAAGTAGCGTTTTCGAGGTGGCGACCCAGCCGTAGCAGGTTGTGCGCCATCACCGAGTTGGAAGCGGGAATGACGTTGTCGAACAGCTCTTTCTGGCGGGCGATGAGTGGCTCGGCGCTGGCATCGGTGTAAAAAAACTGCTGCTCGGCCGGGTCGAAGAAATGGTCGAGCACGTAAGTCATTAGCGCTTCCGCCTCACGTAGCCAACGCTCGGTGAACGTGGCTTCGTAGAGGCTCACGTAGGCTTCAATTACGAGGGCATAATCCTCCAGAAAGCCGTTGATAGTGGCCCGCCCGTTTTTCCAGGTGCGGTAGAGACGCGGTCCCTGGCGCAGGTTGGCTTGTAAAAAATCCGCGTTGTGCAGGGCCAGGTCTAAAAATTCTGCTTCGCCGAAGGCTCGGTAAGCGGTTACCAGGCCGCTCAGCATAAGAGCGTTCCAGCCGGTCAGAACCTTATCGTCAAGGCCGGGGCGCACGCGCTGGGCGCGGGCCGCGAGTAGCTGCTTTTGCCAGCCGTGCACGAGCTTGGTCAGCACGTGCGGCTCCAGTTTGTGCTCCTCGGCAAAATCGGCATCCGACTGCCGCCGGTGCAGGATGTTGCGCCCGTGCTCCCAGTTGCCGACTCCCGTGCATTGGTAGTAGGCCGCGGCCAGCGGTTCTTCCTCACCCAGGATGGCTCGTAATTCCTCGCGGGTCCAGACGTAAAATTTGCCTTCCTCACCCTCGCTGTCCGCGTCGAGCGATGAATAAAAGCCGCCTTCGGGGTTGGTCAGCTCGCGCCGCACCCAGTTCACCGACTGGTACACCACCTCGCGGTACAGCGGCTCCTGCGTTACTTGGTACGCCTCGCTATAGAGGCTCAGCAGTTGGCCGTTGTCGTAAAGCATCTTTTCGAAGTGCGGTACCAGCCACTCCGCATCCACCGAATAACGCGCCCAGCCGCCCCCGACTTGGTCGTAGATGCCGCCCCAGGCCATTTCGCGCAGCGTCAGATTGAGTTGGTGAAGAAGCGCCTGACTGTCCGAAATATGGTGTGCCCGTAGCAAAAACCGCCAGATGCTGGGCATGGGAAATTTGGGTGCCCGATTGGTGCCCCCCCGCGTGCGGTCGAAGCGTTGGGCCAGGTTATATGCTAGCAGCTTAAACTCTTCGTCGCGCACGCCCGCATTGGCGGCGTTGCCTGCCGCGCCGTACTTTTCCAGCTCGCTGGCCTGCAACACCTGCGCAAAGCGCTCGGCTGAGCCATCAAGCTCGGCGCGGTGCTCGCTGGCATAAGCCTGGGCCACGTTTTCCAGCAGCTTCACCCAATTGCCCGGCGGAAAATAAGTGCCGCCGTAGAATGGCTTGGCCTCGGGCGTGAGCAGCACGTTGAGTGGCCAGCCCCCCTGAATACCCATCGCCTGTACCGCCGCCATGTAGAGCTGATCCACGTCGGGCCGTTCTTCCCGGTCTACCTTGATGCAAACGAAATAGTCGTTCATCACCCGCGCTACCTGCTCATTCTCAAACGACTCGCGCTCCATCACGTGGCACCAGTGACAGGCCGCATAGCCGATACTCACCAGAATAGGCTTTTGCTCTGCCTGGGCGCGAGCCAGCGCCTCGGTACCCCACGGGTACCAGTCCACCGGGTTGTGCGCATGTTGCAGCAGGTAGGGACTAGTTTCGTGGGCCAGGCGGTTGGTGGGCCGGGTAGGGGAGGCGGACATGGCGCGAGGAGTAAGGGGGGTAAAAACAAAGCCCAGCCGGGGAGACTGGGCTTTGAGGATTTACGTGGTTGGTGCTTCGTCGGCTGGCGGCGTAGTCCGTTTGGCAGGGGCCTTCTTGGCGGCTTTGGCGGCCGGCTTCTTGGCGTCGGCCTTTTTGGGTGCCACTTTCTTAGAAGCGACCGGCTTCTTCGCAGCCGCAGTTTTGGCAGCTTTGGCCCTGCTGGCCGCTGGCTTCGCCGGTGCTGCTGGCTCGGAAGTTTCTAGCGTCGTTGGACTAGCGGTACCAGGGGAAGTTACGGCTGCCGCATCTGCGGGAACGTCACTCGCTACCACTGTCGCTGCTTTCGGACGGCCCCGGCGGGGTTTAGCCGGAGTTGAGGCCGGGGTTGCTATAATGTCAGGAGCAGTCGCTTCAGGAGCCAGCGCATTGGGCTCGGACTCCTCCACCAAGCCTGGGCTGGGCACCATAGTATCAAGTACGGCGGGACGTTCCAGCAGCGCCACCGGGATAATTGGCGGGGAGATGATGGGAGCTTGCTCAGACGATTCAGCTACCGGCTCTGGAGTGTTGGTCGGTCGCTCAGTAGCTGCCGGACTGCGGTACAAGGCGTTGCGCTTAGGCCCGCGGGGTACGATACCCGATTTGGTAATGACTTTCGATTTCTTAGGCGTTGGTCCCGTGCCCCGCTTGCGTACTACCGGCGCGGTAGCCGCGCTGGCCAGTTCGGTAGTCTCCGCAATAACCGTAATGTTGTTTTCTTCGAAGCTAACCTGCACGGGTGCCGGACTGATCAACGGTGCCTCATCGGTCGTTTGGCTATCTAAGAGTTCGTCGCCTACCACTACGCCCGCTACTTCGTGAGCGATTTCTGCGGCCAACTCCTCGGTGGCCAAGCTACTCTCGGCTACGTCCACGCTGTTCTCGACCATCCCCAGGCTGCTTGCGTCCGCCTGCTCAGCTTCTGCCTGCTCGGCCGCTAGGCGAGCGGCATTTTTACGGGCGGTTCGCTTAGCGCCACCGCGTGAGCGTCGCTTCTTTTTCTTCGCTGGGTAAGCAGCGTTTTCCTCGGTCGCCAGCAGATTGGTCTCCGGATTGCTCAGCAACAGGTCGGCGGCCGCCGCCACCGTTTCTTCCCCCATCGGCTCTACTAGCATCTCTTCTGCCGTACCAACCGATTCCAGCGGCTCCGGTGCTGGCTGCGTAGGCTGGCTGGCCCGGCGATCTTGGCCCGAGCGATTGTCGCGGCCGGGGCGGCGGCCATCGCGGCGATTGTCCGAACGCGCCTCCGACCGCTGGCTGGCCGGCTGTTCGGAGGCGACGATCGGCGCAACGCTAGACGTGTCGTCGCCAATATCAATCCGCTCCTCATCATCCTCGGGCTCGGGCTCCGCTACGCGTACGGGCTTGGGCGGCGGCAGCGCCACAAGCTGGCGTTGCACGTCGCGCAACTCTTGGCGCACGTCCACCCCCTGGCTACTCAGCCGCTCTAGCCGGGCCGCCGTCTGGTCGAGGAAGATGCGGTGCTCGGGTGCCCCCAGATGTAGCGGCCGGTGGCCCAGCGCCTGCCGCACGGCCGTCCACTCCTTACGGAAGCGCCCGAAGTCGGCGTCGAAATACGCCCGTGCAAATTTCTCCCAGATGTAGTCTTCGGCCACTTCGGAAGGATGCAGCATGTCCGCCGCGTAAAAGCGGTAGTCGCGCAGTTCATCGGTCAATAGCTCGTAAGCCGGGAAGTAGCTCACGCCCGGCAGCAGCTCGCTCAAGTAATGGCAAGCCACCCGCAGCACCGACTTGCTCACGGCATTCAGCGGCAGCGTGTCTTTGATGTGCCGTACCGGGCTCACCGTTAGAATAATCCGAATGTTAGGGTTGACTCGCCGCAGTAAGGCGTGCACTTCGGCCAGTCCGTTCACTATTTCGTCGGCCGTGAGCAATTCCTTGTCGAATAACCCAGCCGGTAGCTTGTGCAGGTTGCTCACCAGTTCACCGGTTTCGCGCAGGCGGTAGGCCCAGGCGGTCCCCAGCGTGAGCACCACGGCATCGGCGGTACGTACGAAGTCGCCCACCCGCCGCACCGTTTCCTGAATGGTTTGCAGCAGCTCCACCGGCGACTCGGCTCCGATAGTGCTGTGAAAGTCGTAGCTCTGCCAGCGACCCCGCGCCTCTACTACGTGCTGCTGCCAGTCCTGCTCCTCGCCGGCGGCCGCCCGCAGTAGCTGCGCCAGGGCCAGCGGCTGAAACACCGTCCCGAAGGGATTGACCAGCGCATTCACCTTGTTCAGCCGCAGCCGCGAGCCAATACTGTCGGCAAAGCACGAGCCTACCGTGAGCACCCGCGCCGTGCGCGCTAGTTGCCGCTCCTGCGGCGCAATAGTTAATTCAGTCCGAAACATGAATTGCAAAGGTATGCCCAAAAAAAAGACGCCCCACCTCGCGGCAGGGCGTCTTCATAATTTGCTGATAGCAAGCGCTTAGGCAGCAACCACGCGGAAGTTCACCGTGTGCTTTACTTCCTTGTGCAGGTTCAGGGTGGCGGTGTAGTCGCCAGCGGTGCCGGGCTCCTGGTCGAAGCTCAGACGCTTGCGGTCTACGTCGATACCCTTGTTTTTCAGCGCCTCAGCCAGTTGCAGCGTGGTTACGCGGCCGAAGATTTTGCCGGTTTCACCCACTTTGGCGGGCAGTTCGAATACCTGATCGCCAACTTGGTCAGCTACTGCCTGCGCATCAGCTTTCACCTTCTCAGCTTTGTGGGCAGCCTGACGCACGTTCTCGGCTACGATTTTCTTGGCCGATTTATCAGCCAGGATAGCCAAGCCTTGCGGCAGGAGATAGTTGCGGCCGTAGCCCGATTTTACCGTTACGAGGTCGTTCTTGTAGCCCAGACCCTTAACGTCGTCTTTCAGAATGATTTCCATATCAGTTGAAAATTATGAGTTATAAATTATGAATTAGAAATTAGCTGCTTAAGGCAATTCGGGAAAATTCATAATTCATAATTCAACATTCATAATTTATTTAAGGGCGTCAGTTACGTAGGGCATCAGGGCCAGGTGACGGGCTTTAGCCACGGCCTGGGCCACATTGCGCTGAAACTTCAGGCTGGTGCCGGTGATGCGACGGGGCAGCAAGCGGCCCTGCTCGTTCACGAACTTCAGCAGGAAGTTCGGGTCTTTGTAGTCCACGTACTTGATGCCGTTCTTCTTGAAGCGGCAGTACTTGTTGCGCGTATCAACCGGCTTGTTGCCGTTGTCGCGGTTGTTGTTGCGGGTGGTTTGCGTAGCCATCGTAGTTGCGTGCTAAAAGGTTACTGAGCGGCTTCGGCCGGCTGGGGCTTAGGCTGGTTCATTTCACCGTTGCGGCGGCGCTCGTTGTACGTCACGGCGTGCTTGTCGAGCACCGTGGTCAAGAAGCGGATTACGCGCTCGTCGCGGCGGAAAGCCAGTTCGAGGGCGTCTACGATGTTGCCTTCGCCGCTGTGGTTGTAAGTCAGCGTGAAGTAGTAACCAGTAGATTTCTTTTGAATCGGGTAAGCCAGCTTGCGCAAGCCCCAGGCTTCAGTAGAAATGAGGTCGGCGCCATTTTCCTTAAGCACCTGCGAGAACTTCTCGACCGTCTCTTGCACCTGGCCCTCGTTCAGTACGGGGGTGAGGATGAAGACCGTCTCGTAATTTCTTACGTCCATTGACGGGGTTGATTTTATTGAGTGAAAAATTAATTGGGGTGCAAAGGTACTGATTTTATGGCGCATTGCCAAGCATTGCTTCTATTTAACTCACTAAGTGCTTCACCAGGCGCGCTACCCCGCCAACATCCGGCTCTCGGATACCAGCCGGCGCGGCAGCGCAGAAAACCAAACCGTGCGCTACGGGCTACGCAAGTAGCCAATATCTTACTGACTAAGTATGCCGCTGGCAAAGGCTTAAAACGGTATTTAGGATAATTCCAAATAAGCTCAGGGCTCCCGAAAATGGCCTTCCCACCTTTGCCACCCGCGATTCCTAGCCTACATTTGCACCCCGGAAAGGGTACGCCCGCAATCCGTATTTACCGGTTCGTTTGGATGATGAATAGCTTTCTATCACGCACCAGTTCGTGGGTGCTCGCATTATTTCTAGCCGTTGCGGCCCCGGCATTTGCCCAGGATGCCGCTACCGTGAGCAAAAACGGCGTTACTCCCGGCACTGCGGCTGGGGCCACGCCGGCCGCTGCGGCTGCCCCCGCTGGCGCTCAGGGTGCCGGTGGCGGTGACGCCGCTGCCATCGCCGCCGGCGACGCATTGTTCAAAAACAACTGCGCCCAGTGCCACGCTGTCAACGACAAAGTGGTTGGCCCGGCCCTGGCTGGCATCACCAAGCGTCGCTCCATCTCCTGGCTCATTCCGTGGGTAAAGAACTCGTCCAAGGTTATTGCCAGCGGCGACGAGTACGCAGTAAAGCTGTTCAACGACAACGGCAAGCAGCAGATGCCCGCCTTCCCGCAACTGTCGGACAAGGAAATTACGAGCATCATGGCTTGGGTTACCTCGCAGGAAGGTGGTGCAAAAGCTGGTCCTACCAATGATGGTGCTGCCAAAGTTGATGGTGAAAGTGGTACTGCTGCTGGCGGTGCAGCCGCTGCCGGTGGCTACACCGACATCCTGCTCATCGTTCTGGTGGTAGTGCTGATTGTGCTAGTGGTAACGCTGGCCATCATCGCCAACCTGATGAAAGACGTGCTGCAAGGCCGCAAAGACCTTGACGGCCGCGACGTTGAGCTGCTGGAGCAGCGCTTCGACTGGACCAAGCTTTACCGCTCGACCGCCCTGCGCGGCATCGTCGGCACCGTATTCGCCCTCGTGCTCCTCTACGAAGGTGTGCAAAGTGTAATGGCCGTGGGCCTGACGCAGGGCTACCAGCCGACCCAGCCGATCGCCTTCTCGCACAAAATCCACGCTGGCGAAAACCAAATCAACTGCGCCTACTGCCACACCTCGGTGTACAAAGCCAAGTCGGCCAACATTCCTTCGGCCAACATCTGTATGAACTGCCACTCGCAGATCAAGACAGAGTCGCCCGAAATCAAGAAAATCTACCGGGCTATCGAGCGCAAGCAGCCTATCCAATGGGTACGGGTGCACAACCTGCCCGACCTCGCCTACTTCAACCACTCGCAGCACACCCAGGTGGGTGGCATCCAGTGCCAGACCTGCCACGGCCCCATCCAGAATATGGAAGTGGTGTACCAATATTCGGCCCTCACCATGGGCTGGTGCATCAACTGCCACCGCGAGACGCCCCTCAACACGAAAGGCAACGCCTACTACGACAACCTCGTGAAACTGCACGACAAGTCGAACAACGCCGTGCCCTTCACCGTGTCGTCGAACGGCGGTACCGAGTGCTCGAAGTGCCACTACTAATTTTTTCTAGCCAAGCCTTTATAAAAGACATGAGTTGAGAATTGGGAGTAGCCAGCCACGGGCGGCTACCTCGATTCTCAACTCACTGCAAATGTCTCATTACTGATAAGATGAAATACTGGAAGGGAATTGAAGAGCTGGACAACTCACCGGAGTTCGCTAAGAACGCCTTCGCCGAGTTTCCCGACTTTCTGCCGGTGAAAGAAGGCCGTGCGGGTAGCCCCGACGACTCGTCGGTAGCACCGCGCCGCGACTTTCTGAAGCTCATGGGTTTTGGCGTGGCTGCCGCCACGCTGGCCGCCTGCGAAACGCCGGTGCACAAGGCCATCCCTTACCTCAACAAGCCGGAGGAGATAGATCCGACTGTTTCTAACTTCTACGCATCTACCTATTTTACGGGTTCGGACTACAACGCTGTTCTGGTAAAGAACCGCGACGGCCGCCCAATTAAACTGGAAGGCAACCCCGAGTCGCCCGTAACGCGCGGCGGTCTGTCGGCCCGTGCGCAAGCTGCGGTACTCAACCTGTACGATGGTGCTCGCTTGCAGCACTTCATGGCTAAAGGCAAGCAGGTTGACTTCGACGAGCTCGACCGCGCCGTGCGGGCTGGCTTGGGCAGCGCGACGGGTAAAGTTGTGCTCGTGTCGCCTACCATCATCAGCCCCAGCACCAAGCGTGCCATCGCTGCTCTGGCTGGCCGCACCCGCAGCTTCGAGCACGTGATGTATGACGTGAACTCGGCTTCGGGCCTGCTTCAAGCCAATGGTGGTGTTCTGCCGGCTTACGACTTCAGCCGTGCCAACGTTATCGTGAGCTTGGGTGCCGACTTCCTCGGTACCTGGATTTCACCGGTGGAGTACTCGCGTCAGTACATCACCAACCGCAAGGTGAGCTCGGATAAGCGTACCATGTCGCGCCACTTCCAGTTTGAGACGGCTCTCTCGCTTACCGGCTCCAACGCCGATGTGCGCGTAGCCGTGAAGCCTTCGGAGATGGGTGCCGTTGCGCTGGCCCTCTACAACGCCGTAGCCGGTGGCGGCTCGACGGCTGGCCTGTCGGCTGCCGCCCAGAAGCAAGTAGCGCAGGCAGCGAAAGAGCTCCAGGCTAATCGCGGTGCTTCGCTGGTAGTATCGGGATCAAATGACCCCGCCGTGCAAACGGTAGTGGCTGCCATCAACCAATCGCTCGGCAACGTCGGTACGACCCTGAATCTGACTGCTCCCTCGTACGTGCGTCAGGGCGACGACGTGCGCATGGGTCAATTCATCAACGATCTGAAAAACGGCGCAGTCGGTGCAGTAATCTTCTACCACGCCAACCCCGTCTTCAACCACCCCCGCGGTGCTGAAATCGAAGAGGCGCTGAAAGGTAATAAAGCTGCGCTGACCGTTTCGCTCAACGACCGCCTCGACGAAACCGGCTCGCTCTGCCAGTACCAGGCCCCCGACCACCACTGGTTGGAGTCGTGGAACGACTATGAGCCTAAGCGTGGCTCGCTCAGCCTCGCGCAGCCAGCTATCACCCCGCTCTTCAAGACCCGTCAGGCTCAGGAGACTTTCCTCCGCTGGGCTGGCTCGAATGAGACTTACTACAATTTCCTGAAGGACGGCTGGCGCAATGTTCTTGGCGCTAATGGTTTCCAAGCCGCCTGGGATAAAGCGGTGCACGATGGCGTAGCCAACGGCTCCGCCTTGACTACCGCTGCTTTCTCTACTCCGGCACTCAGCCTCGCCGATGCTACCGGCAAGCTAGGTGGTGCCGCCAAGCAGGGTATCGAAGCAGTACTCTACGAGAAAGTAGGTATCGGCGAGGGTGGGGTAGAGGCTAATAACCCCTTCCTGCACGAGCTACCCGACCCCATCTCGAAAGCCACTTGGGGCAACTACGTGGCCGTGCCGCGCAAGATGGCCGAAGCCCAGAAATGGGAACAGGGCGATGTCCTGAAAGTAACTGCTGCTAACGGTAAGAGCATTGAGTTGCCCGTACTCGTGCAGCCCGGCCAAGCCAACGACACGGTAAGTATCGCCGTCGGCTATGGTCGTACGAAAGTTGGCAAAGTAGGCGAGGCAGTTGGCGCAAACGCCTTCCCGCTGGCCCAGGCTACCCCGACCGGCGTAGTGTACGTTACTACCGTGACGCTGAGCAAAACGGGGGCTACCAATCCCATCGCCCAGACGCAAACCCACCACACCATCATGGACCGCCATGAGGTAGTGCAAGAGAATACGCTGGCTAAATACCGCGAAAATCCTAAGGAAGTAACTGAGTACGAGCGTATCGCTACGCCCGACGGCTTGGAGAAACCCAATAAGGTATCGCTGTGGCAGGACTACCAGTATAACGATCACCACTGGGGTATGGCCATCGACCTCAATTCGTGCATCGGCTGCGGCTCGTGCGTGATTGGGTGCCAGACCGAAAATAACATCGCCGTAGTAGGCAAGCAGCAGGTTATCAACCGCCGCGAAATGCACTGGATGCGCATTGACCGCTACTACAGCTCCGACCATCACGAAGACGAGTTTGAGAAAGAAGGCAAGCTGAAAACGTATGCGGCAATGGAAGACCCCTCGGACAATCCGCAGGTGATTTTCCAGCCCATGATGTGCCAGCACTGTAACCACGCGCCCTGCGAAACGGTGTGCCCGGTACTCGCCACTACCCACAGCTCGGAAGGTCTGAATCAGATGACCTACAACCGTTGCGTAGGTACTCGCTATTGCGCCAACAACTGCCCGTATAAAGTTCGTCGCTTCAACTGGTTCTCGTTCTACTCTAACGAGAAATTTGAAGACGTTAACGGCCACATGTTCACCGATCTCGGCCGCATGGTGCTGAACCCGGACGTAACGGTTCGCGCTCGTGGGGTAATGGAGAAGTGCTCGTTCTGCGTGCAACGTATCCAACTGGGTAAGCTGGAAGCCAAAAAGCAGAAGCGTCGTCCGAAAGATGGGGAAATCGTAACGGCTTGCGCTCAGTCGTGCCCCACCGAAGCCATTCTCTTCGGTGACATGCGCGACCCGGCTAGCCGCATCAGCCAGTTGCTGCGCCGCGAAGACGGTGAGCGTGCTTTCCACGTGCTGGATTCCATCAACGTGCAGCCCAACGTTACGTACCTGACCAAAATCCGCAATGGCGCAGCCGAATTCTTCCCCGCCGAAGAAAAAGAAAACGCCTAAGCTGCTAACCGTCCGTCAAATAAGAGTTAAGTAATTAATATTCATCACTATGCAGTACGTATCACCCGTACGTGAACCGCTCGTAACGAGTGGTAAGACGTACCACGACGTCACGCAGGATATCTGCTACCAAGTAGAAGCTGCGCCAAACATCCGCTGGATGGGTGCGCTTGGCGTAGCACTCATTGGCCTGGCGATATTCTTCTACTCGGTATACCGGACGCTGTGGTACGGTATCGGTGAGTGGGGCTTGAACAAAACCATCGGCTGGGCTTGGGACATCACCAACTTCGTGTGGTGGGTAGGTATCGGCCACGCCGGTACGCTTATCTCGGCCGTACTGCTGCTGTTCCGTCAGAAATGGCGGTCCTCTATCAACCGGGCTGCAGAAGCTATGACGATTTTCGCCGTAATCTGCGCCGCGATGTTCCCGGTACTACACATGGGACGTCCGTGGTTGGCTTTCTACGTATTCCCGCTGCAAAACACCTTGGGTTCGCTGTGGGCAAACTTCAACTCGCCTCTGCTGTGGGACGTGTTTGCCATCTCGACCTACTTCACCGTGTCGCTGGTATTCTGGTACACCGGTCTGGTGCCCGACTTCGCCACCATCCGCGACCGTGCCAAGGGTAAAATTGCTAAAGTGAGCTACTCGCTGCTGAGTATGGGCTGGACCGGCTCGGCTAAGCACTGGTCGCGCTACGAAACGGTATCGCTGATTCTTGCTGGCGTATCTACCCCGCTGGTACTGTCGGTACACACTATTGTATCGATGGACTTCGCTACCTCCGTGGTACCGGGCTGGCACACGACCATCTTCCCGCCCTACTTCGTAGCGGGCGCTATCTTCTCGGGTTTTGCCATGGTATTAACGCTCATGCTCATTACCCGCGTAGTATTCAAGTTGGAAGATTACATTACGTTGGAACACATCGCCCTCATGAACAAAATCATGATGGTAACCGGCTCGATCGTAGGTGTAGCCTATATCACGGAGTTCTTCATTGCTTGGTACTCGCAGGTTGAATACGAGCAGTACTGCTTTATCAACCGCGCAACCGGTCCGTACTGGTGGGCTTACTTGAGCATGATGAGCTGCAACGTGCTGTCGCCGCAGTTCGTGTGGATTCGTCGCGTTCGCTACAGCATTCTGATGACGTTCATTCTGTCCATCGTCGTGAACATCGGTATGTGGTTTGAGCGCTTCGTAATCATCGTGTCGTCGCTGCACCGCGACTATCTGCCTTCTTCGTGGGCAATGTTTTCGCCGACGATCATCGACATTGGTGTGTACGTAGGTACTATCGGCCTGTTCTTCACGCTGTTCCTGCTGTTTGCCAAGTTCTTCCCGGTAATCAACATGGCTGAAGTGAAGACCATCCTCAAGTATACCGTGAACGATGGTCCGACTTACGGTGGTAGCAACAACGGTAGCCGTACCCCTGCTGGCAACCA
>CAJYVK010000282.1 GCA_913778455.1 uncultured Hymenobacter sp. | reverse complement strand
GGCGGAGTACGGCTACCGGGGCCGGTGCCTCGGTGCGGCGGCGTACCAGCGCCCGAATACGGGCTAGCAACTCACTGAAGGCAAATGGCTTGACGAGATAATCATCCGCCCCGGCATCGAGGCCGCGGATTTTGTCGTCCGTCTCGCCCAGTGCCGTCAGCATCAAAATGGGGACACCGGGGTTGTGGGCTCGCACTTGGCGGCACACCTCCAGCCCGCTGAGGCCGGGCAGCATCTGGTCTAGAATCAGGCAGTCGTAGGGTGTGCTCTGGGCGCGGTGCAGGCCCAGCAGGCCATCGGCGGCCAGGTCCACGGTGTAGTCTTGCTCCGTGAGCCCCTGGTGCAAAAAGGCGGCGACGGAAGGTTCGTCTTCAATAAGTAAAATTCTCATAAACAGAGGAGAAGTTGATATCGTGAGGCCGGCGCGTTGCGCTGGCGCTCGGCTACCTGCCGCCCTGCCCGCGGGCGGCTGGCACTACAAAAGTGAGCAAGACTTGAGTAGTTCACGGCCCGGGCTGGCCCCGCGCCCGTCGCCCGGCGCTACTTTTGCGGAGTTGTTCACCCTGCCGCCCTGCCCGCCCATGCCCCGTCGGCTTCTTTCTTTGCTGGCTTTGCTGCTGGCCGCCTGTCAGGGCACGCCTACCGAGCAGCCCGATACCCTCGTGGACTTGGCTACCGTGCGCAGCGGCCCCCGGGTGCAGGCCGATGAGCTGGACGGCGCCATTCGGCAGCAGCCCGACAATACGGGGCTGCTGGCCCGGCGCGCTACCCTGCGCCTGGCCGCTGGCCAGCCCGTGGCCGCCCTGCGCGACGTGGAGGCCGCGCTGCAAATCGACGACCAGGATGGCGAACTCTACTTCTTGCAGGCCCGGGCGTTGCGGGCGCTGGGCCGCCTGCCCGCCGCGCTCGCCGCCGCCCGCCAGGCTGCCGACAACGGCTTCACCTCGCCCGAGCTGCCGCTGCTGGAAGGCGAAACCCACTTGGCCGCCCGCCAGTACGAAGCCGCTTTGGAAAGCCTCGACCGCACCCTGCGCCTCGACCCCGATCAGCCGGCCGCGCTTTTCTACAAAGGCTTGGCTTACGCCGCCACCGCCGATACCGCCCAGGCTTTCGACTACCTGCAAGCTGCCCGCGCCCGCGACCCGCGCCAGCCCGAAATTCTGCACCAGCTGGCTTTTCTGTTTAATGCCTACCGGGAGCCTGCCCAGGCGGCGATCTACGCCCGGCAGGGGCTGCGCTTAGATTCGGCCTCGGGGGCGCTGCACTACGACTACGGCCGCCAGTTGGAGCTGCAAGGCCGCCCCGACAGCGCCCTGCGCTACTACCGCCGCGCCTTGGTGCTTGATACTACGCAGTACCGAGCCGACTACCGGCTGGCCCTCGCGGCCACCGCCCAAGGCCAGCGCCCGCCCGCCATTATCTCGCATTTGCAACGCGCCCTGCGCCGCAACCCGCGCTTGCCCGAAGCCCGCGCCCTGCTCGCCGAAGCCCTCGAAGCGCAGGGGCGCCTGCCCGAGGCCCTGCACCAATTCCGGCTCTTGGTCGCCGAAAATCCCGGCAACCAGCACTGGACATATAAGGTCTGGAAAACTAACGAGCAGGTGCAGGCGGCGCTGCCCGACAGCCTGCGCACCGGGCCGCGGGTCTACTACCGGCGACCGGCCCCGGTTGTAGAGCAGCCCCAGCCCGAAGCGCCGTTGCGTCCGCTGCCCGTGCGGTAGGGTGGGGGCTGTGCAGTAAAAAGAAAGTGGGGTACTACGGAGGCCCGCAGCCGCTCGTCCGGGCCGACGAGCGTTGCTGCCTCGGGGCAATTGAGAGTCGCTCCAGCCTGGCGATAAGCGCGTCTTACTTTACGCATTTCCCAACGCGCCCGTAACTTGCGCCCGCTTGGCCCTTCCTGCCGGCAATTGTTAGTAGTTATGCTCCACATCACCCTCCCCGACGGCTCCGTGCGCCAGGTCGAAGCCGGCTCGACGGGCTACGACCTCGCCGCCAGCATCAGCGAAGGCCTGGCCCGCAATGCCTTGGCCGTGAAAGTAAATGGCGAAATCCGCGACCTGCACCGCCCCCTCACCGACGACGCCACGCTTGAAATTCTGACTTGGAACGATGCCGGTGGCAAGCAGGCCTACTGGCACTCCTCGGCTCACCTTATGGCCGAGGCGCTGGAGGCCCTCTACCCTGGCGTAAAGCTGGCCATCGGCCCGGCCATCGAAAACGGCTTTTACTACGACGTGGACCTCGGCGAGGGCCGCACCATTTCGAGCGACGACTTCCCGGCCATCGAGAAGAAGATGCTGGAGCTGGCCAAAAACAAGAGTAAGTTTGAGCGCCGCGACGTGCCCAAGGCCGAAGCTGTGGCGTATTTCACTGAGAAGCAAGATCCTTACAAGCTGGAGCTGCTCGAAAACCTGGCGGATGGTAACATCACCTTCTACACCCAGGGCGGCTTCACCGACCTCTGCCGCGGGCCGCACATCCCCGATACCAGCCCCATCAAGGCCGCTAAAATCATGAACGTGGCCGGGGCCTACTGGCGCGGCGACGAAAAGAACAAGCAGCTTACCCGCCTCTACGGCATCACCTTCCCCAAGGCCAAGGACCTCACTGACTACCTGCAAAAGCTGGAGGAAGCCAAGCGCCGCGACCACCGCAAGCTGGGCAAGGAGCTGGAGCTGTTTGCCTTCTCGGAGAAAGTGGGCGCGGGCCTGCCCCTGTGGCTGCCCAAAGGCACGACCCTGCGCGAGCGCCTGGAGCAATTCCTGCGTAAAGCCCAGGTGAAGGCTGGTTATCAGCCGGTTGTAACGCCCCACATCGGGGCTAAGGAGCTCTACGTAACCAGCGGCCACTACGAGAAATACGGCGCTGATTCGTTCCAGCCCATCAAGACGCCCAACCCCGGCGAGGAATTCTTCCTCAAGCCGATGAACTGCCCCCACCACTGCGAAATCTACCGCACCAAGCCCCGCAGCTACCGCGACCTGCCGGTGCGCCTGGCGGAGTTCGGTACCGTATATCGCTATGAGCAGTCGGGCGAGCTGCACGGCCTCACCCGCGTGCGCGGCTTCACGCAGGACGATGCGCACATTTTCTGCCGTCCCGACCAGGTGAAGGAGGAATTCCAGAAGGTAATTGACCTCGTGCTCTACGTGTTCAAGGCACTGGGATTCACCGACTTCACGGCCCAAATCTCGCTGCGCGACCCCGAGAACACGGCCAAGTACATCGGCACGGACGAAAATTGGGCCCTGGCCGAAGCGGCCATCCAGGAATCGACCGCCGAGAAGGGTTTGGCAACCGTGACGGAGCTGGGCGAGGCAGCCTTCTACGGTCCCAAGCTCGACTTCATGGTGCGCGACGCGCTGGGCCGCCGCTGGCAGCTCGGTACTATTCAGGTTGATTACAACCTGCCCGAGCGCTTTGACCTAGAATACGTTACGCCCGAAAATACCCGTGCCCGCCCAGTGATGATTCACCGCGCCCCGTTCGGCTCGCTGGAGCGCTTCGTGGCCGTGCTTATTGAGCACACGGCCGGCAACTTCCCGCTCTGGCTCTCGCCCGAGCAGTTTATCGTGCTGCCCATCTCCGATAAGTTTGCCGACTACGCCTACGAGGTGAAAGCCAAGCTGGAAGCCGCCGACCTGCGCGGTACCGTCGATGGCCGCGACGAGCGCATCGGCCGCAAAATCCGCGACGCGGAAATTGCCAAAACGCCTTACTTGCTCATCGTGGGCGAGAAAGAAGCGCAAGACGGCCTCATCAGCGTGCGCCGCCACGGCGAAGGTGACATCGGCTCCATGCCGGTGGCTAGCTTCATCGAGAGCGTTAATAATCAGATAGCTGAGGCAATGGGCTAAGCCCCGGCCCCGCTAGTATAAGCAAAAAAAGGCGTAATCGGGCTGCCCGATTACGCCTTTTTTTAGGGATGACTTTGATTTGTCAATAAAAAGTCAGATATTTGCCCCCCGAACGCTTGGTCCGCCTGGGCCAAGCGTTCTGCCGTAAAAATATTCCCCGCCACATTTTAGCAGGAGGACTTTCGCCATAGCTACTCCGAATCGTCGGTACGTGCCCCGCCAGCAGGTGGAGGAGCCGTTCAAAATCAATCAGAAAATCACCGCTCGCGAGGTTCGCCTCGTGGGGGATAACGTTGAGCAGGGAGTATACCCCATCGACCAGGCCCGTAAAATGGCCCAGGAGCAAAACCTGGACTTGGTGGAGATTTCCCCCACGGCTGTGCCGCCCGTGTGCCGCGTCATCGACTACTCGAAATTCAAGTACGAGCAGAAGAAGAAAACCCGCGAGCTGAAGGCCAAGCAGACCAAAGTGGTACTGAAGGAAATCCGCTTCGGTCCCAATACCGACGACCACGACTTTGACTTCAAGCTCAAGCACGCGCAGGAGTTTTTGAAAGAAGGTGCCAAGATCAAGGCTTACGTGCATTTCGTGGGTCGTAGCATCGTCTTCAAGGAGCGCGGTGAAATTCTGCTGCTCAAGTTTGCCCAGGCCCTCGAAGACCTGGCCAAAGTAGAGCAGTTGCCCAAGCTCGAAGGCAAGCGCATGTTCCTGTACCTGGCTCCCAAGGCTGCGGTCGTTGCCAAAGCGGCTCCCAAGCCGGCCCCGGCCGACAAGGACAAAGCTGCGAAAGCACCCAAGGAGACCAAATCGGCCCAGGAGCCCGCCGCTACTGAATAGCTTCACCCCGTTTGTTGATGGCTGCCGCTGCCGGCTAAGGAGTTCGTTCGGCGTCAGTACCTAACAATCAATAATCAACCCCAACCCATGCCCAAAGTAAAAACCAAGTCGGGTGCCAAAAAGCGCTTCAAGCTGACCGGCACCGGCAAAGTAAAGCGTAAGCACGCCTTCAAGTCGCACATCCTGACCAAGAAGAGCACCAAGCGTAAGCGCGCCCTCACCCACGCCGGCCTCGTTAGCTCGGCCGACATGAACCGGGTGAACCAAATGCTGAACATCTAAACAATCACCAGGCTTCCGGCCCCTATGCAAGGCTCCGCTACGGCTGAGCGCCGGCTGCCAAAAACAACTTAGGTTATGCCAAGGAGTGTAAACCACGTGGCCTCGCGCCACCGTCGTAAGAAAGTAATGCGCCTCGCCAAAGGCTACTATGGCCGGCGCAAGAATGTATGGACCGTTGCGAAAAACGCCGTAGAAAAGGGCTTGCTCTATGCCTACCGCGACCGCAAGGTGAAGAAGCGCGAGTTCCGCGCCCTCTGGATTCAGCGTATCAACGCTGGTGCCCGTGAGCACGGCCTCTCGTACTCGCAACTGATGGGCGGCCTCAAAAAGGCTGGCATCGACCTCAACCGCAAAGTACTCGCCGACCTCGCCCTCAACCACCCCGCCGCTTTCGCTGGCATCGTTGAGAAAGTGAAGTAAGGCGGCCGGGGCTACCCTTGTAGTCCCAACTCGCTAATTGATTCTAAAAGCGCTTGTCTCCTTGGCGGAGGCAAGCGCTTTTTATCTTTCCTAATTAGTGGTTGTGCTATCTAGTTGCCAAGCGATGCTCTTCAACTAGTGAAGCTGTTTAGAAAATAGATACTCCTTAACACCGTCATGCGCATCTGGCGTCCGCTTGCCGAAGTATCTTGTTCACTTCATTGAATAGTCTGGGTGAGGCGAGCGAGATGCTTCGGTAAGCTCA
>CAJYVK010000281.1 GCA_913778455.1 uncultured Hymenobacter sp. | reverse complement strand
TTATCCTTTCGAAGGTGACTACCAGCATGTTCCCATTCACGGGTATGTCACTCAGCCCCGTTGTGCTGAACCTGCTAGGTACCAATGACCTGCGCTACACCCTGTTTACCAACACGCGCGGGGGCTTCGGCCGACTGTTTAGCACGGCCTTTACCGGGCGCGCCTACTGGCGCTACAACCTCAACGGCGAGTTTACCATCCAGATGGGTCCCACGGTGCCCGAGATGATGCTCATCAAGGCCGAGTGCCTGGCCCGCGCCGGCGATGCTACCGGGGCGCTGGCCCTGGTAAACACGCTACGCCGCAACCGCTTCACGGCGGCCAACTATGCTCCCCTGACGGCGGCCAGCGCGGCGGACGCCCTGGGCGTCGTTATCGACGAGAAGCGGCGCGAGTTTTTCGGCACCGGCGCCCGCTGGTTCGACCAGCGCCGCCTGAACGCCGACGCGGCCTTTGCCACGACCAAAACCCGCGTGTTCAAGGGCACCACCTACACCCTCGACCCCGGCAGTCCCCGCTACGTGTACCCCATTGGGGATAAGTACATTTTGCTCAACCCGGAGCTGACGCAGAATCCCCGCTAGGGAAGGGCCTTCGTGCCGTGCAAGCGTGGTCGTCTCCCCCCGGCTCCCCATCCAAAAGGGAAATGCGCCCCCGGCATTTTGGGGGAGCCGACTACCAGCCGACGTACGTGAACGGATAAACTCGTCAGGCTCGGGCCTTCTTCATGTTGGGAAGAGGGGCGGGAGAGGCGGCCACGTTTGCACGGCATCAACCCCTTCACACTCACTATTCAATCAACCCTTCCCGAGAAATCCTTCATCTTAATTTTTTACATGTCCCGCTATACAGTAATCTTACTTTGCCTGCTAGGGGCTAGCCAGGCTTACGCGGCTGGGGGCACCCTGACCGTGGTACCCACGCCGCCCCGGGCCGGGCGAGCGGTTAAGCTACAGTACGCGCCGCCCGCCGCGGGCGTACAGGCGGGCAAGCCGGTAAAAGCCGTCATTTACTTGTACAGCGACTTTGCGTGGCGGCCCGATAGCCTGGTGCTCAAGCCCGGCGCGGCGGGCTGGCAAACCACCTATACGCTGCCGGCCAATTGCGCCTTTGCGGCCCTGCGCTTCTACCAGAACCCGGTGGGCACCGCCGCCACTACCGACAGCCTGGCCCAGCAGGGCTTCTACTTCGTGCCCCGCGACAAACAGGGCCGCAAGCTGCCGGGCGGCGCGCTGGGGGAGGCCATCTTTCAAATGCCGTCCCTTGATAGTCAAGTACCCGCCTTTTTTCCGCGCCGGGGCACGCCGCCCGCGCCCGCCGCGCTGGCCGCGCTGCTCCAGGAAGAGCTGGCCCGTCCCGGGGCCTCACCCCGGCAGTTTGTGCGGCCCTATCTGGCCATCGAGCACGCGGTACTGGGTGCCGGGTTCAAGGCGCAGGGTAGTGCAGTGCTGGCCCCGCTGCAAGCGTCGCTACCCGAGGCCGAAGCCGACCTGATCGAACTGCACCGCATTTACCAATACGAGCTGAAGGACGAAGGCCGGGCCAGCCAGGTGGCGGCGGCCATCCAACAGCGCTACCCGCACGGCACTTTTGCCCGGCAGGAAGCCTATTCGGCCTTTACCAAAGCCAGCACGCCGGCGCAGATATTGCAGGGCGGCGAAAAGTTTCTGGTCGATTTCCCGGGCCGGGAAATCGACCTCGCCACCAGCGGGCAGGCCCACCTTTATTTCTCCACGTACCGCCTGTTGGCGAACACCTATTTCGACACCGGGGCGTATGCCCGGATGCTGGCCCAGCGGCCGCTGTGGGATTTTAAGCTCGAAAATGAGCTTTACCGCTGGAACATAACCCGCGCCTACACCTTCAAAACGGTGCCGCTCGATACGCTGTACCGCGTGGCCACGGTATTGCTGCAAGACCTGCTGGCCAAGGTGGGCGATAATTCCTACATCGAACGCGGGGTGTTTACGCCTGCCCAGGCGAAGGCACAGGCCCGCGAGCAGTTGGATAAGCGCCTGATCACCCACCTTGCGCTGCTCTACGATCTGCACAAGGACCAGGAGGCCATCGGGTACTTCGCGCATTTCTCCGACCAAGGTCGCTACGCCGATGCCACGACCAACGAGGTACACCTGCACTTGCTCGACCGGCTGCATCGCCCCGCCGACGTGGTGCCCCTGCTCGAAAGCAGCGCACGGGCCAATGCCTTGACGCCTGCCCTAACAACCCGCCTCCAGCAGGAATACCAGGCCAGCCACAAGGGTCTGGCTGGCTACGACCAGTACCTGGCTAGCCTACGCTCGCCCGCAGAAATCGCCGAGCTGCACGCCGAGGTTGAGCGCAACCTCACCAACCGCGAGTACATGCCGTTTGCGCTCGAAGATGCCAGCGGCCAGTTGGTGCGTTCGAGCGACTGGGAAGGCAAAATCGTGGTACTCGACTTCTGGGCCACGTGGTGCGGGCCCTGCATCCGGGCTTTCCCGGGCATGCAGATGCTTGTGGATAAGTACGCCAAGGACCCGCAGGTGGACTTCTACTTCGTGGGCACCATGCAGTATGGCGACTACAAGGAAAAGGACATCAACTACCTCAAGCAAGAAGGCTACCGCTTCAAGCTGCTGCTCGATGCGGTGGATCCGAAAACCAAGCACCAGGACCAAGTATTCCAGTCGTTCGTGCCGTTTTTCAACTCCTCGGGCATTCCGCGCAAGGTGATTCTGAAAGACGGGATTATGCGCTACACCTCCGAAGGCTACTCGGGCAGCCCCAGCCAGCTCGCCGAGGAAATCTCTTACGCCATTGAGCTTTTAAAGAAACAATGAGGCACTTACTCAAACCTCTGGCCTTGGCGGCAGCCGTGCTCGGCAGCGCCGGGGCCGCCCGCGCCCAGGACCAAGACCAGGTACTAGCCCCGAATAGCGCCAAGGAAAAGCTGGCCGAGGCGCTGGAGGTCATCCAGGCCAGCTACGTCGACTCGGTGCAGGACGAGACCATGACCGACGCCGCCATCCGGGGTATGCTCACTCAGCTCGACCCACACTCGCAGTACTACAGCCGCGAGCAGATAGCCGCCCGCCGCGAGCAGATGAGCGGCAGCTTCGTGGGCATCGGCATTCAGTACCTAGTGCAGCACGACACCATCTATGTAACGCAGGTGCTGCCCGGCGGCCCCGCCGACCGGGCTGGCCTGCAAGCCGGCGACCGCGTGACCAAGCTCGACGACACGGCTATGGGCACGGCCCACCTTACCAACCCCGAGGTGCAGCAGCGGGTGCGGGGGGCAGCCAATACGCCACTGCGCCTGGAGCTCTACCGCGGCCTGCAAACCAAGCCGCTGACCCTGACAATAGTGCGCGGCCCCGTGGCCGACCATTCCATCAAGGCGGCCTACATGGTGAGCCCGCGCATCGGCTACATCGAGCTGGCCCTTTTCGGGCGCACCACCCGCGAGGAAATGGACGCGGCCCTGCTCAGCCTGAAAGAGCAGGGTATGCAAGAGCTGATTCTCGACCTGCAAGGCAACGGCGGCGGCTACGTGCAGTCGGCCATCGGCGTGGCCGACGAGTTTTTGAAGCGCGACCAGCTGGTGTACTACACCATGGGCAAGGACAAGGGTAAGGACTACTACTACGCCGCCGGTACCGGCAACTTCCCCGTCGGCAAGTTGGTGGTACTCATCGACCAGAACACCGCCTCGGCGAGTGAAATCCTGACCAGCGCCCTGCAAGACTGGGACCGGGCCGTGGTGGTGGGCCGCCGCAGCTTTGGCAAGGGCCTCCAGCAGCGCCCCATCACCCTGAACGACGGTTCGGTACTGGAGCTAAGCGGCGCTCGCTACTACGCCCCCACGGGCCGCTCGCTGCAAAAGCCCTACAAGGGCCTGAATTACTCGAGCGAGCTGACTGCCCGCTACACCAGCGGCGAGATGTTCGACCCCGGTAAGATCTCATTTGCCAAGGCCCCTAAGTTTGCTACGTTGGTGAGCAAGCGCCCCGTGTACGGCGGCATGGGCATAGTACCCGACCGCTACGTACCCCTCGACACGGTGCTCACCAGCAACTGGCTGCAAATCGTGGTAGGCACCGGCCTTGCCAATCAAACGGCCTTCGAGCTGGTGAGCCCCCAGCGTGAGGCGCTGAAAAAGAGCTACCCTACGTTGGCCGCCTTTGCCCGGCAGTACACCGTGCCAGCCCCCGCGCTGGAGGCGCTGGTGCGCACCGCCGCCGGTCAGGGCGTGCACCTCAGCCCGGCCAACCGGGCGCGCACCCTGGACTACCTCGCCACCGAGGTGAAGGGCCGCATGGCCGCCCAGCTCTACGGCGACAGCAGCGCCAACGCCCAAATTCTCAATCAGCAAAACGCCAGCTTCCAGGAGGCAGTGCGCCTGCTCAGCAATCCCGCCCAGTACGAGCAGTGCCTGCGCGCCGGTAAAACCACGGCCACCAAGTAGCTCTTCACCTTACCTCTTCCTAGCTACCGCTTTACCTAGCATGAAAAATCTTTTAGTGTGGGCCGCGCTGGCCACTCCGCTGGCCGCCCACGCGCAGCAGGGCTACACCATTCAGGGCAAAATCGGCACCCTTAGCAAGCCGGCGATGGCCTTCCTATCGGTGCGTACCAACGGCGTGCGCCACCTCGACTCGACCTACCTGCACAACGGGGCCTTCACCTTCAAGGGCAAGGTGGACGAGATAAAGGAGGCCCATATTATGCTCAAGCACGACAACAAGCCGGCCAACCCCGCCATGCGTCAGAAATTTGACGTGCTGGACTTCTTCCTCGAAAACCGCGACATCAAGCTGGTAGGCAAGGATTCCGTTAAAACGGCCAAGATTGTTGGCTCGCCCATCAACGACGACAACAAGCAGCTAGAGGCCTACCTGCGGCCTTACTACGCCAAATTCGACGACCTCAACAAAGAGTTCCGGGACAAGCCCGACGCCGCGAAGCGCGACACGGCCTACTTGCGCACGCTCAACATGCGCGCCGCGCAGTACGAGAAAGACGCCGCGCAGGCCAAGCTGACGTACGCCAAGACCCACCCCACCAGCTACCTGGCCCTGGTGGCCCTGACCTCGACGCTCAACGACGAAGCCGACGCCGTGACCGCCGAGAAGATATTTCGCCAGTTCACCCCGGCTACCCAAAACTCAGAGCTGGGGAAAACCTCGCTCCAGCGTATTCGGACCCTGAAGATGACCCAGATGGGCGTCGAAGCCCCCGACTTCACGCTCAACGACGTGAGCGGCAAGCCCGTGAAGCTCTCCGACTTTCGGGGCAAATACGTGCTGCTCGATTTCTGGGCCAGCTGGTGCGGCCCCTGCCGCCGCGAAAATCCCAACCTACTCAAGGCGTACAGCCAGTATAAAGACAAAGGCTTCACCATCCTGGGCGTGGCCCTGGACAAGGAAACCGACCGCGAAAAATGGCTAAAAGCCATCGAAACCGACGGTCTGACCTGGCCCCAGGTGTCGGACCTCAAATACTGGAACAGCGACGTGGCCAAGCTCTACGACGTGAAGGCTCTGCCGATGAATTTCCTGATTGACCGCCAGGGTAAAATCGTGGCCAAGTACCTGCGCGGCGACGCCCTGAACCAGAAGCTGGCCGAGGTGCTGAAATAAACTCCCATTCTGGCTGGCCCCGGCCCTACGCCTGGCCGGGGCCAGCTACTTAGGTAGGCAAGTACTTACGATGAAAAAGATAGTGCTCAGCGGCGCGTTGCTGCTCGGTGCCTGCACCGCCCAGGCCCAGATCCTGAAGCCCGTGAAATGGGCTTACGCCGCCAAAAAAACCAGCCCCACCGAGGCCGTCATTCTGCTAAAGGCGACCATCGAGCCCGGCTGGCACGTGTATTCACAGCACGTAAAAGACGGCGGCCCGGTGAAGACGACCTTCACCTTCACGCCCTCCAAAGCCTATACCCTCGTGGGCAAAACCCAGGAGCCGACGCCCATCACCCGCTTCGAGAAAACGTTTGACATGGAGGTGAGCTACTTCGCCAACTCGGTCATTTTTCAGCAGAAAGTCAAGCTCACCGGCCCGGGCCCCGTCACGGTCGCCGGCAAGCTCGAATACATGACCTGCGATGACGAGAAGTGCCTGCCGCCTGACGAGTTACCGTTCAGCGTACTGATTAAATAAGCTCGCAAATGTGCTGTTGAAGCTGGAGAGCATGACGGACCTTTTAAAAAGAATAACTTTCTGTCTCGCTTAGTTAGACTGCTTCAACCGCTCTCTTAAACACCACTAAACTGAACAGGGTGAGTTCTGCGACCTGGCCCGGTGCGGCCCAGGGTCGAGAATTCACCCTGTTCGATTAATCAATTAAGTAGTAAGCAGCTCATCCATGAGCAAGATCAACTGCGCAGGCTCGCTGAATTTCCTGCACGGTGGCCGGCGCTTCGAGGGCAAATAACGGGCTGAGGCCCCGCTGCTTCCGGGTAGCCCGCACGGCTGCTTTGACGGCGAAGAATACGATAGCGGCCAGCACGAGGGGCGGCTCACCTACTTCTTTAGACGACAATACTTCCGAGGTATTTTCCGGCACGCTGCTGGCCAGGTCGCGCGGAAACAGGCGCACGTTAAATTCGAGCGGGATGCTGGTGGTTGCTGGTGGCTTGTACGTCCAGGTATTTAAGCTGTTGAGACGACCGGCATCCGGTGCGGGCTCGGCACCGGAGCCGCCGGGCTCAAATACCAGCTTTTCGGACAGCACGTACCCGATACCCTGCACGAAAGCCCCTTCTACCTGGCCCACGTCCAGGGCCGGATTCAGGCTCCAGCCTAAATCGTACACCAGGTCGGCGCTGAATAAACTGCTTTTTGCCGTTGACCTCCACCTTAGTACGCCACCCTTTTTCACCGTAGTTCCAGAAGTCGATGCCTTGCTGTTGGCACCACTCATTCCCCTTATCCTTAAGTAATTGATAGCCGAAGTCCAGTAAGCTGGAGCGCAATTGCTCGCAGGTGTGCCGTACCACTTCCGCATTATAAGAGGTGCCAGTAGAGGCCCCGTACTGGCGGGGTTGGGCACGACGCTGGTGCTGGGACCTTCTATCCGAATCAGCGACACGGGAATGTTGAGAATGTAAGTGGCTACCTGCCGCACCTGCGTCAGCAGCCCCTGGCCCATCTCGCCGCCCTGGTGAATGATAACGCTGCCGTCGGCCTGTTCAAGCATTACCAGGTTGTACCCGAACCGTACTTAACGGGCATCATGGCCGGCGCGTACTGCCGCATTTAAGGTGCTCGTGGGCGGCTGGCGACGACAAAAGTGGCAACGCGCCGGAAACGTCGGGGCAATCTTACCTTTGCGTCGTTGAGTGGTGTGCTTCGCTTGCGAAAGCACTTAAAAGGGAATCCGGTGGAAATCCGGAGCAGTTCCCGCTGCTGTAAGTTCAGCCCCCGCACGTGAGTACATGCCACTGTAGCGCTCGCTATGGGAAGGCCTCACGTGTTGAACGAGCCAGAAGACCTGCCAGTCAGCCTTACCTCCACCTCGCTTTCGGGAGAAAAGCCGTGGGTCACCAGGCCAGTACCGCGCCGGTACTGCCGGTTGCTCATTGCTTTTGCCCGGGAGCGCGTCAGCTTCCCGGCTGGCAACGTAGCGGCTCCTCATGGCGAAAGACCTTTCTATCGTTCAGCGCATTGCCTTTGTTTGCAACGGCGACTCCTGCCTGAAAAAAGGCTCAGCGGATACCACCACCCAGTTGCGGGCCGCCATCGTGGCGGCAGGAGCCAAGCCCCACCTGCACACCGTGCGCACCCAGTGCACCGACCAATGCCCGCACGGCCCGGTGGTGTTCGTGCATCCGGAAGGCACCTGGTACCAAGGCGTTACGGCCGACAAGGCCGAGGCATTGGTAAGCAGCCATTTACTAGCCGGTGAGCCGCTGGCCGACGCCGTACTCTATCAGGGTTAATTCAGCCATTTGGTACTTCGCTATGGCTATTGAGCTTCCCATCGTGCCCGCATCGACTAGCCAGCGCATCAGCGTGCTGGGTGGCGGGTGGCTGGGCCTGCCCCTGGCCCGCTACCTGCAAGCGCGGGGCTACGAAGTGGCCGTTTCCCGTACCACGGCCGCGGGCGTGGCGGAGGTTCGGGCGCTGGGGCTGGCGGCCTTTGAGTTAGCGCTCACGGCGGAGGCCGCCCCGCCAGCCAGCGCCTTCTGGGACGCCCCTACCCTACTCATTACCGTGCCGCCGCAGCGGGGCAAATCCGCCGACGAGCAGTTGGCCCAGTACGCGCACCTTATCGAGCGGGCGCGGGCCGGCGGGGTGCGGCAGGTGCTGTACGTTAGCTCCACGTCGGTGTATGCCGATGACGAGCCGCTGGCTACCGAAGAGAGCGAGCCGGCCCCCACCAAGCCCGGCGGAATTATCGTGCGCCAGCTCGAACAGATGCTGCAACGGGAAACCACCTTCCGCACCACGGTGCTGCGCTTTGGCGGGCTGATTGGCTACGACCGGCTACCGGATAGTGCCGCGGCCATTCAGCGGCGCAGCCGGGCCCTTGATACGCCCATGAACGTGATTCACCGGGACGACTGCGTGCGCATTGTGCACGAAATAGTGCGCCAGCGGGCGTGGGGCGAGGTACTCAACGCCTGCGCCGATGCGCATCCTACCCGGCGCAGCTACTACGCCGCGGCGGCCCGGGCCCGCCATTTTACGCTCCCCGACCTAGGCCCCGAGCAACCCCAGCCGGCTAAAGTAGTCAGTTCCGAAAAGCTGAAAGCCCGGTTGCACTACCGCTTCTTGTTTCCCGATCCGCTAGCCCTCTTTGCGCAACCCGCCCGTGACGCCACCTAATGAAACCTTGGCCCCCCTGGTCAGCATCGTGGGAGCCGGGCCGGGCGCCGCCGACCTCCTGACGGTGCGGGCCCTGCGCTGCCTGGAGCAAGCCCACGTGGTGCTGTACGACAACCTAGTTTCGGCAGAGGTGATGGCGCTGTGCGCCCCCGGGGCCGAGCTTATCTACGCGGGCAAAAAATACGGCGACCAGGTAGACCCCCGGCAGCGGCAGCAGGCCATCAACGAGGCCATGGTGGCCCACGCCCGCCAGGGCAAGCGCGTGGTGCGGCTGAAATCCGGCGATCCCTTCGTATTCGGGCGGGCGGCGGAGGAAATCCGCTACCTCACGGAGCAGCAAGTACCTTACGAGGTGGTACCGGGCCTCACGGCGGGCCTGGCGGCGGCGAGCCTAGTGCACATTCCGATTACCGAGCGCAATTTTAGCAACGCGGTGCTGCTGTGCACGGCCCACACGGCCAACTACGATTTTGAGCAGCTCGACGCGCTGGCCAACATGCTGCGCACGGGCACCACCCTAGTCATGTACATGGGCCTGAGCAACTTGGCGCAAGTGGTGGCCAAGCTACAAGCGGCAGCCGGCTCTGAAACCGTGTACGTGTCGGCCGTTTCTCAGGTATCGGGGCCGCGGCAGCGGCTCGTCACGGCCCCGCTGGCGGATATCGAGGAAACGCTGGCCCAGGCCGCCCTGCCCATGCCCGTGGTATTCGTCATCGGCAAGTACGCCTGCTCGCTCGACGAGATAGCGGCGCAATTGCATTCTGTAAGCTAACGTAATTCATGGCAAGCAAACAAGGTATTCTGATCTGCGGGCACGGCAGCCGCGACAAGGAAGGCACCGCCGGCTTCCAGGAGCTGGTAGCGGGCCTGGTGCCCCGCTACCCCGACCGCCTTATCGACTACGGCTTCCTGGAATTTGCGCACCCCATCTACGCCGCCGCCGTCGAGCGCATGTACCAGCAGGGCGTGCGGCAGATTACGGCCATTCCGGCCATCCTATTCGCCGGCGGGCACGCCAAGAACGATATTCCGTTCGAGATGAACTCGCTGCAACGGCAGTACCCCGACCTTACCATCACCCTTGGGCGGCACCTGGGCATTTCGGCCCCGCTCCTGCAACTGGCCCGCCAGCTGGTGCAGCAGGCCGAGGCCGGCCACCCGCCCGTACCCCGCGAGGAGTGCTGCCTGCTGGTGGTGGGCCGCGGCACCAACGACCCCGACGCTAACTCGGAAGTCGCCAAGCTCACGCGCCTCGTGTGGGAAGGATTGGGCTTCGGCTTTGCCACCACCGCGTACGTGGGCGTGACCAAGCCGCTGCTCGCCGATACGCTGCCGCTGGTGGATAGCCTGCCCTACCGGCGCGTGGTGGTACTGCCGGTGTTCCTGTTTACCGGCGTGCTGCTCAAGCGCATCTACGGCCAGGTGGAGGCGCACCAAGTTAATTCAGCCAAGGAATACCTCTGCACCGCCTCCTTCGGCAGCGACGAACTGCTGCTGCAAGCCGTAGACGAGCGCATTGCCGAAGTCGAGTTTGGCAGCCCCAACATGAACTGCCAGCTCTGCAAGTACCGCACCCAGATCATTGGCTTTGAAGATGAAGTGGGCAAGGAGCAGACCGGCCACCACCTCAACGTGAAGGGCATTCTCTTCGAGGAAGAACAAAAAATCGGCGCGAAGAAAGGGCTGCTGCCGCAGCTCAAGAAACTACTCGGCATCTAGCGCATGGCTCCTACTCCAGCCCCCACGGGCAAAATCTACGGCGTCTCGCTCGGCCCCGGCGACCCGGAGCTGATTACCGTCAAGGGCCTGCGGGCTTTGCAGCGGGCCGACCTCGTCTACTACCCCGGCTCGGTGCAGGCCGACGGGCAGCAGAGCAGCTACTCGCTGGGGATTCTGCGGGCCTTGGGCCTGGCCGACGCCAAGCTGCGCGGCCTATTTCTACCCATGCGAACCGACCGCACGGCGGCGCTCCTGGGCTATGAGCAAGTCTTTTACCAGATAAAGGCCGACTACGAAGCCGGCCGCACGGTGGCCTTCGTGAGCGAGGGCGACGGCACCTTTTACAGCACCTTTGCTTACTTGCTGGCGCACCTGCACGAGCATCGCCTGCCGGTCGAAATTATTGCTGGCGTCCCCTCCTTTTTGCTAGCGACGGCCGCGCACCAGGTACCGCTGGCGGTGCTGCGCGAGAAGGTGGCCGTCGTGCCGCTGCTGGCCAGCGCGGCGGCGCTGGAAGGCTACCTGTGCGAGTTTGAAACCGTGGTGCTCATCAAAGTGCGGGGGGCGCTCGACTACGTGCGCCCGGCCGTGGCGGCGGGCCAGGCCACGGCCTACTATGCCGAGCGCCTGGGCACGCCCGGCCAGTACCTCACCACCGACCTCGACGACCTGGTGGGGCGCGAGCTCCCCTATTTTTCCCTCCTACTCTTGAAGAGCTTGCTATGCA
>CAJYVK010000280.1 GCA_913778455.1 uncultured Hymenobacter sp. | reverse complement strand
ACGCCGGGCAAGCTAAAGCTTACCCTACATTATTTTCCATATCGGGCTTCGAAGGCGGCTTTTTGGCGCTGGTACTCGGGTAGCGCGCGGGCCGCGTCCCACTTCTGCTTGAAAATGGCGGCAGCTTCTACTTTATCCACATCGGGCTGGATGGTGCGGGGTAATTCGGCGCGGCCGTGGGCACCGCTCTGGCCTTTTTTATCGGCGGGTACGGGGCCGGCGTATTTCTTGCCGCCGCGGTGGTTGGCGTAGCGGCGGGCACGGGTGTAGCCCATTTGCAGAAATTTTCGGGCCATGTCAGCTCCCACAAAGTCTCCGGCCTGCAAATAAGCCTCCAGCAGGCCCCAAATGGCCTCCGACGACTCCTTGGCCGCCGTGGCATCCTTGAAGCGCCAGTGCGGCAGGATTTCGCCCTTGTAGGGCTGCACCAGCAAAACGCCTTGCTCGCCCTTCCCTACGCGGTACAGCTCGGGGTGCTGGCGAAAATCGACCGTGTGGAAATCTAGGGAATAATCGAACGGCATAGCAGCGCGGCGCGGCAGTTATCCACACACCCTGGGCTCAACGGCCGCCGGCCAGCCAGGGTTGACCCGCGTCAAGCCCCGGGCAACGGATAGCCGAACCCTAGCCAGCCGAAGTTTTCCACAAGCTTAAAAGACAACTCAAAAATTTTTTTAAAAAATCCTTTTTGTTTTCATCCATTAGGGCTGTGGATAAGTGGATAACTGCGCCAGGTTATCCACAGCGTGGATAACCAGTGGACAACTATGGGCTTATCCACTGGTTGTCCACAGGCAATGTGCATATCATTCAGGTGTCGCTGAATAAGTTAACTGAGTTATCCACTATTCACAGCACTTATCCACTTATCCACTATTCACAGGGTGGCGGGTGTGTGAATAGTGTTCGTAGACCCCCGAAGTTTTCCACAGTTATCCACACGCCGGATTAGCTGCTAGCCGGGCCAGACTACCAAAAAAAGTTTTACCCAACTTATCCACTGGTGCGCACCACCTTTCCCCACAGTTATCCACACGAAATCCACGATTGGCCCCGATCAGTGAATAAGTATGTGGATAACGCGTGTAAAAGTGCCCAAAACCGCGCTCAGTAACTGGAAACGCGGTCCGGTTATCCACAATCGGTAAAAAAGAAACGGCCGCAACCCAAGGTTGACGGCCGTTTATGCACAAGGCAGGCCCAGGAAGGGCCAAAGCTAGCAAGAAGAAGCCAGCGGGCTAGAAAGTCAGCTTTTCCTCGGCTTCCCAGCCGGCGCGAACCTCAACTACTTTCGGCAGGAGATACACCGGCTCGGCGGGCACTTGCAGGTTGGGGTCGCCGCCCCGCCAGCGGCCGTCCCCATCCTGGTCGATAAGTACGCGCAGGCGGTATTTACCGGGCGTCAGGTGGTCGAAGCGGTAGGTGCCGCGCGGCGAGCGCAGCTGAGCCAGCACCTGGTACTTATCGTCGAGCAATTGCAGGATGAACGACTTGTAAGCCGTTTGAACGGGGCCGGTGATAATACCGCTGGGATCCTGGTCGGTTACGGACAGGCGAAGCGGGCGGCGCAAGCCCAGCGACTGCCCCGTGATAGCCACGATGGCCGTGCTGTCGAGGCGGATTTCCACGTTCTTCGTTGCCTTGGTGTCGAGGCTCACCGTAAGCTCGGTGCGCATGGGGTTGAGGCTGGCCTCGGCGGGCACGCGCAACGCGTGCGTTTTGAGTGAGTCTTCGGTGAGCGTGCCGGGGCTTTTGCCCGTCACTAACTGCACCGGCACCGGGAAGCGAAATTTCACCTGGCCCTGGCGGTACACCGACCGCGGGTTGCCAACTACGGTAGTGCCCTCCGTTGTCACTGGCTTTTTGCTAGCGGCGGTGGGTACCGGGAAGCGGATGGTAAGCGTATCGCGGCGCACATTACCCACGCTGTCGCCGACGGCGAGCAAGTAGCGGCCGTCGGTCAGGCTGGCAGTTTTGTAGAGTTGCAGTACGTTGCCCTGGGCCGATAGCTCGGCGGCGTCCTGCACGGCGGTGCGAGTAGCGGCATCGGCCGGGGCCACTGGCGTGAGCTGGGCAGTTTGCAGGCCCTCGTTGAAGGTGAGGCGCACCTGCGTGGGGGTGGTTTCGAGGTTGGTGCGACGCGGGGGCAGGCGGTCGGGCCGCACGAGCTGCCAGGTGCGCGGCCCGGTGGTATCGCTGACGGCCAGCGGCCCGGGCAGGTAACCGATTTTCTCACCGTCGTCGAAGCGACTGTTATTGTTCTTATCGGCCCAGGCGTAGGCATTGTAAGCCGCCGTGCGAATAAAATTCAACTTAAACTGCCCCTTGCTGTCGGTGCGGGCGAGGTAATAAGGCTGGCCCCGCCGCACGCCCACGGTATCGGTGGTGCGAAACAGACCCACGACCACGTCGGCCGCCGGCTTGGTTGTGAGCAGGTCGACCACACTGCCGCGCACCACGCCCGAGTCGAGGCTGGCCCCCGTGCTAAAGCTCAAGGCCTGGTACTTGGCGGGCAGGCTCTCGTTGGCATCGACAATGGCATTGCGAAAGTTGAACGAGTACGTAGTGTTTGCCTCCAGCGGCTTCTTGAAGCGCAACGTTACGTAGTCGCGGTCGGCCAGCAGCGAGTACGAGTTATCGGGAGGCAGCTGCGGGGTAATGAGCAGGTTCTTACTTAAATCCTTGACCTGAATCGGCTCCGAAAACGTGAGGCGGATAAACTGCTGCTTCACGTTGCGGGCCGCGCTGTCGGGCGAGGTCGCCACGAGGCGGGGCGGCGTTTTGTCGCGCGGCCCGCCCTGCGGCGAGCTGATGGCCGCGCAGCTGCCCAGCGCCAGCAAGCTCGCCAGGGCCAGCGCCACCCGCGTACCCCGCTGGGCCGAACCATTCTTTACACGATGAAAAGCAGCACAAAAAGGCATCAGAAAACGGTGAGACGGTGAAATGGTGAGCTCGTGAGTAGTGAAATGGTGAGTTGGCGAGTGGGGAGTAAGAAGTTTTACTCGCTAATTCACCACTCACCAACTCACTATTTCACTGCTCACCGCTCCGCTCGGCTACGTAGAGCAGGCTGGAATATTGCCCCCCGTGCCGGGCAGCGTAGCGATTGGACCGGTAGCCGGCCAGCAGGACGGCCAGCGGCCCGCCGGCTGGCTCCGGGGCCCGCAGCTTTTCCGAAAGCATGCTCACGTAGTAGGCATCGAGGGGCAGCGGCAACGTGCTAGCGATGCGCAGGCCGTGGCTGGCCAGCAGCCGGCGCATGGTAGCGGGCACGAAATGGTAGAGGTGGCGCGGCACGTCGTAGGCCGCCCAGTGCTGGCGGTAGTGCTGGGCGTCGAGGCTGTCGGGATTGGGCACGGCTATCAGCAGCCGGCCACCGGGGGCCAGCTTCTCCACGAGCTGCGCCACGGTGTCGCGCAGGGTATGCACGTGCTCCAACACGTGCCACAAAGTGATGATGTCGAAGCTACCGGCGGGCAGCGCCGCTAGTGCCGCCGGCTCCTGGATGGGCTGGCCTACCCGGGCCGTGGCCTCCTGCCGGGCGCGGGGGCTGGGCTCCAGCCCCGTTACCTGCCAGCCGGCCTGCCGGGCCCCGGCCAGAAAATGCCCGGTGCCGCAGCCGTAGTCGAGCAGGCGACCCTTGCGCCCGCCGTTAAGCCGGGTGATGAGGGCCACTTTGCGGCGCACCGTGAAGTAGCGGGCTACCTTATACACCTGGTTTATCAGCCCCTGCGCCCCGCTGTTGTGCGATACGTAAGCTTCTGACTCGTAATACTTGCCAATGCTGGCCGCGTCGGGGCGGGGGTTGGTAAACTGAAAGCCGCAGGCCGCGCACTGCTGAATGGTAAACATCTCCTGGCTTACCGATTTATCCTGCACTTGCAGCTTGTCATGCAGGTCGGGGCTGCCGCACACGGGGCAACTGGCTAGTAGTTCGGTAGGCACAGCGTTAATGAGGCATTCTTTATAAAGGTCTGCCAAAGTTCGGGGCGGAAGCTAATACATTCGCTAGAGCCCGGCCGACTGAAGGCATTAGCATTGTCCGAGCTTCCTAACGAAGAGATTGAATTAATTAACGCGTCCGTCATGCTGAGCCTGCGAAGCATCTTGCCAGGTTAGAACGAGTTTGCCATAACGAGGCGCTCCAACGTGATAAGATGCTTTGCAGGCTCAGCATGACGGACGAATTTGTTGGGTAGAGCTGCCCGAACAGCTTCGCAGGGTAGTGCCAGCTACCATTACCCGACCCCGAGCAAAAGCCATTGGCCCGCTGGTTCAGAATTAACGGCCCAGGTACACCATCAGCACCGACACGTCGGCCGGGCTCACGCCGCTGATGCGGCTGGCCTGGCCCAGGGTTTCGGGCTGAATCTTGAGCAGCTTCTCGCGGGCCTCGTGGCTGAGGGCGGGCATGGCGCCGTAGTTCAGGCGGCCCCGAATCTGGAAGTCTTCCAGCTCGCGCATGCGCTGGGCCTGCTGCTGCTCTTTCTGCAAGTAGGTTTCGTACTTGGTTTGGATAATGGCCTGTTCCTGGGCCTCTTCACCGAAGGCGGCCAGCTTGTCGGCCAGCTCGGGCAGGAAGGCCGCCAGCTCGGGCAATTCGATATTAGGCCGGCGCAGCAAGTTGAGGGCGCGGGTTTTCTCGTGAATCTCGGCCGAGCCTTTCTCGGCCAGAAAGCCGTTGATGGTGGCGGGCTCGATGGCAAATTTCTCCAGCACGGTCAGCACGGCGGCGGTGTCGGCCTCCTTCTGACGCACGCGGGCCAGGCGCTCGTCGCTGGCTAGGCCCAGGGCGTGGCCCAGCGGCGTGAGGCGCAGGTCGGCATTGTCCTGGCGCAGCAGGATGCGGTGCTCGGCGCGGCTCGTGAACATGCGGTACGGCTCCTCGGTCCCCTTGTTGATCAGGTCGTCGATGAGCACGCCGATGTAGGCCTCGTCGCGCCGCAGCGTGAAGGGCTCCTTGCCAGCGGCGCGCTGGTGAGCGTTGATGCCCGCCATCAGGCCCTGGCAGGCGGCTTCCTCGTAGCCGGTGGTGCCGTTGATTTGACCGGCCAGCCAGAGGTTGCGCACGGGCTTGGTTTCGAGCGTATTGGTGAGCTGCGTGGGCGGGAAGAAGTCGTACTCGATAGCGTAGCCGGGGCGGAACATCTTGGCCTTTTCGAAGCCCGCGATTTCGCGAAGGGCGCGGTACTGCACGTCTTCGGGCAGCGAGCTGCTGAAGCCGTTGATGTAGCACTCCACGGTGCTCCAGCCCTCGGGCTCCACGAAAATCTGGTGGCGGTCCTTGTCGGCGAAGCGATTGATTTTGTCTTCCACGCTGGGGCAGTAGCGCGGCCCCAGGCCCTTGATGCGGCCCTGGAACATGGGCGATTTCTCGAAGCCCTCCTTCAAAATCTCGTGTACCCGCTCGTTGGTGTACGTGATGTAGCACGGCCGCTGGCCGGTGAGCCGGGGCGTGTCGAGGTAGGAGAAGCGGCTGGGCTGGGCGTCGCCGTCCTGCACTTCCATCTTGGAGTAATCGAGCGAGCGGCCGTCTACGCGGGGCGGGGTGCCGGTTTTCATGCGGCCGGCCTCGAAGCCCAGCTCCACGAGCTGCTCGGTGAGGCCGCGGCTATTTTTCTCGGCCGCCCGGCCCCCGCCGAAGTTCTTTTCACCAATGTGAATCAGCCCGTTGAGGAAGGTGCCGTTGGTGAGCACCACCGTTTTGCTGCGAAACTCGATGCCCAGCGCGGTGCGAATGCCCACGCAGGCGTCGTTTTCAATCAGCAGGCCGGTAACGGCTTCCTGCCAGAAGTCCACGTTGGGAATCTGCTCCAGCGTCAGGCGCCACTCCTCGGCAAAGCGCATGCGGTCGCTCTGCGCCCGCGGGCTCCACATGGCGGGGCCTTTCGAGCGGTTGAGCATCCGAAACTGAATCATGGTGCGGTCGGTGATGAGGCCTGACTGCCCCCCCAGCGCGTCGATTTCGCGCACGATCTGGCCCTTGGCCACGCCGCCCATGGCGGGGTTGCACGACATCTGGGCGATGGTGTTCATGTTCATCGTCACCAGCAGCACTTTCGAGCCGAGGTTGGCGGCGGCGGCGGCGGCTTCGCAGCCGGCGTGGCCCGCGCCCACTACGATAAGGTCGTATTCTTCTTGCTGAAACATAGTAGCGTAAGCTTTAGCTGGCCCTAATTAGTTCGGCGGCCCCACCGCCAATAGTCATAATAGCCCGCAAAATTACTTCAAGCTCAGCCAACTACCAGCTAGGGCGCGATTAAGCCCCCGGCAAGTCCTTGCGGAAGCACACGCTGTTGGCCACGCCCACGTACTGCCCGTAGTTGGGCGTGCGGGCGTAGCCGCTACGCTCGTAGAGTGCAATGGCTTCGGGCTGGCGCCGACCGGTTTCGAGTACCGCGTTAGGATAGCCAAGCTCGCTGGCCCACTGCTCCAATTCTGCTAATACGGTCCGCGCTACGCCCCGCTGACGGTGGGTGGGCGACACAAACATGCGCTTGATTTCCACCGTATCGGTCGCGAACTCCTTAAAAGCTCCGCAGCCCACTGGCTCGTCGGCCTGGTAAGCCACTACCACGTGTCGAATGAGGTTAACCTTATTGTATTGCGCGTAAAAGCTAGCCTCAGCGCCATCTATTGCGGCCAGTTCTTGGTCGAGCAGCCGCACTAAGCTGGAAAAGTCAGAATCTTCGGAAGTGGTACGAACGAGGCGGAGCATGGCGGGCGAAGGGGGAAGAACGCCGTAAAATAACGTCTGGCCCGCCGCTGTACCTAGCTATTCGGCCTCCTCGGCCAGGTCGCGGGCCGCCCGGTCGGCCAGCAGGCGGGCCGCCTCCCGGTTTACTTCTTCCCAGCTGAAAGGTCGCCACTGGTGGGTACGGGCGTTGAAAACTTCCGTGGCGGCTGGGCAAGCCCACAGCTTGTAATCAAATTTGGGGTAGTTGTGCACCAGGTAGCCGGGATAGTAATAGCCCAGCCCGTGGCGGCGGGCGTGCTCTAGCTTGAGCAGCATCAGGTACTTGCCCGGGCTGTGCTTACGGTAATCAGGGTCGTAAAAATTGACGATACCCGCAATCGTATCAGTACCGTGGTCGAAGACACCAGCCGCGATCAGTCGCTCGCCGTCGCGTACTTCCAGCACGTAGGTATCGAAAATATTGTGCGGGCTGCCTTCCAGCAGCAGGTCGCCGAGCGAGGGGTTGGCGTCGAAGTCAATAGCCTGATAATACCGCTCGTACAGCGCCTCGTACTCCGCCGTGAGCCGGAAGGGCCGCACGGCTACGGTAAACCGCTCATTGAGCCGAAACAGCCGGCGCTGCTTGGGGCCGTACTCGGCGCGGGCCACTGCCAGGCGCAGCCAGTGCGTGGTATATAAACCAGATTCAAGGGGCAAAAACTGACAGGTGAACAGGTTTTGCCCCATGCGGTAGTAGCCCTGGGCGAGGTAGTAATCCAGAAAATCGCCCGGCAGGCGGGAAAGCGCGACACTCATGCCAGCAAAACGCGCCCGGCCCTAAAAGGTGCGCAGCGAGAGGCAGTAATCCTCCTTACGGCGCATGGCAGTTTGGCTCAGCAGATCCTTGTCGTGGTAGCCCAGCAAGTGCAGCACGCCATGAATCATGACGCGATGTAACTCGTCGCGGAAGCTGATATTCAAATCTTTGGCATTGTCGGCCACCCGCTCCACGCTGATGAAGATATCACCTTCCAGCACCTCGGCGTCGTCGGCATTATCGAAGGTGATAATGTCGGTGAGCGTGTCGTGGTTGAGGTACTCCACGTTGAGCTTGTGCAGGTAGTCGTCGGAGCAAAAGATGAACGTAAGCTGCGCGATGCGGTACTCGTGCACCGCCGCGATGCGCTCAATCCAGGCTACGAGGTCTTCGGCATCGTGCAAGCCGAATTCAGGAACATCCTCCACCACAAACTCGATGCCGGGCGCCTCAAAGTAGCGCACGCCGGCGGCGGGGGCTAAACTCATGCCGCGGCGTGCTCAGAGGTAGACGTAGCGCTGGTGTCGGGGTGCAGGGCAAACGTCAGCTCCAGGCGACGGCCGTCCTTGCTGAATTCGACTTCATCGGCCAAGTGGCGGATGAGGAAAATGCCGCGGCCACCGGGGTTTTCGAGGTTTTCGGGGGCCGTGGGGTCGTCGAGGTTATTGTAGTCGAAACCCGTGCCCTCGTCCTCAATCTCAAATTTCAACTGGTTGGGGTTGACGTAGAGCGAGAGGTAGACGTTTTTGTCCTTATCGAACTTGTTGCCGTGACGGATAGCGTTGTTGACGGCTTCCGTGACGGCCACCATGATGTTGCCGTAGATGTCGTCCTCAATCTGGAACGTGTCCTTGGAATTATCAATGAAGCTCTCCACGACGCGGATATTTTCCACGAGCGACGGAATCTGAATTTTAACCTGCTTCATAAGGGGTTGCGAAGGTATAGGAAGAGCGGCGCGGCAAACAGAACGGCAAAAATAGAAAACTATGGGCGAAAAAACAGGCAATGCCGTAGCACAGTGGTTTTCGGCCACTTGGCACCGCACTGCCTGTCGTTTAGAAGTAGCAACCCGCCTCTACGCAGTCAGGCGGTACGGGTTACAAATATATCAGCGATTATCTCGAAAGTAGCCGCTTACTTTCTCTTGATAATAAGGAGTTAACGTGGGCTGGGCGCGGCGCAACATTTCCGTTTGCTGGTCGGGGGCAGCGGCTTTGTACTTCTGGAAGGCGGGCGGAAATACGGGCGGATGGTTTTGCGCGGCCTGGGCCTCGCGCTTGGTATCCTGGTCGCGCTCGCGGGCCGATTTTTCGGCTTCGAGCAGGCGCGTCAGGATTTGGCGCTGTCGCCGGATGGTTTCTTCGGTGAGGCGCTTGTTGACGAGGTCGGTCTCGGTTTGCTCCATCATCTTTTTCATTTCGGCGGCGCTGCCGCCCCCGCCCTGACCGTCTTTTTCCTGGTTGGGCTTGCCGTCTTTTCCGTCTTTCCCATCCTTGCCGCCGGGCTTACCGCCGGGTTGGAGGTTGCCCATCTGCTGCATGGCTTGGCGCAGCATCTGCTGCTGGCCAGCCAGGCGGGCCAGCTCCTGCGAGAGGGCGCGGCCGGTCTTGCCGCTCTGCTGGAGCTGCTGAATCTGGTCGTTGAGCTGCTGCTGCATCTTGCCGAGGCTGCCGGGGCCGGGCGAGCTCCCCTTGCCTTTTTTCTTGCCTTTGCCGCTGCCGGGCTGGGCTGGCCCCTGGCCTTTCATCTGCTGCATGGCCTGCTGCATCTGGTTGAGGGCGTCGGAAAGCATGAGGGCCAGGTTGTTGATGCTGGTCATGGCCTGCTGCTGGGTGGTGGTGGCGCGGCCCACGTCGCGCTGCCGGATGTGGCCCAGGCTCTCGTCCATGCGGCCGTTCATCTCACCCACCTCTCGGGTCACGAAGCTCTGAATTTTGGGCTCGCGCTTGGCCAGCGCATACAGCGAATCTTGAATAATCTGGGCGTCGTCGCGCAGCTTGCGCTGGGTCTGGCCGAGCTGCACGAAGCGCGGGTCGGTCTGGTCCACGGTGCGGAAGTCCTTCATCAGCTTTTCCTGGTCGAAGCTGAGCGTAACGAGGTTGTCGAGGATGTCGCGCAGGTCATCGATGTTCTGCTGGGCCTTCTGCTGCTCGTCGTCGCTCATCTGGTCCTTCATCTTCTGGGCCATTTTCTTCATGCGCTGGGCGGCGGCTTTCTGGCTCTGGCTGGCTTTCTGATTCTGATTTTTGCTCAGCTCCTGCTCACTATCCTGCATGTCCTGGTCGGTCTGCTGCTGGTCGGGCTTTTGCTCGTCCAGCTCGTTTTGGTCGCCCAGCTCCTTGTCTTGCTGCTTGAGGTCGGCAAGGTCTTTCTTGAGCTGTTCGAACTCCTCGCGCTTCTGGGCCTGCTCCTGCTGAAGCTTCTGATTTTCGGCCTTTTGCTGGTCGGTACTCTGCTTGTTGTCGGGGTTATTTTTGTCGTTGGCGGCCGTTTTCTCGGCCAGCTTTTCTTCTTCCTTGGCTAGCTGCTCCAGGCGGTCGGCGGTTTGCTCGGCCTTTTGCTCAAACTGCATTTGCTTGAACATTTCGAGGGCGCGGTCTAACTCCTTTTGCAGGGTGTTCTCCTTGTTTTCGAGCTGGGCCAGCAGCTTTTGCATCTCGGCATCGGGCTGCTTTTGCTGGTCGAGCAGCTTTTGCAGCTTCTCGTAGAGCTTCTTGGTTTCGGGGTCGAGCAGGTCGTTCATGAGCTTTTTCAGCTCCTCGGCTTTCTGGGCCAGCTCCTCGCTTTTGGGGCTGAGCTGATCCTGTTGCTTTTGCAATTGCTCAAATTGCTGTTGCATCTGCTGCACCTGCTGGTCGAGCTGCTGCTTTTGCTCCAGCATGTCTTCCAGCTGTTTGCGGTCCTGCCGGCTGAGGTCGCGCTTGGTTTTGAGCTTGTCTTGGCTCTGGGCTAGCTCGCGCTCCAGCTGCTTGCTCTGCTTGGCGGCCGAGCTGAGCTGGCTAGCTACGGCGTTGGCCTGCGAGGCCAGCTGCTTGTCGAGCTCGCGCCGGCTAGGCAGGCGAAACTCCAGCGGCCGCGAGCGCGTGCTCTTGGGGCCGTGGATGCCGTCGTTGTCCACGGCCTCCACGAAGTATTCGAGGCGGTCGCCGGGCTGCATGGCCAGCGGGGCCAGGTTCCAGGTGTAGGCGTAGGTGCCGCCCGCGCCACCGGGCAGGCCCAGCGCCCGGCTGGCATAGCCGCCGCCCGCGTTGGGGCCGGTGCCGGCGCGGCGCAGGCGGTAGTGCAGGCGCAGCGCGGTGAGGCCGTAGTCGTCAGTGGCAGTACCGCCGAGGGCCAGGTAGCGCAGCGAAGTCGTGTCCGAAAAAGCCTCCACCGTGAGGCCGGGCGGCGCATCGGGCACCACCGTGAGCTGGTAGGCAATGGGGTTGGCGTTGGCGCTGGCCGCGTTGCGCAGCTGTACTAAATAAGGCTGCGAGCGCAGGGCCCGGCGCTCGGCCACGAAGCTCTCGCCCTGCTGGCTGGCCTGCACCATTTCGGTCGGATTGTCGAAGCGCAAAGCCAGCGCCTCGGTAGCGGCGGTGCTGAATTCCCAGCGCAGCTGGCTGCCCTCGGGTACCGTCAGGTTGCCGCCGTTGCGCAGCGTTTCGGCCGGGCGGCCGGTGTAGGCGGGGTAGGTTACGCGCACTGTAAAGTCGCGCAGGTCGGGCCGCTCCACGACCGTCAGCTGGTACTCATCCGACACGAAGCCCGCGCCGCTGAGCTGGAAGGTAACGTCGCTCGCCGGCTGCTCGAAGGTGTAGCGAAACTCGCCCGGGTGGCCGGGCACCGGGGTTAGCGGGCGCTCGGTGCCGTCGGTCGCCAGCAGGCTGAGGCTGGCCGGCAGGGCCTTGCCCGCCACGGTCACGCTCAGGGTAAAATTCTCCCCCTTGAAAACCTTCAGCTCCTTGTTCTTAACGATAAAATCGAACGGCGCGGGCCGCGAATAATGGCGCTGGTAGTGCCAGATGCGGCTGGTGCTCTGCGTGATGAAGCTCGGGAAAAAAGCCAGCGCCAGCAGCAGGACGGCCAGGGGGGGCAGCACGTATTTCCAGAGCGGGCGGCTCTGTTGCCGGATGTCGATGCCCTGGGCGAAAGACACGCCTTGCAGCTGGGCAGCGCGCTGCTCCAGGCTGGCGAGCAGCAGCTCGTTGCCCCGCGCCTGGCCTTGCAGCTGTAATGCGTTGAGCAGGCGGTCCTGCACCTGCGGAAACAGCTCGCCGACCTGCCGGGCGGCCTGCTCGTCGCTGAGCAGGCGGCGCAGGTTGGCCAGGGCGGCCAGCGGCTGCCACAGCCAGCGGCCCACCGCGTACACAGCCAGCACCAGAAAGCCGAAGAGCAACCCCGCCCGCACCGTTGTGGGCAGGTACAGGAAATACTCCAGGGTGTTGACCACCACGAACAAGCTCAGCAGCAGGGCTGCCACCACCAGGCCACCGCGCACCAGCAGGCTCAAGTAAAACTTTCGCTTGTAGGCTTCCAGCTCGGCCCGCACCTGGGCCAGGGCCGGAAAATCAGTCGAAGAAACCCCGGCGGCCGAAGCCGGCCGGTCCGCTACCATCGTCATAGGCTAGGAAAAAGGCGGGGCTCATCGCGGCCCGCGCCGCAACAAGTTACACCCGTCCGGCCAACGCCGCCGGGCGGGCGTCTGGTTCGCCGGCCGCTCACTCTTCCAACAGCCAGGCCATAGCCGCCGCCTCATCGCCAAAAAAATGCACCACGAACGGCTTGCCCGTGTACCAGGCCAGCGGATGAAACTCCGGCCCCGCCTCGATAAGGCCGCGGAGCCGGGGCGCCACCAAGTAGGCCACCCGCAGCTGCCCACCCAGCTGCTTCGAGATATAGGGGTAAAACTCGTCGAACAGCCACTGCGTGGTGTAGGGGTCGGGTAAGGTGCGCAGGCGGATATCCTGGAGCCAGCGCCGGGCGCGACACTTCAGGGCCACGGCACGCAGGCGCTCGTAGGCGGGGCCCAGCTCCGGCTGGCTGGGTTGGTGCCCCCAGCGACCAATCAGCAGCTCCCGGGCGGGCTCGTAAGTCAGGCGTAATAACTCGGGAGTAGAAGTTGCATTCATAGTGGCAGCGAGTGGGATGCCGCCAATATACCCAAAAACCGGGCCGTTGAGCTAAGGCAGCGGGGTTCTAGAAGGCAGAAGATTAAGGTGCTACACGCCGCAAGCAGCCTACTTGTGTGGTCGTAACAACGCGCAACGCTCAGGGCAGAAGGCGGGCGGGCGTCGAATCGCGCAAAAACACCAGCACGTCGAATTCGCTGCGCAGATAGTGGAGCATAAACTCGTTGCGGACGACACGGTAGCCCACCTCGCGCAACAGCTGCGGCTGAAAGAGCCAGGTATTATCGTCGCCCAGCTCTTGCCGGCCCGGGGCCAGCCAGCTCGCTGGCCCCGGCGCAGTGCGCAGCCAAGCCTCGTAGGTGCCCGTGGGGGCGGTAGTCAGCGGCGCTGAAGCCCACTGGCCAGTCGGCTTCAGCGCCGCAAACTGCCCTTGCCCCAGCGCCACGCCCAACGCCACGTAGGCCGGGCCAAAAGTGGCGCGTAGCCACTCGCCCATCGGGCGCTCTTCCGGCGTCAGCGCTTTGGCTACGGTGCTATTATTAGCCCACAGCAGCAGCTTGGTAGGCGCGGTGGTCGAGCTTTCGGGCTGGCTGAGGTAGCAGGCGTTGTCGGCCAGGCAGGCTTGCCGGTAGTTTTCGGCTACCGCGCCGGCCAGCCGCTGCCAGGTAGCACCCTGCGCGATTAGGCGCAGGTAGTAGCGCTGGCGGGCCAGCCCGGCCAAGCTCGTGGGGCGACCCAGCTTGGCGCGGGTGTCGAGGCCAGTGGCCAACTCGGCCAGCAGGCGGTGTAGTGGGGCCAGCAGCGAGTCCTGGGGTTGGTCGGGGCGGTCTAAGTCGGGGGTAGTAGTGGCGGGGTGCGGGTAGGTTGCCAGTAAGTGAGTTGCTTGTCGCAGGCGGCTTTGGGCGAAGTCATCGGTGGGCTCCAGCAGCTGGCCCAGCGCCGTCACGACCTGCGCGGGCTGGCGGATGTCGAGGCCCGCCAGCAGCACGGGCGTAGCCGGGTGGGCCGTTTGGTAGCTACGTAGCCACACGAGCAGGTCGCGCAGCTCGGCGGTGTGCCAGCCATCGAGGGCGGTCAGCAGGCGATTGAGGTCGCCCTGACCGGTGCGTAGGTAGGTGGTGAGGGCGGCGCAGGCCACGGGGCTGGCATCGAGCGCCAGCCCAGTAAAGCCTTTTTGGCCAATGAGGTAGCGCGTAAGCTTATCGTGCAGCGTAAAAATCTCGTGCGAGCCGTGCGTGACCTCACCCAGCCCCACCAGCCGGGCCGGGGCCAGGGGGGCGGCCAGCGCGGCCAGGTCGGTAGCCTCGGTGGTGGGCGCGGCCAGGCGCAGGGGCCGGGCCGCCGTGCGCAGCCAGGCAATTTCGGCGGCGGTGGGGGGCGGGGATACGGGCGGGCCGGTGGGTACGTAAGGCCGGCCGTTGAGGGCAAACGTCAGGTTGTCAACCTCTACGCTACCCGCCCCAGGCAGCCGCAAGCTCAGCGTAAGGGCCGCCAGCTGCGAGGGCTCATTACCGTAGAGCTGGGGCTGAATCGGCACTTCAAACGCAAAGGCCGTCCACTGCGGGCCGGGGGCGGGCAGGGCGGGCGCGGGCCCCAGCGTATCGGGCCGCCACGTGCCGCCCACCCGCTGCTGGGTAGTGAGCAGCCGGGTCACGAAGCTTGGGGCTAGCCCCGGCGGGCGGCCCGGGGTAGCCGGCTGGCGCCAGTAGCCGGCGATGCGCAATGTCTTGCCCCCCTCCTGGCGCTCTAACTTGAGAGTGCCGAGGTAGGCCGTAGCAGCCGGCTGGCCGGGGGGCGCGGTGCGCACCACGCGCAGGTAGCGGCGGCCGTGCTGCGGGCCAGCGCTGTCGAGGGCCACGGTGGCGCTGGCTGGGTCGGGGCGGGCCAGCGCGGGCAAGGGGCGTTCAAAATCCCAGTTGGGTACCAGGGCCTTAGCGGCGGGCAGCAGCAGGGCCTCGGTGGCTGGCACGGGGCCTTCGGGCAGCAGCCGGCCACCCACCCGCAGCTCGATATTATCGAACCAGATTTGGCCGCTACCGGCAGCTTGCAGCGTCAGGCCAAAGGCAAAGGCAGTGGCTTTTACTGGTATCCGCACTTCGAGGCGGCGCCAGTCGAGGGTAGCGGGCAGCGAGTCGAGCTGGCGGACGCTGGCCGGGCCAAGACCCGCTATGGTGAGCGTATTGGTCGAGACGGTCAGCCCGGCGCGTCCGTGCCAGCCCCGGGTGCGTACCCAGGCGCTCACCGTCACGAGCCGGCCCCGCACCGAGTCGAGCGGTACCAGCTCGGTAGCCAGGTAGGCTCGCCCGCCGCCCTCCTCGTGGGCGGGCAGGGTAAGGCGCAGGCTGCCCCGCCCCTGCCGAAACACTACCGTATCGAAAGCCAGCTGCCGGGTAGCGGTCCCTTGCCACAGAGCCAGCGGCTGGCGGTGATTGGCCCCTGGCTCCAGCCCGAGGTTGAGGCGGCCCTGGGCGTGGCCGGTGGTAGCGGCCAGCAGGCCCGCCAGCAGCGCCGCGACGGAGAGCAGAAAGCAGCTGTGCTGCATAGTAAAGCTTGAGTTTAGATTACGGCCCAGGAATGACCTGTGTAAAATTGCCCGCTTTATCAAACAGCAGGAAGTCGCCGGGGCGCTTATTCTTTGCCAAGATAACTTGGTATACAGCCGCTTGCCGAGCGGCGGGATCTATCCGGTAAGCCAGCCCGATCTTGTAGTCGGGGTAGTGCCGGGCTGCGTAGTCGCGGGCCGCCGCCGGTAGCGCGGCGACCTCAATGAGCGGCACCGAGGCATCAATTTTATCTATGCGGGCGGCCAGCTCCCGGGCCGCCCGGGTTTGCTCACCGGTTTTTGTAAAAAACGCCTCTACCCTGTTCATGCCGGGGGCAAAAATGCGCGCCTGAATACCCAGTAAAGCTTCTATATGAGTGGTCTCCTGTGATTCTAAAGCCGAAATCATCTGCCTGGTTGCGGGTTTGCCATCAAGGTACACAAGGCTAGCGGCGGGCAAGCTTCGGCCACCCGAAGCGGGCGGCGTGGCGGCCCAGGTGCCAGCATAACTTACTGCCAATGCTCCAACGAGCGACGCGGCCAGCGCATAGCGGCCCAAGTGGCGGAGGGTAGAAACAGGCTGATTGAGCATGGCAATGCGGTTTTTAAGGGTGAAGGAAGCAAGGTGGAAGGCCAGGGCGGGAGCCGGTACGCCACCCACCTGCTGGCATAGCAGGCTGTATTGGTAGGCACGGCGGTCAAGGCCGGTGCGCAGGGCGGCGCGGTCGGCCAGGTATTCGAGGTTGTCGAGCAGGGCGCGGCGCAGCAGCCAGGCTGCCGGGTTGGGCCAGGCCAGCGTAGTGGTAAGCTGCGCCAGCAACGCATCGAGGGTATGGTGCTGGCGCACGTGGGCTTGCTCGTGGTGCAGCACGGCGGGCAGGTCCGCCGTGCTAGCCAGCGAAGCTTCGCTCAGGTAGATGGTGCGGCCAAAGGAAAAGGGTCCGCCGGCCCCGGGCAGCACGCGTACCGGCTGGCCCAGAACCGCTGCCGGCCGGCTGCGGCGTCGCAGCAGCCAGAGGCTCAGCACCTGCCCTAGCAGGCGTAGCAGCAGCGCGGCCGTGCCCAGCCCGTACACTGCCAGCCCGGTGGCAGGCCAGTCGAACTCCGGTGCCGGGGCAGCGCCCGTCGCCGTTGGTCCCGCGGGTAGCGCAGTCAATGCCGGGAGTTGGATCGCCGCGGGTGCTGCGGATAGCAGCGTCGGTACGGGGACCGCGGGGTAAACGGCAGCAAAAAGCAACGCGCCGATCAGGTAAGTTCGGTTCAGGCTAAAAAACGTGAGCCGGCGCAGCAGCCCGTAGTAGGCCGCCGCAAAAAGGGCCAGGGCTACGTTTGCTTTCAGCAGATAAGCAAGGACAGCGACGGCCATGACTACTCGGGCTTTTGCTGTTCGATGAGCCGGATAATCTCTTGTAAATCGGCGGCGCTTACCTTTTCCTCCCGGGCAAAGAAGGACACGAGCTCCTTGTAAGAATCGCGGAAATGCTCGCGTACGAGCTGCCCCAGCGAGCGGCGCTGGTAGTCCTCGGCACTCACCAGGGCCGAATAGCGGAAGGAGTTGCCGAGCTTTTCGGCTTGCACGTACTGCTTGCGCTCCAGATTGCGCAACGTAGAAGCCAGCGTGGTGTAGGGCGGCGCGGGCGCGGGCAGCCGCTCTAGCACTTCTTTCACAAAGGCGGGACCGGTGTGCCAGAGAGCCCGCAAGGCGTCTTCTTCGGGTTGGGTGAGACGTTCCATATTGGCTTAATTACGAAGTTTTCGTAATAATACGAAAACTTCGTAATTAAGCCAATCATCTGATAGCCTGTTCGGTGTAGGATTCGGCAAAAACCCCCGTGGCGTAGTGTAAACGCCGTTTTTAGGATAAAATAATTGCTGAAAAAATGCGTGGCCCCTTAACTGACCTCTTACTGCAAGCCGGGCTGGTGAGCTTGCAGCCACTGCACGGCCGCCCCTTCTTCGCCGAAGAAGTCAAGTGCGTAGGATAGGCCGGTGTAGGCTTCGGGCGGGGCGTAGTCGGGGGCTTCCACAATTTGGCGGTGCAGGGCTGGGCTGAACAGGTAGGCCACGTATAAGCGCTGGCCCAGGAGCCGGGCGATGCTGGGGTAGTATTCTTCGAGTAGCCAACGCTTGGTTTGCTGGTCGGTAGCGGCGCGGCGGCGCAGGTCTTGCAGCCAGAAGCGGCAGTTGGTAGCCACGGCCATATCGGCCAGCTCCTGGTAGCACGGTAGCAACTCCGCAGCTTGGTCGGGCTGCGCATACCACCGACCGAGTAGGATGCCCAGGTCGGGACGCAAGGTCAGCTCCAGGAGCGGGGCGGTGGGCAACTGGTCAGGCATAGGAACTAGTGGCCCCGAAAGGATGAGCCAACTACTGGCTCTTAAACGCAGCTAGTGCCCGGTAGGTGCCGGTACTTGCGGCGCCGTGGCGGCGGGTAGGCGCCGCAGCGGCCCCAGCACCACCAGCAGGGCTAACCCCGACAATATAAAGCTCAGTAAAAAGGGTGCCCCCGGCAGCTGCACCGGCGCCCGTGGCCCCGTGAAGTAGGCAAACAGAGTAGTCATAAGGAGCGGCCCCACCACGCCGGTGGCGCTGATGAGCGAGGTAAGCGTGCCTTGCAGCTCGCCCTGCTCGGTGGGGGGCACCTGGCTCGAAATCGCACCCTGCAAGGCCGGGCCTGATAGCCCGCCCAGCGCGTACACGGCCGTGATGGCAAACATCATCCAGCCCTGCGTTGCCAAGGCGTAAAGCAGATGCCCCGTGAGGTAGCACGCGATGCCCAGTACAATGGCCCGCGCCGCCCCTAGCCGCGGGATGGCCACTCGCACCAGGCCGCCCTGCACCACCAGCGCCCCCACCCCCACCACGCCCAGCGAGTAGCCGATCAGCTGCGTAGTCCAATGAAACTTATAGATGGTGTAGAACGTCCAGACCGACTGCGTAGCCGAGCCAGCCAGAAACAGCAGCACCAGCGCTACTACCAGCCCGATAATTTGCGGGTAGTTGCCCAGCCGCAGCAGCGAGGCCAGCGCGTTGGCCCGCCGCCACTCGAAGGGCCGCCGCCGCTCGACGGGCAGCGACTCGGGTACCACCAGCAGGCCGTAGGTGAAATTGAGCAGGCTCAGGGCTGCCGCCAACACAAACGGTGCCCGCGGCCCCCAGTGCGCCACCTGCCCCCCCAGCACCGGCCCGATAATAAAGCCCACCCCAAAGGCCGCACCCACCAACCCGAAGTTCTGAGCCCGCTTTTCGGGTGGGCTCACGTCGGCGATGTAGGCCGTGGCCGTGGTGAAGCTCGCCCCCGTGATGCCGGCTAGCACGCGCCCCACAAACAGCCAGCCCAGCGTGGGGGCCAGCGTCAGAAACAGGTAGTCGAGCCCCAGCCCCAGCAGGGAAGCCAGTAGCACCGGCCGCCGTCCAAAACGGTCGGATAGTCCCCCCACTACCGGGGCAAAAAAGAACTGCGCCCCCGCGTAGGCAAAAGAAAGCCAGCCCCCGTACTGCGCCGCCCGGCTCACGCCCTCGCCCGTGAGCTGCTCGATGAGCGCGGGCAGCACCGGAATAATAACCCCTATCCCAATAACGTCGATGAGAATGGTAATAAAAATGAAAGCCAGCGCGGCGGGGCGTTTGGGAGACATGGTACAAGCAAGCTAATAACTAGCAAAGCTGGTGATAAAACCCCGTTGAGCCGCTGGCCGCCGTTGTAGGCTAGCTAATATTACTAAATTTTTAAGCCTGATAATCAAGCGGCAAACCTCCCTACTCAGCCTATTTCTACCCAAGCGCTTGCGTTTTCAGGATTTTTTCGTACTTTTGTATTACCAAACAATGCGGGGTGGAGCAGTTGGTAGCTCGTTGGGCTCATAACCCAAAGGTCACTGGTTCGAGTCCAGTCCCCGCTACTAAAAAGGCCGTTTGCACTGCGCAAACGGCCTTTTTCTTTGTTTTGTGGGTAGTTAAACTACCAGGCTGGCTTAGCTACGCTCGCCAACGCCTGCGCAATAAGCTGGGCGTGGTGGCGGCCGTTCTCAATAAACCACCGGCTGGTGGCCAGCCCGCCGCACACGGTGCCGGCTACGAACACGCCCGGGCGGGCGGTTTCGTGGGTGGCGGGGTCGAAGAGCGGCGGCCGGGCGGGGTCGGTCGTATCGAGGGGTAGGTGTAGCATATCGACCAGCAGCGTGTAGTCGGGCCGGTAGCCGGTGAGGGCGTACACGTAGTCGGCTTGCAGGCTGCGCGGGCCGTCGGGTGTGGTTACCTCCACCGTGGTGGGCGTGATAGTGTCGAGCCGGGTGTTGAAGTACGCCGTGATGCGGCCTTCCTTGATGCGGTTGAGTAGGTCGGGGCGAATCCAATATTTTACGCTTTCCGACACCTCGGGGCCGCGCACGACCAGCGTAACGCGGGCACCCGAGCGCACGAGCGACAGGGCCGCCTTGGCCGACGAGTTCTTGGCCCCAATTACCA
>CAJYVK010000279.1 GCA_913778455.1 uncultured Hymenobacter sp. | reverse complement strand
GGTCGGGGTAGAAGAGGTCGAGCGCCTCCATTTTCTCGCCCGTCGAGATAAACTTGATGGGCTTCTCTACCACCGCCCGGATGGAGAGGGCCGCCCCGCCGCGGCTGTCGCCGTCGAGCTTGGTGAGCACCACCCCATCGAAGTTGAGGCGATCGTTGAAGGTCTTGGCGGTATTGACAGCGTCCTGGCCGGTCATTGAGTCCACCACGAACAGCGTTTCGCTGGGGTTGATGGCTTTCTTAACCGCCTCGATTTCGCGCATCATCTGCTCGTCCACGGCCAGGCGGCCGGCGGTGTCGATGATGACGACCTTCTTATTATTCTTTTTGGCGAAGGCGATGGCGTTCTGCGAAATCTCAACCGGGTTCTTATTCTCCGGCTCCGAGTATACTTCCACGCCAATCTGCTCGCCGAGCACCTTGAGCTGGTCGATAGCGGCGGGGCGGTACACGTCGCAGGCCACGAGCAGCACGTTGCGGTTCTGCTTCTTGATGAAGCTGGCCAGCTTGCCGGCGAAAGTCGTTTTACCCGAGCCTTGCAGGCCCGAGAGCAGCACCACAGCCGGGTCGCCCTTGATAACGATGTCCTGCTTTTCGCCGCCCATGAGCCGGGTGAGCTCATCGTAGACGATTTTCACCATGAGCTGGCCCGGCGACACGGTCGTGAGCACGTCGCGGCCCATGGCCTCGTCCTTGATCTTATCGGTTACCTCTTTGGCGACCTTGTAGTTAACGTCGGCATCGACCAGCGCCCGGCGGATTTCCTTGATGGTGCTGGCAACGTTGATTTCGGAGATAGAGCCTTGCCCTTTGAGGGTCTTAATGGCCTTATCGAGCTTGGAGGAGAGATTGTCGAACATGGACCGCAGATTTAACGGATTTAACGGATTTCGGGGATACGCCTGCCTGCGGCAGGCTGACTATGCGGACGGGCTAGGTCTGTGGGGCACCAGGGTGGCGGTATCCTAGCCTTCAAAGATACAACCGCCGCTGCCAAGGGCTTGGCGTAGCTTTGCTCATCCTATAGCTACCGTTTCCCGTGTCTCACTCTGCCCCGCTCCGCCTGCTCGTTATTACTTACTACTGGCCGCCCTCGGGTGGGCCGGGCGTGCAGCGCTGTTTGAAGTGGGTGAAATACCTGCCCGGCCTGGGCGTGGAGCCCACCGTCATTACGGTGGACGCCGACCAGGCTACTTACCCGGTGCGCGACGAAAGCCTGCTGCACGAGGTACCGCCGGGGGTACGAGTCATCCGCACGGCTACGCTGGAGCCTTTTGGCTCGTACCAGAAGCTGACCGGCCGCGCCGTACCGCACGGCGGCTTTGCCAACGAAGGCCGGCCCAGCCTGACCCAGCAGGCCATGCGCTTCGTGCGGGGCAACCTCTTCATCCCCGACCCGCGCCGGGGCTGGAACGCCTACGCGCTGGCCGCGGCAGAGAAGCTGCTGGCCCAGGGGGAAAGGTTTGACGCGGTGCTCACTTCATCGCCGCCGCACTCAACCCAGCTCATCGGGCTGGCGTTGCAGAAAAAACACGGTCTGCGCTGGCTGGCCGACCTGCGCGACCCCTGGACTGATATTTATTACACCAAGGACCTGCACCGCACGGCCGCCGCCGCCTGGCTCGACGCACGCTACGAAAGCCAGGTGCTGCGCGGGGCCGACAATGTACTCGTGACTTCGCCCGAGACCGAGCGGTTGTTTCGACGCAAGCTCCCCGACCTGGCCAAGGGCAAAATCGTGGTGCTGCCCAACGGTTACGACGAGCCCGATTTTCGCGGCGAGTCGGCCCCGCCGACTGCCTGCCTGCGCATTACGCATACCGGTACCATTACGGCCCGCTACCGCATCGAGCACCTGCTGCGGGCCGTGGCCGACTGCGCCCGGCGCTACCCGGCCGTGCCGCTGCGGCTGCGCTTCGTGGGGCAGGTCGATGCCGGCGTGCGGGAGCAGGTGGAAGCAGCCGGGCTGGCTGGGGCGACGGAATTTATTCCGTTCGTGCCGCACCAGGAGTCAGTCGCCTACCTACTCAGCAGCAGCGCGTTGCTGATGGGCATCCCCGACGTGGCGCTGAACAAGGGAATTTTACCCGGGAAAATTTTTGAGTACCTGGCGGCGCGCAAGCCGGTGCTGTGCGTAGGCCCAGCCGGCTCCGACGCCGACCTCGTACTACGCGAAACCGGGGCCGGGCTGGCCCTGCCCTACGACGACTACGAGTTGATGCTCAGCACGCTTACCGGGCTAGCCGAGCGATGGCAGCGCAACCCTAGCCTCGACCTCCCGGCCAGCCCGGCGGTGGCCCGCTACTCGCGGCGTGGGCAGGCCGCCCAGTTGGCCGAGCTGATCCGGGCCGGACACGCCGCCCGGCGGAGCTAGCCCGCGCCAACGCGGCGGGGCGTATTTTTGTGGTTTCAATTCGTTAGTAGTTTCATGGCCCTCGACCTCAACGGCAAGTCTTTGCTCATTACCGGTGGCACCGGCTCGTTTGGTAAGCAGTTTGTGCGCACCGTTTTTAAGCTGTACCCGGGTGTGCGGCGGCTCATCGTGTTTTCGCGCGACGAGCTGAAGCAGTACGAGATGAGCCAGGAGTTTCCGCACAGCCAATACCCGGCCATCCGGTTTTTTATTGGCGACGTGCGCGACGCCGAGCGCCTGCACCGGGCCTGCGAGGGCGTGGACATTATCATCCACGCCGCCGCGCTCAAGCAGGTGCCCGCCGCCGAGTACAACCCGATGGAGTGCATCAAAACCAACATTTTTGGGGCGGAGAACGTGATCAACGCGGCCTTCGACTGCGGGGTGAAGGACGTGGTGGCCCTGAGCACCGACAAGGCCGCGGCACCCATCAACCTCTACGGCGCAACCAAGCTGTGCTCGGACAAGCTGTTCGTAGCGGCCAACAACATGAAGGGCGCCCGCGACTTACGCCTGTCGGTAGTGCGCTACGGCAACGTAATCGGCTCGCGGGGCTCGGTGGTACCGTTCTTTTTGCAGCAGCGCCACACGGGCGTGCTGCCCATTACGCACCCCGACATGACGCGCTTCAACATCTCGCTCGACGAGGGCGTGGACCTGGTGCTCTACGCCCTGGAGCACTCGTGGGGCGGCGAGATTTTCGTGCCAAAAATTCCGTCGTACCGCATCACGGAGGTAGCTCGTGCCATTGGCCCCGATTGCGAGCAGCAGATTGTGGGCATCCGACCGGGCGAAAAGCTGCACGAGGAGATGATCACCCAGACCGACGCGCTGAGCACCGTGGAGCTCGACCGCTACTACGTCATCCTGCCCACTACTTCAGCGGGCTGGAAGGAAGAGGAATTCATCAAGCACTTCAACGGCAAGCGCGTGCCGACCGACTTTCACTACGACTCGGCCAATAATACCGAGTGGCTAAACGCCGAGCAGATTCGGGAGGAAATCCGGCAGCATGTCGATGCCAGCTTTAGCGAGTAGCCCTACTTGCTCACCAGCACCCAGCCGCGCAGGCGGGTACCGGTGGCGGGGTTGATCAGCAGGTAGTAATAGATGCCCCCCGCCAGACCGGGGGCGTCCCAGCCGTTGTCGTAGCTGGCCTGCTGAAATACCTCGCGGCCCCAGCGGTTGAGGACAGTCAGCGACCAGTTCGGGGCATCCAGGCTGCCCACTACAAAGGTGTCGTTCTGGCCGTCGCCGTTGGGAGTAATGATGTTGGGCACGCGCCGGGTGATGCAGTCGTCGGTGGGCAAGGGCTCGCGTACATCTACCGAGTCGCGGCTGATGCAGCCCGCGGCCGAGGTAGCGGTGAGCACGTAGCGGCCGGGGTGGCTCACTTCGCGGGCCGGCGTGGTCAGGCCGTCGTGCCAGCGGTAGGTAGTACCGGCGGGCTGCGCATTGGCCTCGATGACGAGCGGCAGGCCCGCGCACAATACCTGCTGGTGCGGTGCCAGGCGTAGTACGGGCGCAGGGGTTACGGCAATGGCCTGGCGGGCCGTGAGGGTGCCACCGCCCGCCAGTACCGCCGATACCGTAACGACGTAGGTTCCCGCCGTAGCATAGGTATGGCTGGCTACGCTACCCCCAGCCGCGCTGGCAGACTCGGCAGCGGGCTCGCCAAAGTCCCAGGTAAACGTTGCAGTGGTGCCGGTGGGCAGCACGGTGGCCCCGAAAGCGGCGGGGCCTTGCCCAAGGCAGAGGGTAGAATTAGCTACGTTCAGTTCCAGGCGCACATTGGATAAGGTGGGTGCTCCCGGAAAAGCGAGCAGCCCCCGCCCGCTACTGCTGGGCACCAGACACGCGCCCGCCCCCGGCAAGTCACCGGCCAGCCGGACCGCGCTCGCCATCTCGCGCTTACTACTGGTCGTGACCATCGGCAGACCACTACTTCGATACGTCAAGCCGGTAGTGGTACCAGAGCGCCACTTGGCAGTGTTACTCTGCGCCCGGGCCGGACCAAAAGCCAGTAGCAATACTAGTAGCAGGTAAATTATTTTCACGCAAACGAGATAGTTGGCCGGCAAAGTACCATTCCTCAAATATAAGACTGACAGTCCTTTTTGCCCAGGGCCAGCTTTGGTAATTATTACCCCGAGCCAGCCCACTCCGGGCCAGCCGTATCTTTGGCCCACCATGCCCGACTCGCTACTCCCCCCTAGCCACCCGCTCCCCTACGGCCGCCAGCACATCAGCGACGAGGACGTAGCCGCCGTGGTGGCCACGCTGCGCTCCGATTTTCTGACCCAGGGACCGCGCGTGGCAGAGTTTGAAGCGCAGTTTGCCGCCTACGTGGGAGCCAGTCACGCCGTAGCCGTGAGCAACGGCACGGCCGCCCTGCACCTGTGCGCGCTGGCGCTGGGCGTGCAGCCGGGCCAGCGCGTCATCACCACGCCCATCACCTTCGCGGCCTCGGCCAACTGCGTGCGCTACTGCGGCGGCGAGGTGCATTTTGCCGACATCGACCCGACCACGGGCCTGCTGGATTTGGCAAGAGTGCGGGCGCTGCTCGAAGCCCATCCTCAAGGCCATTTCGCGGGTCTCATTCCGGTTGACTTTGCCGGCCTGGCGGTAAATCTGGAGGAAGCCCGGGCGCTGGCCGACGAGTTTGGCCTCTGGATAATCGAGGATGCCTGCCACGCGCCGGGCGGCTATTTTGTGAATAGTCAGGGGGAAAAACGCTTCTGCGGCAGCGGGCAACTGGCCGAGCTGGCCATTTTCAGCTTTCACCCCGTCAAGCACATTGCCACCGGCGAAGGCGGGATGATTACCACCAACGACGCCGAGCTGGCCCGTCACCTGCGCCGCCTGCGCACCCACGGCATCGAGCGCGAGGCCGCCGGCCTGCTGCGCCAGGACGAGGGCGGCTGGTACATGGAAATGCAGGAGCTGGGGTATAACTACCGCATCTCGGACATTCTGTGCGCCCTGGGCAGCAGCCAGCTGGCCCGCGCCGACGAGGGCCTGGCTCGCCGCCGGACGCTGGCCGCGCAGTACGATGCGGCCTTCGCCGCCACGCCGGGCGTGGAAGTACTCGCCCCCGGCCAGCCCGGCCACGCCTACCACCTGTACGTGATTCAAGTGGAAAACCGGCGGGGCCTGTACGAGTTTTTGCGCACCAAAAACATTCTGAGTCAGGTGCATTACGTACCCGTGCACCGCATGCCGTACTACGAACAGCTGGGCTGGCAGGCGGGTGATTTTCCGGCGGCCGAGGCCTACTACGCCCGCTGCCTGAGCCTGCCCCTCTACCCTACCCTCACCGACGAAGAGCAGGCCTACGTAGTGGCTTGCGTGCGGGAGTTTCTAACCCCGCTGCCCGCGTGAGCCCGGCTGCCTCTCCAACTGCTACGCGGGCGCTGACCCAGCGCCTGGCGCTGGGCACCGCGCAATTTGGCCTGGCTTACGGGCTGAATAATCGGGCGGGCCAGCCCAGCACCTCGGCCGTCGCGGAGATGCTGACCGCCGCCCAGACCGCCGGGCTCACGCTGCTCGACACCGCCGCCGCCTACGGCGACAGCGAGGCCCGGCTGGGAGAGCTGGTGAGCGACAGCCCTACTTTTAGCCTGATTACCAAGCTGCCGGCTGGCCCACCCGCGCAGGTGACCCGCGACCTGGCCGCTTCGCTGGCCCGGCTGCGCCGGCCGCAGCTCTACGGGGTACTCTTCCACGCCTTCGGGCCGCTGCAAGCCGAGCCGGCGGCCTGGCAGGCGCTGCAAGCGGCGCGGGCGGCGGGGCAGGTAGCCCGCATCGGCGTATCGCTCTACCACCCGCACGAGGCCAACTGGCTGCTGGCCCAAGGCTGGGACGTAGACCTGGTGCAAGTGCCTTACAACGTACTCGACCAACGCTTTGCGGCGGTGCTGCCCCATCTGGCGGCGCGCGGGGTAGAGGTACACGTGCGCTCGGCCTTTTTGCAGGGCCTGCTGCTACGCGAGCCGGCTACGCTACCGGCTTTCTTCCAACCGCTGGCTCCCAAACTTCACCTGCTGCGCAACCTCACCGAGGAAGCGGGCGTGCCACTACCGGCCGCGCTGCTGCTTTTTGCCGCCTACGCGCCGGGCGTGGCGCGGGCCGTGATTGGCGTCGATTCGGTGGCTAATCTGCACGAAAACCTAACTGCTGCCGCCTACCTGGCCGCCGCCGAAAGCCTGCGCCCGGCCCTGGCCGCGCTGGCCGAACCTACCGACACGTTTATTCTGCCCTACGCATGGCCGCCGCGCCCCTGACCGACACTTTCTACCGCACTATGTTCGATCTCACGGGCCGCACCGTGCTGCTCACCGGGGGCTACGGGCACCTGGGCCAGGCCATTGCGGCGGGCCTGCACGCCCACGGGGCGCGGGTGGTCGTACTGGGTCGCAGCGCCGAGTCGTTTACCAAGGCCTTCGGCGAAGCGCCCGACCGGCTGCACTTCATTTTTTGCGACGTGTCGGAAACGGCCTCCGTGCAGGCGGCTTTTCACCAGAGCTTCGATTTATACGGCCCCCCCAGCGTGCTCATCAACAACGCGTACTACAGCAGGGGCCAGCAGCCCGACGCCCTGCCCGACGCCGATTTTGCGCTGGGCCTCGACGGCTCGGTGGGCACGGCCTACCGCTGCCTGCGCGAGGTGCTGCCCTACCTACGCGCCACCGGCAGCGGCAAAATCATCAACGTGGCTTCTATGTACGGCGTGGTAGCGCCCGACTTTAACGCCTATACCGACGCGCCGCAGCTTCTCAACCCGCCGCACTACGGCGCGGGCAAGGCGGCCATGATTCAGCTTACCAAGTATTTCGCCTCGTACCTGGGGCCGGCCAACATTCAAGTCAACTGCGTATCGCCGGGCGCATTTCCGTCGGATACCGTGCGCCAGAACGCGCCTTTTGAGGGAGAGTTACAGCAGCGTATTCCACTGGGCCGGGTGGGCGAGCCACAGGATCTGGCCGGGGCCTTCGTCTTCCTGAGCTCGGCGGCGGCCGACTTTGTCACCGGCCACAACCTGGTGGTAGACGGCGGCTGGACCATTCGCTAGCCCCGCTCATAACTCTTAATTCATAACTCATAACTTCCCATGGTGCTCGCCCTCATTCAGGCCCGGCTGGGGTCATCGCGGCTGCCGGGCAAGTCGGCGCTACCGCTGCCGCTCGGAGCCACGCACGCGGCGCACACCGTTCTGGGCCACGTGGTAAGCCGGGCGCGGCGGGCGAGCTTGGTGGATACTATTAGCATCGCCACTACCGATCAAGCCCTTGATGATGAATTAGTGTTCCTAGCCAACCAGCTCGGGGTCGCCGCGTTTCGGGGCGAGGAGCAGGACGTACTCGGCCGCTTTGCCGGGGCGCTGGCGCACGCCGGCGAGGTGCGAACCATCGTGCGCCTCACGGCCGATAACCCGGCCTTCGACCCCACTTTTCTGGATGCCGCCGTGGCCCACCACCTGGCCAACGGAGCTGATTATACCCACACCACCGGCCTGCCGCTGGGCACCAACCTGGAGGTCATCAGCGCCGCCGCCCTGCGCCGCGCCCACGCCGAGGCCCGCCAGCCCGATGAGCGCGAGCACGTGACGCCCTACCTGCGCCGCCACCCCGAGCTGTTTCGGCTCGAAACCCTGCCGCTGGCCGTATCGCCCGCCGTAGCCGCGCTGCGCCTCACCATCGACTACCCCAGCGACTACGCGCTGCTGAGCCTGCTCTTTACGGAGCTGGGGGCTGATTTTTCGCTCACCGACCCGGCCGGACTGCCGGCATTACTGGCCCGCCATCCCTGGCTGGCGGCCATAAATGCCAGCAACGAGCAGGTACGGGCTTAGCCAGCTAGCCCGGCACCGTTTCTTTGTGGCATGGATGACCGGTTTGCAACAATACCCTCGCCCGGTGCCCGGCTCGTGCTACGGGCCGATGGCAACGGCCGCATCGGCCTGGGCCACGTTATGCGCCTGCTGGCACTGGGCGAAATTCTGCGGGCTGATTTTGCGGAAATAGTATTTTTAATACAAACGCCGGACGCGGCCACCCGGCACCTGCTGCACCAAGCGGCCACCGAGCTAGTTGATTTACCGGACGATGCGCTGGCGGCGGAAGTAACGCAGTTGGCCGACTTACTCCGGCCCACCGATGTGCTGGTACTCGATGGCTACGGCTTCGATTTTAGCTACCAAACCGCCGTACGCCCGCTGGTCGCCCGCCTCGCGTGCCTCGACGATCTGCACGCGTTTCCCTTCGCCGCCGACCTCGTGCTGAACCCAGCCGGGGGCGTTACCTGCGCCGACTACGACCTGCGCCACCCCGGAGCCCGGCTACTAGCTGGCCCCGCCTACGCCCCGCTGCGGGCTGATTTTCAGCCACCATTATTCCCTACCACGCCGGAAGCGCCCCCCAACCCCGTGGTGCTCTGCCTCGGCGGAGCCGATCCGCGCCAGCTTACGCAGGCCACGGCGGCAGCGCTGCTGGCGCTGCCGGCCGTGACGCACGTGCACGCCGTAGTGGGCAGTGCCTACGCCGCCTGGGACACCCTGCAAGCCTGGGCCAATACCCAGGGCCCGCGCCTGACGCTGCACCGGGCACTGGCGGCGAGCCAGCTGGCGGCCCTCATGCGACGCTGCGGCGCGGCCGTACTCTCGCCCAGCACCATCAGCTACGAGTATGCCGCCGCGGGCGGGGGCCTGCTGCTCACGCTTCCCACGGCGGACAATCAGCGCGATTTAAACCACTTCCTACGCGAGGTGGGCCTGGCCCTGCCCTACCCGGCCGCCCCCAACGTACTCACCGCCGCCGAGGCCCCGCGCCTGGCGGCGCAGCTACGGCAGGCCCAGCGGCGCTATTTCGACGGGCTGGCCCCGCAACGGCTGCGCCAGGAATTTGCCGCCCTGCGACTGCCAGCCGCCCCGCTGCGCCTGCGCCCGGTGCAGCATGCCGACTCCGACCAATTACTGGCCTGGACCAACGACCCCGACACGCGCCGCCAGTCGTTTGACTCTACCCCGGTACCGCTGGCCCAGCACGAGGCCTGGCTGACCAACCAGTTGGCCCACCCCGAGCGTTACCTACTACTGCTGGCGGAAGACACCGGGAGCGATACGGCCGCGGGGCTGATTCGCTTCGCGGTTTCTACTGACAATCAACTGTCGGCAACGGCCACTCTCAGCTACTCGCTTGCCCCCGCGTGCCGGGGCCGGGGCTGGGCCGCGCCGCTGCTGCTGGCGGGCACGCGGGCCGTGCTGGCGCAATTTCCCCAGGTGCAACGGGTAGTGGGCGAAGTAAAGCCCGACAACGTAGCCTCGGTGCGGGCCTTTCGGCGGGCGGGCTACGCGCTGGCTGGCGAGGCAGGGCCGGCGGGCGGCCTTACCTTCGTGTGGACGGCCGCTCCGGTGGCCTAGCTAGGTTTGTTTATCATGGAAATTACGATTGGCACCCGCCCCGTGGGGCCGGCCCACGCGCCGTTTATTATTGCCGAAATGTCGGGCAACCACAACCAGAGCCTCGATCGGGCGCTGGCTCTCGTGGATGCCGCCGCCGCCGCTGGCGTACACGCCCTCAAGCTTCAGACTTATACCGCCGATACCATCAGCATGGATACGGGCTTCGTCATTCGCGAAGATGGGCAGTCGCTGTGGGAAGGCAAGAGCTTATATCAGCTTTATAAGGAAGCCTACACGCCTTGGGAGTGGCACGCCGCCATCTTTGAGCGGGCGCGGCAGCACGGGCTGCTGGCCTTTAGCTCACCCTTCGACGAGTCGGCGGTCGATTTTCTGGAAAGCCTCGACGTGCCGGCCTACAAGATTGCCTCTTTCGAAAACGCCCACTGGCCGCTGCTGCGCCGGGTGGCCGCTACCGGCAAGCCCGTAATTGTGAGTACCGGTGCCGCTACCCTCAGCGAAATCGACGAGGCCGTGCGCGTGCTCCGCGCCGCCGGCTGCCGCGAGTTGGTATTGCTCAAGTGCACCAGCACCTACCCCGCCTCGCCGGCAACTACCAACCTGCGTACCATCCCGGTGCTGGCCGAGACGTTTGGCTGCCCGGTGGGCCTGAGCGACCATACCATGGGCGTGGGGGCCAGCGTGGCGGCCGTGGCGCTGGGGGCCTGCGTGATCGAAAAACACTTTACCCTGCGCCGCGCCGACGGGGGCGTCGATTCGGCATTTTCGCTGGAGCCCGAGGAATTGAGATTATTGGTTGACGAAACCACGCGCGCCCACCAGGCGCTGGGCAAGGTGCAGCTTTGCGTGCAGGCCAGCGAGGAGAAAAGCCGCATTTTCAAGCGCAGCATCTACGTCGCCAGGCCCGTGGCCGAAGGGGAAGAATTAACCACTGATAACCTGCGCATTATTCGTCCCGGCGACGGCCTACTACCCCGGCACTGGGACGTGGTGCTGGGCCGCCGGGCGGCCCGCGCCCTGGCCCCCGGCACACCGCTCACCTGGGATGCCCTGCTGGGCGAGGCCGCGCCGCAGTCG
>CAJYVK010000278.1 GCA_913778455.1 uncultured Hymenobacter sp. | reverse complement strand
TCGCGGACTACAAAGTCCGCGCTACTGCTCCTGAAGCAGCGCTTACCCTGGCCAACAGCCTTCTCATTCTCTGCCCTTTCCCGAGTGCCGTGTTATGTTTGCCGAAACATCCTGCCCATTTTACTTTACTCAGTGAGTGAAGGGAGTAGCATGTTTCAGGTGCCAATTCCTGGCGAGTTGGCGGCTTAGCACTGGTATACCGACGAGCTTCGGCTCGGTTAAAAGGCAGGACGCAGCTTCCGGCCTCCTTTTTTACCCGCTTACACAATCGATTGTGCATCGGCCCTTTTGGCATAGGCGCAAGCCGGGAGGTCGCTGGCCCTGGTCGCAACGGCTGGTAAGCTTCCACCTACTACTCAACCAAGTTACTTTTTCCTTTCCCGCCCATGAACCGTCGTTCCATTCTCAAGAAACTGGCCCTGGCGGCCCCGGCTCCCTGGCTGCCCGGCCTGGTGGCGGGCCGCGTCCGGGCCGCCCAGGCCGCTGGTGAGCCGGCTGGCCCCTTTCGGCCCAGCTGGGAGTCGCTGAGCAGCTACCAAACGCCCGATTGGTTTCGCGATGCCAAATTTGGTATCTGGGCGCACTGGGGACCGCAGTGCCAGCCCGAGGCCGGCGACTGGTACGCCCGGGGCATGTACGAAGAGGGGAGTGGGCAGTATAAGTCGCACCTGAGCCGCTACGGCCATCCTTCTAAAGCAGGCTTCAAGGACATTATCCACGAATGGCGGGCCGAGGAGTGGAACCCCGACGAATTGGTGGGTTTCTACCAAAAGGCCGGGGCGCGCTACTTCGTGGCCCTGGCTAATCACCACGACAACTTCGACCTCTACCAAAGCAAGCATCAACCCTGGAACTCGACCCGGCTGGGGCCGAAGAAAGACCTGGTGGGCGGCTGGGCCAAGGCTGCCAAAAAGCACGGCCTGCGCTTCGGGGTGAGCGTGCACGCCGCCCACGCCTGGCGCTGGTACGAAACCGCCCAGCGGGCCGATAAGCAAGGCCCGCTGGCCGGCGTGCCCTACGACGGCCGCCTCACCGCCGCCCAGGGCCAGGGGCAGTGGTGGCAGGGCCTCGACCCGCAGGCGCTCTACGCCCAAAACCACGCCCTGAGCGCCGACAGCGAAAACAACGGCTCCATTCACCGCCAGTGGGATTGGGGCAACGGGGCCAGCGTGCCAGACGCGGCCTACTGCGAGAAGTTCTACCAACGCACCCGCGAGCTGATTGACCGCTACGAGCCCGACCTGGTGTACTACGACGACACCGCCCTGCCGCTGTGGCCCGTGAGCCAGGTGGGTCTGCGCCTGGCGGCCGACCAGTACAACGCCAGCATGCGCCGCCACGGCGGCCGCAACGAGGCCGTAGTGACCGGCAAAATCCTGACCGAGCAGCAGCGCCGCTGCATGGTCTGGGATATTGAGCGCGGCCAGAGCCAGCAAATCGAGCCCCTGCCCTGGCAAACCTGCACCTGCCTGGGCGACTGGCACTACAACCGCGCCGTGTACGACCGCCACGGCTACAAAAGCGCCCAAACGGTAATTCATACCCTGGTCGATGTGGTGAGCAAAAACGGCAACCTGCTGCTGAGCGTGCCCGTGCGCGGCAATGGTACCATCGACGAGCAGGAGCGGGCCATCGTGCAGGGCATCGGCACCTGGATGCAGGCCAACGGCGAGAGCATCTACGGCACCCGGCCCTGGCGGGTACTGGGCGAAGGCCCGGCCCTGGCCCACGCCGCGCCGCTGACCGCGCAGGGCTTCAACGAGGGCAAGGGGGAGCCGCTGGGGGCGCACGACATCCGCTTCGTAACGAAGGGCGACGTGCTCTACGCCACGGCCCTGGGCTGGCCCACCGATGGCTACCTCGTCATTGCCGCGCTGGCCGAGGGCAGCCCGCTGCGCCCGCAACCGGTGCGCCGGGTCGAGCTGCTGGGCCACGCCGGTGGGCCGCTGACTTTCGAGCGCACGGCCCAGGGGCTGCGCGTGCAGCTACCCGCCCAGCCGCCGGCCGCCGGGTTGGCTTACGCCTTTAAGATTCAAGCTTAGCTCTCACCCTTCTTTTCCACTAAGCCCGTGAATTTTACCCTTCGTTTGCTCTTGCTAGCCGGCTGTGGCCTGGCGCTGGCCCCGACCGCCCGCGCCCAGTCTTACCAGAAAACCGCCACCGGCCTGCGCCTCAGTACCGACTCGCTCACGGTGGAAGTGCAGTTTTACACGCCCGACATCGTGCGGGTGCTGAAATACCCTAAGGGCCGCGAAGTAGCCAAAAAGAGCCTGACGGTGGTGCTGCCGCCCGCGCCGGGTAAGCTGAAATATGGCGAGCACAACGGCTGGGCCTCCGTCGATAGCCCCCGCCTGCACGTGGTACTCAACGAGCAAACCGGGCAGGTAAACACGTGGGCCAACCGGCAGCCACTGCTGGCCGAAACGAAGTACGGCACTCGCTTCAGCCCCAAAACCGACCTCGACCAGCCCACCTACCGGGTGCGGCAGCAGTTTGACCTGCTGGGCAACGAGGCCGTGTACGGCCTGGGCCAGCACCAGGACGGCCACCTCAACTACCGGGGCCAGCAAGTGACGCTGAAGCAGGCCAACATGCGCATTGCCGTGCCGGTGCTGCATTCGAGCCGGGGCTACGCCGTGCTGTGGGATAATTACTCAACAACCAAATTTACCGATAACGCCCAGGCGACGGTATTCGATTCGGAAATCGGGGACTGCGTTGATTACTACGTGCTGAACGGCGGCGGCACGGCCGACGGCGTGATTGCCCGCTACCGCCAGCTCACCGGCCAGGCCCCCATGTTTCCGCGCTGGACGCTGGGCTTCTGGCAGAGCAAGGAGCGCTACAAAAGCCAGGACGAAACCGTGGGCGTAGTCGAAAAATACCGCGCCCTGGGCGTGCCGCTCGACGGCATCGTGCAGGACTGGCAGTACTGGGGCGAAAACAACGACTACTGGAACTCCACCGAGTTTGGCAACCCGCGCTTTCCCAACCCGCAGGGCATGGTAGACGCGGTGCACAAGCTGCACGCCCACCAGATTATCTCGGTGTGGCCCTCCTTCGGCAAGAAAACCAAGCCCTACCAGGAGCTGGCCAGCAAGGATATGCTGTTCGACTTCATTACCTGGCCGCGCACGCCCCACGTGAAGGTGTACGATGCCTTCGATCCGGCGGCCCGCGATATTTATTGGAAATACTTGAACGCGGGCATCTTCAAGCTGGGTATGGATGGGTGGTGGCTCGATGCCACTGAGCCCGACCAGGTGCAGCCCTTCGATACCGACGACGACAACGAGACCGCGCTGGGCTCCTTCCGCCGGGTGCGCAACGCCTTCCCGTTGCTGACTACCGGCGGGGTGTACGAGCACCAGCGCCAGGCCAGCCGCGACAAGCGGGTGTTCATCCTCACCCGCTCGGCCTTTGCCGGGCAGCAGCGCAATGGTACCATGCTGTGGTCGGGCGACGTCGATTCGCGCTGGGACGTGCTGGCCAAGCAAATCCCCGCCGCCCTTAGCCTGGGCCTGGCCGGGCTGCCGTACTGGAACAGCGACATCGGCGGCTTTTTTCCCAGTGGGCAATATCCGAAGGGGGTGAAGGACCCGGCCTTCTGGGAATTGTACACCCGCTGGCAGCAGTTTGCGGCCCTCACGCCCATGATGCGCAGCCACGGCGAGTACACGCCCCGCGAAATTTACCAGTTTGGTGAGCGCGGCACCTGGGCCTTCGACGCCCAGGCCAAGTTTATCGACCTGCGCTACCGCCTGCAACCCTACCTCTACTCACTCATGGGGCAGGTGACGCAGCAGGCCGGCACGCCCATGCGCGCCCTGGCGATGGACTTCGCCAACGACCCGCAGGTGCGCGATATGGGCAGCGAGTACATGTTCGGCCCCGCCTTCCTGGTGCGGCCCGTCACGGAGGCGCAGTACGTAAACCGGCCCGACAAGAACAACCCCGTACCGGCCGATTTCACCCAAACCAAGAGCGTGGGCGTGTATCTGCCGGCCGGGGCCGCGTGGGTTGATTTCTGGACGGGCCAGCGCCAGGCCGGCGGCCAAACGGTGCAGCGTGAGACGCCCATCGACCTGCTGCCGCTCTACGTGCGCGCTGGTTCGGTGCTGCCGCTGGGGCCGCGCCAGCAGTACACCGGCGAGCAGGCGGGTGCGCCGCTCGAAATCCGGGTGTACCCCGGGGCCGATGGCGAATTCTCGCTCTACGAAGACGAGAACGACAACTACAACTACGAGCAGGGCGCGTTTGCCACGATACGAATGCGCTGGAATGATAAGGCCCGACAGCTGACTTTCGACGACCGCGCCGGCTCCTTCCCGGGCATGCAGGCCAGCCGCACCTTCCGCGTGGTGGTGGTAGACGCGCAGCACGGCACCGGGGTGGGCGCCGACGATGCGCCGGCCAGGGAAGTGAGCTACGCAGGGAGGAAGCTAGTAGTAAAGATGTAGTATAGTAATGCTCAATAAAAAGTATCATGCTAAGCGGAGCGTAGCGAAGTCGAAGCATCTCTGCCGCGTCGTTGCTGACAGCAGGTAGTTTACCAGCCAAGATGCTTCGACTCCGCTACGCTGCGCTCAGCATGACAGAATAAGTAAACACAGTACCCCCGCTTTAATGAAACGCCCCTTTGCCCTGTTACTGAGCGCCCTGGCGCTGGCCGCACCGGCCGCCGCCCAGTCGCCCCGAGCTGCTAAAGCCCCTGCCAAGGCCACCCCGGCCACGCCCTACAGCGCCTACCTGTTTGCCTACTTCACTGGCAACGACAACAAGAAGCAGGAAGAGGCCATCCGCTTCGCCCTCAGCCCCGATGGCTACCACTACGCGGCCCTGAACGGCGACCGGCCCATCATCAGCTCGGCTACCATCAGCGAGACGGGGGGCGTGCGCGACCCGCACATCTTGCGCGGGGCCGACGGCAAGACGTTTTACATGGTGGCGACCGACATGGTATCGGCCAAGGGCTGGAGCTCGAACCGGGGCATGGTGCTACTCAAATCGACCGACCTGATCAACTGGACGCACAGCGCCATCAACTTCCAGAAGCGCTACGCCAAGCAGGACGACCTCAAGCGGGTGTGGGCGCCGCAGACCATCTACGACGCCAAGGCGGGCAAGTACATGATCTACTTCTCGCTGCAATACGGCTCGGAGCCCGATAAAATCTACTACGCCTACGCCAACAAGGACTTTACCGATCTCGAAGGTGAGCCCAAGCAGCTGTTTTTCTCGCCCACCAACGGCTCGTGCATCGACGGCGACATCGTGGCAAAGGACGGTAAGTACTACCTCTTCTTCAAGACCGAAGGCAACGGCAACGGCATCAAGGTAGCCGTGTCGGACAAGCTCACCGAGGGCTACGTGCTGCGCGACCAGTACGTGCAGCAAACCAAGAGCCCGGTGGAGGGCGCGGGTACCTTCAAGCTCAACAACTCGCCCGACTACATCCTGATGTACGACATGTACATGAGCGGCAAGTACCAGTTTACCCGCACCCGCGACCTGGAGCACTTCACGGTGGTGGACCAGGACATCAGCATGAATTTTCACCCGCGCCACGGCACGGTGCTGCCCATCATGGCCGCCGAGGCTAGCCGGCTGGCCCAGCGCTGGCTCACGCCCTCCGACGTGCTGTTGACCGCCCAGAATCCCGCCCTGCGTCCGCTCAACACGGTGGTAGACAGCGCCGCCGGCAAGGTCGCCTTCCTGGCCCTGCCCGATACCAAGGTGCAGGCGCTCGACCTGCAAATCAAGAACCCCCTGCTGCCCGTGTCGCCCAGCGGCCCGCAGAATTTTGCCAAAGGCCCCGTGACGTACACGGTAGGGCAGGGGGCGACCAAGCGGGCCTATAAGGTGAGCGTGACCGAAACCCACAACCCCGCGCTGCCCGGCTACTTTGCCGACCCCGACATTCTGTATTCGCAGAAAAACAAGCGGTTCTACCTCTACCCCACGAGCGACGGCTTCACGAGCTGGTCGGGCACCTACTTCAAGGCGTTTTCCTCGCCCGACTTGGTGCACTGGAAGGACGAGGGCGTAATCCTGGACCTGCCCAAGGACGTGAGCTGGTCGAAGAAAAGCGCCTGGGCCCCCACCATCATCGAGCAGAAAACGCCCACCGGCTACAAGTACGCCTACTACTTCTGCGCGGGGGCCAAGATTGGCGTGGCCTTGTCGGATAGCCCCACCGGGCCGTTCAAAGACTCGGGCCAGCCCCTGCTCGACAAGCTGCCCGAGGGCGTGAAGGGCGGCCAGCAAATCGACCCCGCCGCCTTCCGCGACCCCAAAACCGGCAAGCTCTACCTCTACTGGGGCAACGGCTACATGGCCGGGGCCGAGCTCAGCGACGACCTGACCAGCCTCAAGCCCGGCACCACCCAGGTAATGACGCCCGACGGCACGTTCCGCGAAGGGGCCTACGCCTTTTACCGCAACGGCAAATACTACTTCATGTGGAGCGAGGACGACACCCGCAGCCCCAATTACCAGGTGCGCTACGGTACGTCCGACACGCCGCTGGGCAAGATCACGGTGCCGGCCAATAACCTCGTAATCAGCAAAGACCCCGCCGCCGGCATCTACGGCACGGGCCATAACTCGGTCATCCAGGTGCCCGGCCGCGACGAGTGGTACCTCGTGTACCACCGCTTCACCTACCCGCAGGGTATCAAGATGGGCGGCGACGCGGGCTTTCACCGCGAAGTATGCATTGATAAGCTGGAGTTTAATGCCGACGGCAGCATCAAGCCGGTGAAGCCCACCCACGCGGGCATTCAGCCGGTGCGCGTGCCGTAAGCGCCCGGCCGCCCCGACCCCGAATTCCTCATTTTCTTCCCTTCTCACGTCATGAAAAAACAGCTTACGCAGTTCTGGCAGGTGGTATGTATAGGGTTGGTGCTGGCCCTGGGGGGCGGGCGGGGCGCGTGGGCGCAGGGCAGTGTGACCTACCTCTACTACCGTTTTGAGGCGGTGCCCAAGACGGCCTGCCTGGGGCAGCCGGTACGCATCGTGGGCACCTGCTCGGCGGGGCCGCTGCCGCTGGGCGACCCGGGCGACTCGTTGTTCTGGACTTTCGGCGAGGGAGCATCCGTAAAGAAAATTCACACTCCCGCCAGCATTACCGAATACTCCATTTCCTACCTGAAGCCCGGCCGGCAAGGCTATTCGGTGACTTTCTACCGCAAATCATCAAACGGTGGCGCGGCTATCTGGTCGGGTGGGGTGCAGGTGCATCCGTCTGTCGACGTGCGGCTCGGCCCCGATACTGCCGTGTGCGCAGCGGCCGCCGTCCGCATCGCCCCGCGCACCCCGCTGCCCGTGGGCAGTACCCTGCGGTGGATTGACGGCTCGCAAGGGGCCAGCCTGACCGTGACGGCCCCCGGCACCTACTGGGTGGACGTGACTGACCCCGCCACCGGCTGCACTACGCACGTATCGCGCACCATCCGGGCGCGGGCCGACTGCGGGGCGGGCGGCTCGTCGGGTTCCGGCTCGGGGTCAGGTTCTGGCGGGTCGGTGGCTGGCCCCGTCGGCGGCTTCGTGCCCAACATCGTCATCCCGAACGCCAACAGCCAGAACAATACCTTTCAGCTCATCGATCTGGTAGCGGCCGACTGGCAGTTGCAGGTATTCAACCGCTGGGGGCGGGAGGTATTCCGGCAGGAGCAGTACGACAACCGTTGGGCCGCCGCCGAGCAGCCCGCCGGCATTTACTATTACCTGCTGCGCCACGCGCCCAGCGGCCAGCTGCGCCGGGGCTGGGTCGAAGTAATTAAATAACACCGGTCCGCCGGCCCGCATTCCGCCACTGATTAGCCTTCTTATGCTCGTAAAACTTATCTACGCCGCGCTGTTCAGCCTAGCCGCAACGGAGCTAGCCCAGGCCCAGGCCCCCATTCAAATTGCCAGCCCCGACGGGGCCGTGCGCGTAACCGTGGCGCTGGCCGCTGGGGGCCGCCCCACCTACGCCGTGCGCTACCGCGAGGCCGAGCTGCTGCGGCCCTCGCGCCTGGGCGTGCAGCTGGCCGGGGCCGACCTTAGCCAGAACCTGACCCTGCAAAGCGCCGGCAAAACCGAGCCTGTGGCCGAGCGCTACGACCTCGCCACCGACAAGCGGGCTCATTGCCGCTACGCGGCCAACCGGCGCATCATCCGCTTCGCGGGCACCGCCGGGCCGACGCTGAGCGTGGTTTTCCAGGTGTCGAACGACGGGGTGGCGTTTCAGTATTTGCTGGAAGGCAAGGCGAAGGACGTGCAGAAGATTACGGCTGAGAAGACTACCTTCCACCTGCCCACTGCGGCCAAGGGCTGGCTGCACCCGCACGCCGTAGCGCGCACCGGCTGGGCCAAAACTCAGCCTTCGTATGAGGAATACTACCAGATGGGCATCGCGGCCGGCACGCCCTCGACGCTGGGGCAGGGGTGGTCGTTCCCGGCCTTGTTTGAGGCCGGCGGGCACTGGGTACTGCTCACCGAGGCGGGTATGGGCCGCACCTACTGCGGCAGCCACCTGGCCCACGCCGCGCCCGACGCCGAGTACGGCGTCGCCTTTGCCCAGGAAGCCGAACGCACTACCCCCGAGGCCGCGCTGCTGCCCGAGGGCCGCCTGCCCTGGCGCACCCCCTGGCGCGTGGTGGAAGTTGGCCCCTCGCTGGCCCCCCTCGTCGAATCGACCCTGACCACCGATCTGAGCGCCCCCGCCAAAGCCCTGCCCGTGGCCGTGGGCCAGCCGGGCAAGTCCTCGTGGTCGTGGGTGCTGCTCGGCGACGATAAAACGACCTACGACGTGCAGCGTCAGTTTATCGACTACGCGGCGTCCATGCGCTGGGATTACTGCCTGGTCGATGCCCTCTGGGACAAGCAGATAGGGTATGATAAAATGCAGGAGCTGGCTACTTACGCCCGCACCAAAAACGTGGGCCTGCTGGCGTGGTACAACTCCAACGGCCACTGGAACGAGGCCCCCCAGACGCCGACCAACGTCCTGTTCGACCCCGCCAGCCGGCGCCAGGAGTTTGCCCGCTTGCAGCAGATGGGCATCATGGGAGTGAAAATCGACTTCTTCGGCGGCGACGGGCAG
>CAJYVK010000277.1 GCA_913778455.1 uncultured Hymenobacter sp. | reverse complement strand
CTAGTGTAAGCGTCTGAAGCTTGTGCAGCTGCTCAGGAAGCAGACCGTTGCCATGCTGCTGCTCAAAAACCGTTTCCTAAAGCGTCTTCCAGGGCTTTTGCAACCCAGCTACCCACGCCTAGAAGAGTGAAGGCGTCTGCGTTGCTAAACCTTACCAACTATCAACGTAAGCACGCAAATGTATCGGCTACCATTGGCTGTCAGGCGCTATATTTTCGGCAGCCCAGGTAGACGTTTTCGGCAGTCAGTGGGTCAGCGAGTCCGGGCTGGTGCTGGTATCCGGTTGATGTGGGAAGAGCGACTTGAGCGAAGAATCATCAGAGACAGGTAACAGCATCGCCGGACGGTCGAGGCTACTGTATAGCCTATTTACACTCAGCGGAAGATACCCGCTGGCTTCGATCAGTACGAAAACTGCATTCGCAAATTAAAAACAAAATATTGATAATTAGCATTTTGATCGATTATCATAATTTCCTAAAATACGAATTCAGCACCCATATCTGTTGAAAATAGCCCGCTTCGGCAGGCAGAGCAGACGGATAGTTTTGTGCGACTGAATAAAGTCTGCTGGCAGTGGTAAGTAAACGGAGCCAGCAGGGTGAAGATGAATCCCTGCCGCCCCGAAAACCTGTGCCACAGCAGCACGCTGGCTATGGCTTCGGCACCTTGAGATCCGGCCTCCGCTTAGAACGCCCCGGGGGCTGTTCAGGTAAGAAGCTAGACAACGGTTTCACCTGATGCTAAAGAGATAGGCCCAGTTGTTTTGGCGAGGTTAATCAGTCTGGCTTGCGACCTTTCTGCCGTAGCTTGCGCCGGTCGGTTGCCGACTCTATAATGACCACTCTCGGCCCGGATCCGCAGTAGCAAGGCTCGGTGATACTACGGCCTGGCTCGCTACTCACACCTTGCGACCGCGCAGCCGAAGTAGCGGCCGCGAATTGGCAAACATCCCGCCCAATAAATTAACCTTTAATCTACAGCATGAAAATAACGCGGTCTTTTTTGCTGCTGATTACTCTACTTAGTAGCCTGGCCCAAGGCCGGGCACAAGCGCCCTCGCCGCGGACCGTGCGCAACCTCGAAACGTTTGCCCGGCTCTACGGCTACGTGCGCTATTTCCACCCCAGCGACGAGGCAGCGGCTACCGACTGGAACAGCCTGGCCGAGCTAGGTAGCGAGCGAGCGGCCGCCGCCCGTACCGATGCCCAGTTACAAGCCACGCTGCTGGCATTATTTCAACCCCTGGCCCCCACGCTACGGCTGGTGCCGGCTGGCACAGCTTACTCGTTCGACAAAGCCACTATTACGCCCCCCAATCTGGCGGACTACCAAGTTATAAGCTGGCAGCACCAGGGCTACGGCCAAGACAAAACAGCCGGCCCCTACCGCAGCCAGCGTACGCACCGCCCCGCCCCGGCCCCTACCGGCCCGGTAGCCAGCGACCGATTTGGCTCCCTTACCAAGAGCATGGACGCCAAGCCTTACCGAGGCTATAAGTTTCGCTACGTGGCCGCCGTGCGCAATGCCCAGCCCAGCCAGGCTCCCGGTGCGCTCTGGGCACGGGTTGATCTGGAAAAGCAGGGCACGGGGTTTTTCGACAACATGAGCGACCGGCCCATTCTGCGCGGCGAGTGGGCCGAGTACTCGATTAGCGGGCGCATCGATCAGCAGGCCGAAGAGTTATTTTTCGGCGTGATGCTGCTCGGCGACGGGGAGCTACAGGTGGATAAGCTGCGGGTAGAAGTGGAGGAGAACGGCAGTTGGAAAACGCTGTTTACCACGGGTTTCGAGGCTGACTCACTTAACCGCTACCCGCGCAGCATCAATCCCCGGCCCAGAGCCGCCACCGCCAACGGCTTCACGTATCTGGTGCAAAAGGGGAAGACGGTTGAGGGAGATAACTACGTAGCCATCACGGGTAAAAGTCCGACTGCCGCACCCGCGAGCCCAGCGCAAAAGCCAGTCGATAACCCGGGGCTGTACGCCCGGCAGGCGGCCATCGGGGAAGTAGTGCAGGAAGACATCGGCAGCAACCTGCGCTGCGTGCTGCCGCTGGCCTTGTACGGTACTAAAACGGCCACTTACCCCGCCGCCGATACCAGTGCCGGCCGCCGGCTGCGACAGGAGCTGGCGCAGGTAGCCAGCGCCGACCAGACGGGGGAGAGCCGCGCCGTGCGCCTGGCCGACGTTATCATCAACTGGAACGTCTTCCAGCATTTCTACCCCTACTTCGCCGTGGCCCACGCCGACTGGCCGGCCGCCCTGCCCGAATACTTGCGGGCGGCCTACCCGCAGCAGTCGGCCATCGAGTTTACCCAGGTGTTGCGCCGCCTCGTGGCCCGCCTGCACGATGGGCACGGCTACGTGCGCTACTCCGGCCCCAGCCCCCGCTCGCAGCAGCTGCCGCTCCAGTGGGATTGGGTGCAGCGAAAGCTGGTGATCACGCAAGTATTGGGCGACTCGGTACCGGTGCGGCAGGGCGAGGTCGTGACGGCCATCGCGGGCCAGTCGCCCGAGGCCTATTTCCGGCAGGTCGAGCCGTTTGTGTCGGCCGCCACGCCTGGCTACCTGCGCTTTTATACCAATTTTGAAACGACGGCCGGCCCGGCCAATTCGGGGCTGCTCTTGCAGGTGCAGAATGCGGCGGGGGTAACCCGCCCGGTGACTCTGCATTATAGCCTGGCCCTCAACCCATTTTACAACGATAGGTCGGAGCAGGAATCGTACCGGCAGCTGGCCCCCGGCGTGTTCTACCTCAACCTCGATCAGCTGCCGATGGCCGGAATCACCGCGCATCTTGATGAGCTAGTATTGGCTAAAGCCATTATCTGCGACCTGCGCGGCTACCCTCGCGACAACCACGAGCTACTCAGCTATCTGCTCACTCGCCCCGACACCGCCACCCATTGGATGCGGGTGCCCCGCTACATCTATCCCGACCAAAAGCAAGTGGCCGGCTATCGGCATTTTGGCTGGGAAATGAGGCCGAAACAACCTCACCTGGCGGCGCGCGTGGTCTTTATCACCGACGGGCGCGCCGTGAGCTACGCCGAGAGCGTGATGGGGCTGGTCAAAGGTTATAAGCTGGCCACCATCGTGGGGCAGCCCACGGCTGGCACCAATGGCAACGTCAACCCCTTCGTACTACCCGGCCGCTACACCGTGCGCTGGACCGGCATGGAAGTACGCCGCCTCGACGGGCAGCCCCACCACGGCGTGGGCGTATTGCCCGACGTGTACGTGGAAAAAACCCTGGAAGGCGTGCGGGCCGGCCGCGATGAGTTTTTGGAAAAAGCCCTGGAAGTAGCCACCGCGCCCCGCTGAGCGGCTGGCTATGCCGCTTAGGTCCACCCGAGGTTATCGTTCACCCTTTCCTTCCGGCATGAAAAAGACTGCTTGGCTCTTCGCCTTCCTGCTGCTCGTCACTGCGGGCCGCGCTTGGGGGCAAGATCCGTTTTACACCACGCAAAACCCCATCGAGCAATCAGATTACTACGCAAAAATTCCGTTCGAATCGGTCAATGGGCTGGTCATCATTCCAGTAGAGATAAGCGGTAAAACCTATCGCTTTCTTCTGGATACGGGAGCCTCGACGCTGCTGTCGACAAAGCTGAGCCAGCAGCTGGGCTTGCAGCCGCTGGCTAAAATTGCTATCTCCGATGCCAATAATCAGCATGACAGTCTGCAAACAGTACTGCTGCCAGCCTTGAAAATAAGCGGGATAACTTTTGCGAATCAGCCGGTGCTAGTCGCTACGCAGCCCCTGATTTTCGATTGCCTGGGGGTAGACGGGATGCTGGGCAGCAATTTCCTGCGTAATTCCGTCGTGCAGTTTTCGCAGCCCGATCGCACAGTAATCATCGCGAGCGAGGCCAGCCAGCTATCGCTCGACGCCAGCACCGCCACCGAGCTGCTGGTAGTGTCCAGGCAAAGCCTCCCGTTTATCACCATGCATTTTACGGGGAAGGAAGTCAGGCGGAATACCGTCTTCGAGCAATTGCTTTTCGATACGGGCTTTTCGTCATTCTACGATTTGACGACGACCAAGCACTTCGACTCGTTTAAGCAGGCCAAAGCGCTTACTGTGCTAAGCCGGGCCGAAGGCGGCGACAACGTAGCGCTTACTGGTATCGAGCAGCCGGCTACTCACTATCAAGTATTTATACCCGAACTAACTATCAACAACGCCCAGTTTCGCAACGTAACGGCGACCACCACCAACGACATTAATTCCCGGATAGGCAGTGAGCTGCTCAAATACGGCCTGGTGACGGTGGATTATAAAAACCGGAAGTTTTACTTCGCGCCGTTCACGGCCACCGGGGTCGATTTACAGGCTAAGAACCGCCGGCCCCTGGCCTTTACTATCGCCGAGGGCAAGCTGAGCGTGGGTATTGTGTGGGATAAGAAGCTGCGGCACACAATTGCGGTGGGCGACCAGGTTCTCAGCATCGACGGCGTGAGCTGTGAGCAGTTTACGGCCTGCGACATCGTGAACGGCAAGCACCCTTCGGTGCGGCCGGACAGCCGGCTGAGAATCAAAACCAGGCAAGGGGTAATTAAAGAGGTAGCGCTGGCAGAATTTTTATGATGTAGCAGGCTAAAGGAAATACTGGCAATTTTAAGTGGGACAAATTCAAGCCCGTAACTGGCGTAGACTTGGTAATCTGCGCTTATGTATGCGGGTGACCTGCGGACTTGCAAAGTCCGCGCTACTTCCTTTGCGATAAAATAGTTGATGATGACAGGTATCTCCCGACTGGCGATGGCGCTGGCATTTTGCCTGGTGGCCTGGCCGCTGGCACCAGTGCACGCGCAAACCGGACTAGTCCCCCTCACCTCCACCGACGGGGTGTATACCCCACCCAAGGGAGGCGTGATGAAATTCAGCTACAGCTGGCCCGAGCCATCGGCCGAGTTTGCCGGCTTCCAGTTCAGCTTCCGGGTGCAGACTTACGAGAATGCCTACGCCATCGACCCGGCCCGCACGCGGGTGGAGCGCTCGGGCGACCACCTGCGCCTGCTGTGTCAGGGTTTCACCTGGGCGGGCGGCCAGGAGAAGACCGCCGGCGAGCTCACGGCCGACTTGCAGCGCGGGGCCGATGGCAGCGTGGAGTGGCAGGTATCGGCCAAGATGGATCGGCCCGTCAAGTCCATCAGCACGGTGGTGCGGGGCATTCCGCGCGGGCAGCTCTCGCTGGCGGGCGAGCGCTTTTTCGACCCCGGCGACGGCGAGAAGATTTACGAGTACCCGCAGCTGTTTGGGGAATTGGCTACCCCGCTCCTCATCATCAAGAAAGCCGATAATAGCTTTTTCGGCATCTCGGCCCGGCAGCAGCAGGTGCGCCCGGCCCGCTTCCTGCTCCAGCCCGGCCCCGATGGCTACCGCGCCGAGCTAATCTACGAGCAGGCCGGCTGGGAGCAACGCAAGCAAATCCAGAGTAGCCGCTGGCACATCGGCGCGGCGGCCAG
>CAJYVK010000276.1 GCA_913778455.1 uncultured Hymenobacter sp. | reverse complement strand
GCCCTCGACAACGGGGCGTCGTTCGTTAATTCGGCGCTGTTTCAAGTCAATGAGCAGAAGTACTTTGCCAGCACTGACGGCTCGTACATCGACCAGGATATTCACCGCATCTGGCCCACCTTCGGGGTGACGGTGGTGGACCGGGCCAGCGGCAAGTTTCGCTCGCGCCAGAGCCTGAGCTCGCCCATGGGCATGGGCTACGAGTACCTCACGCCCCAGGCCGCCGACAAGGTAGCCGGCCCCAGCGGTACCGACGTGATCGGCTACAAAAACAGCTACGACATCCTGGAAGACGCCGCCCGCGCCGCCAAGCAAACCAAGCTCAAGCTGACCTGCAAGAGCGTGCTGCCCGGCAAGTACGACCTCATCCTGGACCCCCACCACTTGGGCCTGACCATCCACGAATCGGTGGGCCACCCGCTGGAGCTCGACCGCGTGCTGGGCTACGAGGCCAATTTTGCGGGCACCTCCTTCGCTACCCTGGAGTGGCGCAAGAAAAACATTCCCTACGGCTCGAAAAACGTGACCATCGTGGCCGATAAGCTCCAGCGTAACTCGCTGGGGGCGGTGGGCTACGACGACGAGGGCGTGAAAACCAAGGAGTGGACGCTCATCGACCAGGGCAAGCTCATTGACTACGAGAAAATCCGCGACCAGGCGGGCATCGTGGGCCAGAACGCCTCGGACGGCTGCTGCTACTCGCAGTCGTGGCGCGACGTGCAGTTTCAGCGCATGCCCAACGTGAGCCTGCGCCCCAGCGCTACCAAGCGCAGCGTCGACGACTTGGTGAGCGGCGTGGAAAAAGGCATTTACATCGCCGGCAACGGTTCGTTTTCGATTGACCAGCAGCGCTATAACTCGCAGTTTGGCGGCCAGGTATTCTACGCCATCGAGAAAGGCAAAATCACCGAGATGCTCGAAGACGTGGCCTACCAGACCAACACCCTGGAATTCTGGGGGGCCTGCCAGGGCTCGTGCGACCAGAGCGACTACCGCTTCGCGGGCTTCTTCAACGACGGCAAGGGCCAGCCCTCGCAAAGCTCGGCCGTGAGCCACGGCTCGGCCACCACCCGCTTCAACGGGGTAAACGTGATCAACACGGCCCGCAAGATTGGATAATTATTTAAGCTGTTAGCTTTTAGCTGCTAGCTGTTAGCTTCTTTTTGGGAAGCTCGGCTAGGCCAGAAAGCTAACAGCTAGCAGCTACTGGCTGCATAAAAGCCACCGCTAACAGCTCCCATAAAATGGCAATTCTCTCCCAAACCGAAGCCCAGGACATTCTCAAGAAGGTCATCGGCTTCAGCACCGCCGATGAGTGCGAAGCGACGCTCAACGGCAGCCTCGAAGGCAACGTGCGCTCGGCGCGCAACTCCATCAGTACGGCCGGGGCCGTCGACAACGTGTCGCTGGCCGTGACCTCGTACTTCGGCAAGCGCTCGGGCACCGCCACCTGCAACCAGTTCGACGAGGCCACCCTGCGCCGCTGCGTGCAGCGGGCCGAGGAAATCGCCCGGCTGGCCCCCGAAAACCCCGAGTCCATGCCCCTGCTCGGGCCGCAGACCTATCTATCTTCGCCCCAGTCGTTTGCGGCCAGCACGGCGGGCATCACTCCCGACTACCGGGCCGGCCAGATGGCGGCCAGCATGCAGTACTGCGACCAGAAGAAGCTGACCTCGGCCGGCTTCCTCAACGACCAGGCGGGCTTCGTGGCCAAGCGCAACTCCAAGGGCCTCGAAGCTTACCAGCGCACCACCAACCTCGACTTCAGCATCACGGTGCGCACGCCCGACGGGCTGGGCTCGGGCTACGCGGCCACCGATTTTACCGACATCTCGAAGTTTGACGCCAAAAACCTGACGGCCGTGGCCGCCGGTAAAGCCTCGGCCTCGGTAGGTGCCAAGGCCATTGAGCCGGGCAAGTACACCGTCATTCTGGAGCCCAACGCGCTGGTGTCGGGCTCCGATGCCTCGCTGCTGGGTGCCCTCATGCGCTCGTTCGACGCCCGCTCGGCCGACGAGGGGCGCAGCTTCCTGAGCAAGAAGGGTGGCGGCAATCGCAAGGGCGAGAAAATGTTTGACGAGCGGGTCACGATTTATTCGGACCCCACCAACGCCGAGGTGCCCGACCTCACGTTTGCCGGCGACGGCCGCCCGCAGCAGCGCACCACCTGGATTGAGAAGGGCGTGGTGAAAAACCTCTACACCTCGCGCTACTGGGCGCAAAAAACCGGCATTCCCGACCTCCCCTCCCCCGGCGGCTTCATCATGGAGGGCGGCACGCAGAGCACGGCCGACCTCACCAAGAGCACGGCCAAGGGTATCCTGGTGACGCGCCTGTGGTACATCCGCCCCGTTGACCCGCAGACGCTGTTGTACACCGGCCTCACCCGCGACGGAACGTTCTACATCGAGAACGGGGCCATCAAATTTCCGGTCAAGAACTTCCGCTTCAACGAGAGCCCCATCATCATGCTCAACAACCTGGAGGCCATCGGCCGCCCGGTGCGCCTGGCCGGCAACCTCGTGCCGCCGCTCAAGATTCGCGACTTCACTTTCACCAGCCTTTCCGACGCCGTGTAAGGCGTAGGGTAAGCTTCAGCTTGCCCGGCGTGAGGTGACACATCCCTTACGCCGGGCAAGCTGAAGCTTACCCTACAGGCTAAAGCCCCCGTGCCAGCCCGGCGCGGGGGCTTTTTGTAAGGGCTATTGCGAAGGTCGGGATCACGCTTAATATTGCGCCATACTCTCCTTTTTTCATGCAATATCAGCTAGTTTCCACGGCTACCGTCGCCCTTTTGCTATCGGTTGGCCTACCTGCTTTTGCCCAGCAGCGGCTGGCTGGCCAGGTAGTCGATGCTGCTACCGGCCAGCCGGTCCCTTACGCCAGCATTGGGGTACTGGGCACTACGCGGGGCACCACCTCCAATGCCGAAGGCGAATTTGAGCTGCGCGAGGTGACGCTGCCGGGCCGGCTGGTAGTGTCGGAGCTGGGCCACCGGCGCGATACGCTGGCCGTAACCGCGGCCCTGGCCAGCCAGCCGCTGCGGCTGCGCCTCCAGCCCGCCTCGGTCATGCTGCCCGACGTACAGGTAGGCAACTACGCCGCCGAGCTGGTCGCCCAGGCCTACCGTGAGTTGCGCCGCACCAATGCCCAGAAAACCTACTCCGACGCCTTCTACCGCCAGATAACCCGCCTCGATAACGAGGTGACCGAAGTGCAGGAAATGGTGTGGCATGCCCAGACCAGCAATGCCCGCATTGAGGGCACGGCGCTGGCCCAGGCGCGTTTTGCCAAGAAAAAGGCGCTCATCTCCTTTAAAGACCTCTCAACTTTTCCGCGCCGCGTCACCTTCTTCGACCCGGCCGCCGATAGCGCCACCGACAAGAGTATCATCAGCCTGCACACCGGCGATACCTTCCGCTTGAGCGTGCTGGGGGTGACGACGGACGGCCCGGCCCAGCTCATCGAAATTGGCTTTGTCAATAAGGACCCAGCGGGCCGCGTACCGAGCGGCAGCGTAGTCATCAACGACGTAACGCACCAGATTTTACGCCTGCGCCTCGCCACGGCGGCGCTCAACATCACGACCAACAACCCGGCGTTCAAGCTCAAAAACCAGCTCACCAAGCTGGAATGGGTTTTCCGGCCCCGACCGGGCCAGGCGGCGGTGCTGGAGCAGCTGCGCGTCGCCTACGCCGGAACTTTATCCCGGCTTTTGAAGAGCGATATCCCCATTACGGCCAGTTGCTTTAGCTATTTTTATGATGGGCAGTCTACCCCGGTGGCGGGCGTCACTTACGCCCTCCCCCAGCCGGGGCTATCAGACCTGGCTACCATCAAAAAAACGACCTACGACCCCGCCTTCTGGCAAGCCAACGCCGTGGTAAAGCGCACCCCGCTCGAAGACGAAGCCGTGCGGGCCTTCGAGCAGCAAGGCGCCTTCGGCACCATGCTCACGCCTTGATTTGGAGGGGATGCTTTAGCTTGCCCTTTCGTTGCTACCCGCTCCTTTTTCACCCGCCTGCCCCCCGCCGCGGCAAGCTCAAGCATCCCCTACACTTTTATGAACAGACGCGATTTTGTGGGCCTTACCGGCCTGGGCGCCACGGCCCTGCTACTGCCGAGCCTGCCGGGCTTCGGGGCCAAGCGCGTAGACCCCAGCCGGCTCCTGGAGCCCGGCGCGGATGTCGCGCTTAAAAAGCGCCTGGCCGATGCCGCGCTCAACGCCGCCAAGAGCGCCGGGGCCAGCTACGCCGACGTGCGCATTGGCCGCTCGCTCAACCAATACGTGTTTGCCCGCGAAAAGCAGGTGCAGAACATCGTGAGCACCGAAAGCTACGGCGTGGGCATCCGGGTGCTGGTGAACGGCTGCTGGGGCTTTGCCTCCACGAGCGTGGTGACTGAGGCCAGCCTGGCCGCCACCGCCCGCCTGGCCGCCGATATCGCCAAGGCCGACCGCCTCGTGATGAAGGAGCCCGTGCAGCTGGCTCCCCAGCAGGGCTACGGCGAGGTGAGCTGGAAAACGCCCATCGTGCAAAGCGCCTTTGAGATACCGGTAAAGCAAAAGGCCGACCTGCTGCTGGCCGCCAACGCGGCGGCCCTCGATGCGGGAGCCAATTATATCAACTCGGCGCTGTTCCAAGTTAATGAGCAGAAGTACTTTGCCAGCACCGACGGCTCGTACATCGACCAAGACGTTCACCGCCTCTGGCCCACCTTCAGCGCCACGGCCGTGGATACCAAGACCGGCAAGTTTCGTTCGCGCGAGGCGTTGAGCGCCCCGGTGGGCATGGGCTACGAGTACCTCACGCCCAACGCCAGCGAGCAAGTGCGCGGCCCACAGGGCACCGATACTATCGGCTACAAGCTGCGCTACGACCTGCTGGCCGACGCCGCCCTGGCCGGCAAGCAAGCCAAGGCCAAGCTGACCATGAAATCGGTGACGCCCGGCAAGTACGACCTCGTACTCGACCCCGGCCACCTGGGCCTCACCATCCACGAGAGCGTGGGCCACCCCACCGAGCTTGACCGCGTGCTGGGCTACGAGGCCAACTTCGCGGGTACCTCCTTCGCCACCCTGGAGTGGAAGGCCAAGAACCTGCCCTACGGCTCGCCACAGGTCAACATCGTGGCCGACAAGCTCCAGCCGGGCGCGGTGGGCACGGTGGGCTACGACGACGAAGGCGTGAAAACCAAGGAGTGGGACATCATCAAGGCCGGTAAGCTCGTGGACTACCAGAAAATCCGCGACCAGGCGCATATCGTGGGTCAGAAGACCAGCGACGGCTGCTGCTACGCCCAGTCGTGGGAAGACGTGCAGTTTCAGCGCATGGCCAACATCAGCCTCAAGCCCAGCCCGACTAAAATGAGCGTGGACGAGATGGTGAGCAAGGTGGACAAGGGCATCTACATCGCCGGCGCGGGCTCGTTCAGCATCGACCAGCAGCGGTACAACTTCCAGTTTGGCGGCCAGCTGTTTTACGCCATTGAGAAGGGCAAAATCACGGAGCCGCTCGAAGACGTGGCTTACCAGTCGAATACCCAGGAGTTCTGGGGAGCCTGCCAGGGCTCGTGCGACCAGAGCGACTACCGCCTGTTCGGCACCTTCTTCGACGGCAAGGGCCAGCCTATGCAAAGCTCGTCGGTGAGCCACGGCTCGGCCACCACGCGCTTCAACGGGGTGAACGTGATTAATACGGCCCGTAAAGTATAATTTTTTTAAGCTGTTAGCTTTTAGCTGCTAGCTGTTAGCTTCTTTTCGAGAAGCTCGACCAGCGCGGAGAGCTAATAGCTAACAGCTAATAGCTAACAGCTCCACAATCATGGCTATTCTCTCCAAAGACGAAGCCCAGGCTTTACTGAAAAAAGTGCTGACTTACAGCACCGCCGATGAGTGCGAGGTCTCGCTGCGCGGGCGCACCAGCGGTAACATCCGCTACGCCCGCAACAGCGTGAGCACGGCCGGCGCCCAGGACAGCGTATCGCTGGCCGTGGAGTCGCGCTTCGGCAAGCGCTCAGGCGTGGCTACCTGCAACGAGTTTGACGACGCTACCCTGCGCCGCTGCGTGCAGCGGGCCGAGGAAATCGCCCGGCTGGCCCCCGAAAGCCCCGAGTACGTGCCCCTGCTCGGCCCCCAAACCTACCTGAACCCGCCCTCGGCGGCGACCACGGTGCTCACGCCTACTATGCGGGCCCAGGCCGCCGCCGACAGCATGACGTTGTGCGCGGCCAAGAACCTGACCTCGGCCGGCTTCCTGGACGGCGGCACGCGCTTCACGGCCATGCGCAACTCGAAGGGCCTGGAAGCTTACCAGCAATCAACCAACACCGACTTCTCGGTGACGGTGCGCACCGCCGACGGGCGCGGCTCGGGCTACGCCGTGGCCGACGCCACCGACCCTACCAAGCTCAATTTCAAGTCTCTGACCCAGCGGGCGGCCGATAAGGCAACCGGCTCGGTGGGGGCCAAGGCCATTGAGCCGGGCAAGTATACCGTGATTCTAGAGCCCGCCGCGCTGATGGCCGGCGACGACCTCTCGCTGCTGGGGGGCCTCGTGGGCGGCCTCGACGCCCGCTCGGCCGACGAAGGCCGCAGCTTCCTAACCAAGAAGGGCGGCGGCAACCGCAAGGGCGAAAAGCTCTTCGATGAGCGCATCAACATCTACTCCGATCCGCTCAATGCCGAGGTACCCGGCAACGCCTTCGACGGCGACGGCCTGCCCACCCAGCGCATGAGCTGGATCGAAAAGGGAGTAGTCAAAAATCTTTATTACTCGCGCTACTGGGCCGAGAAAAACAAAGTGGCTCCCACGGCCTATCCCAACGGCTTCATCATGACGGGCGGCACGCAGAGCACGGCCGACCTCATCAAGAGCACGGCCAAGGGCATCCTGGTCACCCGCCTGTGGTACATCCGCGAGGTCGACCCGCAGACGCTGCTCTACACCGGCCTCACCCGCGACGGAACGTTCTACATCGAGAACGGGGCCATCAAGTTTCCGATCAAGAACTTGCGCTTCAACGAAAGCCCCATCATCATGCTCAATAACATCGAAGCCATCGGCCGCCCGGTCCGCCTGGCTGGCTGCCTGGTCCCGCCGCTGAAAGTGCGTGACTTCACCTTCACCAGCCTTTCGGACGCGATATAAGGTGTAGGGTAAGCTTTAGCTTGCCCGGCGTGAGGTGAGTCGCGGCTCGCCGGACGCCGGGCAAGCTAAAGCTTACCCTACATACTATTACAGCTTAGGCAGTTGAATAGCCGCGTAGAACTGGAATACCCGGTTTTTGAGCTTGGGATCGTTCACGCCTTGCAGGTACTGCGCGTCGTTGATGTCATTGAGGCCCGCTACGAAGCGGCCTCCCACGCGCACTACCGAGCCCAATTTTAGGCCCAGGCCAGCGCACAGGGCGAAGTCGTTGCGCTTATAATTATCGGTGGCCGACTGGTTCACGTCGCGGAAAGCAACGTTGCCGCTGGTGTTGCGCACCTGCACGCGGCCTTCCTCGTTGGCCGATACGAGGTAGCCAAATTGTGGCCCTGCCTCCACAAATACCGGCCCGAGGGTGGCTTTCAGCAAAATGGGTACTTGGATGTAGTTGAGCCGCGTGGTGTAGTCGGTATTGGTCAGCGTCGAGCTACCCTTTAGCTGGGAGCCTTGCAGCGAGTACAGCGCCTCCGGCTGAATAGACAGCGGCCCTATTACCTTGAGCTCGTAGAAGACACCCGCGTGAAAATAGGTCTTGTAAGTAGCGTCCTCACCTACGCGGCCCGATAGGACGGCTTGGTTGACGCCTCCTTTGATACCGAATTGGGCGTGGGCCTGGGTTGCCAGCAGCAAGGCGGCCCCAGCCAGAATAACGTGCTTCATATACATTGACAATGAGCGGCTTGTAAGATTATATTCGTGGCAACGGCTTGCGGGTGACCCGGGCCAGCCGCTGCCTAACGCTTAGTAAGTAGCTTTTGGGGTGCGCAAAGGTTGCAAAAAACAAAGGTTGCACCACCGGCCGTGAGCACCGAATGAACCGCTCGTGGTGCAACCTTGCCCCCGCGCCTACCGCCTTTTTGCAGCCTATGCCCACTCCCTTTACTTTCGTGCGCCTCAGCTACCACTCCGGCGATTGGGACGCCGTGGACGAGCGTATGCCCGCCAACCTGCTCCACTCGCTGGTGCAGTACACCACGGTACCCGTCGAGGCAAAAGAGAAAGTGGTGGCCCTCGACAGCCCCGAGCTGTTCAACTATCCCTTCTGCTACCTCAGCGGGCACCGGCTGGTGCAGTTTTCGGCGGCCGAAAAGAAAAACTTCATTCAGTACGTGCGCAACGGCGGCTTCGTGTTCGTGGACGACTGCAACCACGACATCGATGGGCTGTTTGCCCGCTCCTTCGAGGAGCAGATGCGGGTGTGCTTCGGGGCCAGCGCCTTGCAGAAGCTTCCGAAGACGCACCCCATCTACACCCAGTTTTTCAAGTTCAAGGACGGCCCGCCCAACACGGGCTTCGAGCTCAACGGCTGGGGCGACGACCTGGTGCACGACTACCTCAAGGGCATCACGATAAACAACCGGCTGGGGGTGCTCTACTCCAATAAAGACTACGGCTGCGAGTGGGACTACGACTTCCGCAACAAGCGCTTTCTAGCCGAGGACAATACCAAGTTCGGGGTCAATATTCTGCTGTATGCATTGTCTTGAGCTGTTAGCTGTCAGCTATTAGCTGTTAGCTTTCTCAGCAGGCCCACTTTTCAGTTTTCCCTAAAAAGCTAACAGCTAGCAGCTGACAGCTAACAGCTCATAGTAAATGACCGAACAAGACGTACAAAAGCTCCTGGCCAAGCTGCCGACCCTGAAGGCCGAAATCGGCAAGGTCATCGTGGGTCAGAGCCAGGTGCTCGACGAGGTGCTGGTGGCGCTGCTGGCCGGCGGCCACGCCCTGCTCGAAGGCGTGCCGGGCCTCGCCAAGACCCTGCTCGTGCGCACGCTGGCCCAGGCCACCGACCTGCCGTTTCGCCGCATCCAGTTTACCCCCGACCTCATGCCCACCGACATCCTGGGCACCGAGGTGTTGGAGGAAGACCACGGCACCGGGCGGCGCTCGTTCAAGTTCAATCCCGGCCCCATCTTCGCCAGCCTCGTGCTGGCCGACGAGATAAACCGCACCCCGCCCAAAACCCAGGCCGCCCTGCTCGAAGCCATGCAGGAGGGCCACGTCACCTACGCCGGGCAGGAGCACGCGTTGCCCAAGCCGTTCTTCCTGCTGGCCACCCAAAACCCGATTGAGCAGAGCGGCACCTACCCGCTGCCCGAGGCGCAGCTCGACCGCTTTCTGCTGTACGTGCGCATCGGCTACCCCACCGAGCAGGAAGAAATGGCGGTGCTGGGCGGCACCACCGGCACGGCCCGCGCCGAGGTGCGCCCCATTCTGGGCGGCGACGATATCCGGCAGCTACAGCAGCTAGTGCGCCAGGTCAGCCTCAGCCCCGAGCTGCTGAGCTTCGTCAACCGGCTGGTGCGGGCCACCCGCCCGGCTACGTCGGAAGTCAAATTCATTCAGGACTACGGCCGTTGGGGAGCTGGCCCGCGCGCCGGGCAGGCGCTCATCCTCTGCGCCAAGGCGCGGGCGCTGCTGCAAGGCCGCTTCGCCGCCACGCTCGACGATATCCAGGCGCTGGCCGCGCCAGTGCTGCGCCACCGCGTACTGCTGAATTTCAATGCGGAGGCCGAAAACCTCACGCCCGACGACGCGGTGCGGGAGCTGCTGAAGGCCGTTCGAGTGTAGTTCCCGCGCCGTACCCCGCGGAGGCCACATCCTGCGAAGCCCTGCGCTTTACCCCTGCGAACTGAAAGTCAGCGTAGCCAAACTCTGCGCGAAATCAACATGCCTCTCCTCACCCCCGAACTCCTCTACGCCTTGCGCAACCTGCCGCTCGCCGCCCGCCAGGCAGCCGAGGGCTTCCTCGCGGGTGCGCACGCCAGCCGGCGGCAGGGTGCGGGCATGGAGTTCAGCCAGTACCGCCCTTACCAGCCCGGCGATGACCTGCGCCGCCTCGACTGGCGCCTGGCCGCTCGCTCCGACAAATACTTTCTGCGAGAATCGGAAGTAGATACTAGCCTAGTAGTCAACCTCGTGCTCGACGCCAGCGCCAGCATGAACCACCGCGACGACAACGGCCTCACCAAGCTCGACTACGCCCGGCTGCTGCTGGCCGCGCTGGCGTACCTGGCCCAGAAGCAGGGCGACGCCGTGGGCCTCAGCCTGCTCAGCCCCAATGGCTTGCAGCACTTCCCAGCCCGCGCCGACACCCGGCAGCTTCCCCGCCTCTACCACGCCCTCGAAACGGCCGAGGCTACCGGCCGCTTTCCCGATACGAGTACGCTGGCTCCGCTCACGGCCCGCCGCCAGCGGGCGCGTACCGGGTGCGTGAGCGATTTATACGATGAGCGCGGCGAGATAAACCACTTACTGGCCCGCCTGCGCGCCACCAGCGGCGACGTGCTGCTCCTGCACTTGGTAGCCGGTAATGAGTTGAATTTTACCTACAAAGGCCCCGTTACTTTCCGCGACCTTGAAACCGGCCAGACCATCCAGCTCAACGCCGACG
>CAJYVK010000275.1 GCA_913778455.1 uncultured Hymenobacter sp. | reverse complement strand
AGCCGGTGACTGGCCGGTTGCTATGAGCCAGTTTTGTGAAAAGTACCCGACCAGTTATGCTTCCTTATCAAACGCTGTTGCGCCTAGACCGCCAGGCTACCACGCCGTTGCCCCAGCAGCTCAGCGCAACGCTCATCGGTCTCATCAAGCAAAGCGTGGTGCCGGCGGGCACGCGCTTACCCGGCTCGCGCACGCTGGCCCGCCTGCTGCAAGTGCACCGCGAAACGGTGGCGGCGGCCTTCGAGGAGCTGGCGGCCCAGGGCTGGATTGTGCGCCAGCCGGCGCGGGCGGCCGTGGTCAGCCGCCAGCTGCCTGAAGTTGTCGCCCAGCCGTTGGCCCCCGTTCCGGCGGGCATTGCCCCGCGGGCGGGCTTCGCCTTCCCGCGCGTTTCTCCCGCGGCGCTGGCTGCCCGCCCCCTCCCGCTAACTCTCGACGAAGGCTCCCCTGATGGCCGGCTGGCCCCGGTCGCGGCGCTGGCCCGCAACTACCGGCGGGCCAGCCTCTACCTGGCCGGGCCCGCCGCCCGCCTGGGCTACGGCGACCCCAACGGCTCCCTGCGGCTGCGGCAGCACCTGGCCGCCTACTTGCGTACCACGCGGGGCGTGCCCGCGCAGCCGGAGCATCTGTTCACTACGCGTGGCAGCATCATGGCCATGCAATTGCTGGCCCAGCTGGTGCTGGGGCCCGGCGACGCCGTGGTGGTGGCCGAGCGGGGCTACCGGGCGGCCGAAGAGATTTTTCACCAGATGGGGGCCCGGCTGCACCGCGTGGGGCTCGATGCCCAGGGCTTGCTGGTGGACGAGGTGGCCGCGCTGTGCCAGCGCCAGCGCGTGCGCCTGCTCTACCTCACGCCCCATCACCATTTCCCCACTACGGTCACGCTGTCCGCCCCCCGCCGGATGCAGCTGCTCGCCCTGGCCGAGGCGCACGACTTTATCATCCTGGAAGATGATTACGACTTTGACTATCATTACGACGGTAGTCCCATTCTGCCCCTGGCCAGCGCCGACCGGCACGGGCGGGTGCTGTACGTGGGCTCGCTCAGCAAGGCGCTGGCCCCGGCCATCCGCCTGGGCTACGTCGTGGCCCCGCCGGATGTCATCGCCGCCCTGGGCCCCTTGCGCAGAGTGGTCGACCGCCAGGGCGACGTATTGCTGGAAGCTGCCGTCGCGGAGCTGCTGGCCGAGGGCGAGTTTACCCGGCACCTGAAGCGGGCGCGTCGCCTGTACCAGCAGCGGCGCGACCTGGCCTGCCAGGTGCTGCGCGAGGAGCTGGCGGCGTGGCTCACGTTTACGATCCCGGCCGGCGGGCTGGCCATTTGGGGGCAGTTCCGGCCGGGGGTCCAGCTCCCGCAAGTGGCGGCCTACTGCCAGCAGCTGGGCCTGGGGATGGGCGACGGTACTCGGTATCGCCTGGACGGAACAACGGATGGCCGCTTGCGGCTGGGCTTCGCCTCGCTCACGCCGGAAGAATGGCGTCGTAGCATCTCGTTGCTCAAGCAGGCGTTGCACGCCCTGTACCCGACGCCCGCGGGGTGAGGGGTAGCCGGCCAACACGCAACTACTCGACGTAGGATGAAGCCAGTACCTCACCTTGACTGAGTGCCCGGCCAAAATCCTCCCGGGGCCGGCTTCTCACCTGGAAAGTACGTTAGGTGAGACGCCGGCCCCGGGAGGGTCTGGCAGGCTGCTCTGACGAGCGGCGGCCCGTTAGCTGCGAAAGGGCTTCGCGCCCAGGGGGAGCTTGTAGATGTACACCGGTGGCTTAAAGGTGCTTATCCCCCCGTGCAAGCCGGCCTGGCGGTTGAGTTGCGCCGCCGGAATCCAGAGGTTGCCGAGCTGGTCCAGCCAGAGGGCATCGGCCCAGATTAACCGCTCGTCCTGCACCAGGGTGCTGGCCCGCCCCGCCGGCGTGATGCGCAGAATGCGCTTCTTGTCCACGTCCGTCACGTAGAGGTTGCCGGCCGCGTCGATGGCCGTGCCGCCGGTGGTCGGCGTGGGATAAAAGGGCTGCACCCGCCGGCTCAGCTCGGCAGCGGCGAGGTGCGGGTCGCGCAAAAAGCGGGTTTCCACGCGGCTGAGGGGGCCCGGTACGGGCTGAAAGTACAGGTACTTGCCATCGGGCGATACTTCGAGCTGGTCAGCGTGCACCAGCACGGGCTGGCCGGTGGGGGAGGTCAGCGGCTGGCCCTCGGCGTACAGCGGCCGGCGGGCGGTGGTGCTGGCATCGCGCTCGAGCACGCGCCGGCCCTCCCCGGTAGTTTTATCCAGCACGATCAGCGCCGGCTCGCCGGCATCGGTCAGGTAGATGGTAGGGCCTTGAAAGCGAACGTCATCCACGAAGCTGCCGGCGTGCAGCACCTTGTCCAGGGGAATAACGCGGGCTACCTGGTTGGTAGTCAGGTCAACCGCCACGAGCTTGGGGCCGCCGGGCAGCACGCGGCCTCCCATGCGGGGCGTGCCCGTATCGACCACCCACAGCAGCCCGTCGGGACCAATCCGCAGCGAGTTGACGCGCACGAAGGTGTGGGCCGTGGGCTGGCCGGGCCGCCAAGCGTTCCACGCGGCGTCGGGGTAGGGCACGGGCTGGCCGTCCCGCATTTCGGCCACGCGCAGCCCGGCCTCGCCCGCCAGCCGCGGGTAGAGCACGAAGGCCCGGCCCGCGTCGCTCACGGCGATGCCCGTCCAGGGGACGTTGCCTTGGTAAACGGCTTGCAGCGAACCGGTGGCCGGGCTGGCGGCGGGCGGCTTAGGGGTAGCTTGTTGGGAATGTTCCGGCGGGGAAGAGCAGGCGCCGGCTAGCAGTGACAAGGGTAGCGTCGTCCGGGCGAGGCGCGCGATAAGGCGGTGCATGGCAATAAAGTGGGGCTTAAATAAGCAGGTAGGGGTGGCGGTCGGCTAGAGCGTCACGACCACCTTGCCCTGCGTTTTGCCGCTCTCCACGTGGCGCAGGGCCTCGGGCAGCCGGGCGAAGGGCAGCGCGCACGAAACGTGGGCTTGCAGGCGACCATCGGCCAGCCGCTCCGCGAGTTGCTGCATGTGCTGACCATCGGAGGTGACCAGGAAAAAGTAGCCGTGGATGCCCTTGGCCGCGGCCCGCTCGGTGAGGTCGGGGCTCAGGCCGCTGGGAATGCTGATGAGCGTACCGCCGGGCTTCACGACGTCCAGGGAGCGTGCCATCGTGTCGCCCCCGATGGTATCGAGCACCAAATCAACGGGTGATACGGCTTCCTCGAAGGGCACTTGGGTGTAATCGACGTGCTCGTCGGCCCCGAGCGATAGCACGAACTCGCGCTTGGGTGCCGAGGAGGTGCCGATAACGTAGGCCCCCAGCGACTTGGCTAGCTGCACCGCGAAGTGGCCCACCCCGCCCGCGGCGGCGTGCACGAGCACCCGCTGGCCCGGCTGCACGTTGGCCTTGGTCACGAGGGCTTGCCAGGCCGTGAGGGCGGCCAGCGTGGCGGCCGCGGCTTCCTCGTGCGAGATAGCGGCGGGCTTGCGCGCCAGGTGCGCGGCCGGCGCGGCCACGTACTGGGCGTAGGCGCGCCCGTGACCGGGAAAGTTGACCATCCCGAAAACGTCGTCGCCCACGCTAAACTGGGTTACTTCCGCGCCGACCTGGGTCACGGTGCCCGAAATGTCCCAGCCCGGTACCAGCGGCTGCTCGTCTTTGAGGCGGCCGTACACGCCTTTTCCGTGGGTGGTTTTTACGTCAACGGGGTTCAGGCCGATGGCTTTTACCTGCACCAGCACGTCGGTAGGGCCGATAGTAGGCGTGGGGAGGGTGGTGGCTTGCAGGCTGGCGGGCCCGGTAGTGCCGGTAAGAAGGAAGGCGTTCATGCGCGAGAGGCTATGGTTGATGGACTAGCACAAAGGTGGCCGGCCCCACCACCCAGCCCGCGGTACAAATCGGGGATAATGCGGCACAGCGCGGCGGGGCAGGGGGGAGGGTAGGAGGGTAGGAGGGTAGGAGGGTAGGAGGG
>CAJYVK010000274.1 GCA_913778455.1 uncultured Hymenobacter sp. | reverse complement strand
AATCGAGCGTGCTGAGCACGGCTGAGAAGCAGGACCTCACGCGCCGCACCATCGAGTACGTAGCGGGCCGCGTGCCCGTGGTGCTCAACATTGCCGAGGGCTCGACCCACGAAGCTGTGCAGCGCGCCCGCGAAGCCCAGGAAATTGGTGCGGCGGGCCTCATGCTGCTGCCGGCCATGCGCTACCCCACCGATCACCGCGAAACGGTGGCCTACTTCACGGCCGTCGCGCAGAGCACGCCGCTGCCCATCATGATCTACAACAACCCGGTTGATTACAAGACCCTGGTAACGTTGGAGATGTTTGATGAGCTGCTCGATACCTGCCCCAACATTCAGGCGGTAAAAGAATCGACCCGCGACATCTCCAACGTGACGCGCATGGCGACCCGCTACGGTGACCGCCTGCACATCCTGGGCGGCGTCGATACCCTAGCCCTCGAAGCCCTGGTAATGGGCGCCCACGGCTGGGTGGCTGGCCTGGTTTGCGCCTTCCCGCGCGAAACGGTAGCCATTTTCCGCCTGGTGAAGGAAGGTCGCATCGAAGAAGCCCGCGCCATCTACCGCTGGTTCCTGCCGCTGCTCGAACTGGACATTCACCCCAAGCTAGTGCAGTACATCAAGCTGGCCGAGCAGTTGGCTGGCATTGGTACCGAGTACGTCCGTGCCCCGCGCCTGACGCTGGTGGGCGAAGAGCGCGAGCGCGTTACGGCCCTCATCGAGCACGGCATTGCCACCCGGCCCACGCTGCCCACGTTTACCACCGAGCCCGCCCCGGCCGTTGCCCATGCCGAGTAACGACGTTTTTGCGGCGGCTACGGCGGCCTTTGCTACCTATAAAACCAGCCCGGGCGATGTCCGGGCTGGTTTCCTACGGGCCATCGCGACGGCCATCGAGGCCTTGGGCGATGAGCTGCTGCAAACGGCCAGCGCCGAAAGCAACCTACCCCTGGCCCGCCTTACCGGCGAGCGGGGCCGTACAATGGGCCAGCTGCGCCTGTTTGCCGACCTGGTAGCCGATGGCTACTGGGCCGAGGCGACTATCGACACGGCCCTGCCCGAGCGCCAACCCCTACCCCGCCCCGATTTGCGGCGGCTGCTGCTACCCATCGGGCCGGTGGTAGTCTTCGGCGCCAGCAACTTCCCGCTGGCCTTTTCAACGGCGGGCGGCGACACAGCCGCGGCGCTGGCCGCCGGCTGCCCGGTGGTGTACAAGGCCCACCCCGGCCACCCGCGTACCTCGGCGCTGGTAGCCGGGGCCATTGCCCAAGCTGCCGCGCAGTGCGGCCTACCGGCCGGCGTGTTTCAGCACGTGGAGGGCGGGCAGGCGGTAGGCGCCGAGCTGGTGCAACATCCGGCCGCCCGGGCGGTGGCTTTCACTGGCTCATTTGGCGGTGGCAAGGCTTTATTTGACCTGGCCGCCCAGCGACCGGTACCCATTCCGGTGTACGCCGAGATGGGTAGCGTCAACCCCATTGTCATTCTGCCCGAGCGGCTGGCGGCCGAGTCCGCCGCGCTGGCCCGCCAAGCTGCCCAATCGGTGTTGCTGGGCGTGGGGCAATTTTGTACCAATCCGGGTTTGCTCTTCGTACCCGAGGGCGACGCGGCTGCTACGTTCATCGCCGAGCTGGAAGCGGCCCTCCGCGCCGCCGCCCCCGCCGCCATGTTGAACGTTGGCCTGGCTGGCAACTACTACCACCACCTCGCGGGCGTAGTCGAGCACCCGGCCGTGCAGACGCTCGTGCAGCCCACCCCGCACGAATTGGATGGTGGCCCGGGCCTGGCCCGCACTACCGCCGCCGAGTGGTTGCAAGCTACGGCCCTACAACAAGAAGTATTTGGGCCGTTTACGCTGGTCGTCACCTACCAAAGCGCCGCTGAGCTGCAAGCCGCCGTTGAGGCGCTGCACGGGCAGCTCACCTGCACGCTGTGGGGCACGGCCGCCGAGCTGGCGCATGCCGCCCCCCTGGCCGAAGCCCTGCGCGAAAAATGCGGCCGACTGCTGTTCGGCGGCGTGCCCACGGGCGTGGAAGTGAGCCCGGCCATGACGCACGGTGGGCCTTTCCCGGCCACTACCGACGCCCGCAGTACCTCGGTCGGTACCTACGCCATCAAGCGCTTCGCCCGGCCCGTTACCTTCCAGGACGCCCCGGCGGCCCTGCTCCCCCCGGCCCTGCGCGACGAAAACCCAGCCGGCCTGTGGCGAGTGGTCAACTCCGAGCTTACCCAGCGGAGCATTACGCCTAACTAGGGTTCGCTGAGCAGAACAACCTTTGACTGTGAATTAAAAATTGAAAATGATGAATTAGAAATTTGCATTTTTACATTTTATAAGTTTTTAATTCATCATTTTTCAATTTTTAATTCCCACTCTCCCTTCTTCCGATGGCCCACAAATCTTTCTTTTGTATTGATGCGCACACCTGCGGCAACCCGGTGCGCCTGGTAGCGGGTGGTGGTCCCGTGCTATACGGGGCCAACATGAGCGAAAAACGCCAGCATTTTCTCCGGGATTTTGACTGGATTCGCAAGGGCCTCATGTTTGAGCCACGGGGCCACGATATGATGTCGGGCAGCATTCTCTACCCCCCGCACGATCCGGCCAACGACGTGGCCGTGCTATACATCGAAACCAGCGGCTGCCTGCCCATGTGCGGCCACGGCACCATTGGCACCGTTACCATCGCCCTCGAAGAAGGCTTGATTACCCCCAAGGTGCCGGGCCAGCTGCGCCTCGAAACGCCCGCTGGCCTCGTGCTGGTGAGCTACCGCCAGGAAGGCAACAAGGTGAAGTCGGTGAAGCTCGTCAACGTGCCCGCCTACCTCGACTCGGAGGGGCTGGCTGTGGAGTGCCCCGACCTGGGCCCACTGCGCGTAGACGTGGCGTACGGTGGTAATTTCTACGCCATCGTCGATCCGCAGCCCAATTTCAAGGGCCTGCAAGCCTACCCCGCCGACCAGCTTATCGCCTGGAGCCGGGTGCTACGCCAGCGCCTCAACGAACAATACACTTTCGTGCACCCCGAAAACCCAACTATTCAGGGGCTGTCGCACATTCTGTGGGCCGGCGATACGCTGGCTCCGACCTCCACGGCCCGCAATGCTGTGTTCTACGGCGACAAGGCCATCGACCGCTCGCCCTGTGGTACTGGTACTTCGGCCCGCATGGCGCAGTGGTACGCCCAGGGCCGCCTCAAGCCCGGCGACAAGTTTGTGCACGAGAGCATTATCGGCTCCGTGTATACGGGTACCATTGAGGAAGAAACCACGGTGGCCGGCCGGCCCGCCATCCGGCCCGGCATTGAGGGCTGGGCCATCATTACGGGCCACAATACCATTTTCTTCGACGACGAGGACCCTTACGTTCACGGGTTCAAGGTTCTTTAGGTTTAGTGAGTTATGAGCAAGGCAACGATTATAGGCGGGGGCACCGTCGGGCTGTTTACCGCCTACTACCTGGCCGAGGCGGGCATTGAAGTGACCGTTATCGACCAGGGCGACCTGACGAAGGGCTGCTCGATTGGCAATGCGGGCATGATAGTGCCCAGCCACTTTGTGCCGCTGGCCTCACCGGGCATGATTGGCAAGGGCGTGAAGTGGATGTTCTCGGCCAAAAGTCCGTTTTACATTCACCCGCGCCTCGACCGCCGCCTTGTGGAGTGGTGCCTGCTTTTCTACCGCTCGGCTACCAAAAAGCACGTCGACCGCAGCCTGCCCTACCTCAAAAATCTGAGCCTGCTCAGCAAAAGCCTGTATTTCGACTTCGCTCGCCAATACCCCGAAGCGGGCATTGGCCTCGAAGAGAAAGGCCTGCTAATGCTGTATAAAACCGCCGCCGTCGAGCACGAGGAAGTAGAAATGGCGGCGCTGTCCAACGCCAACGGCATTGCTGCCAACGTACTGTCGCGCAGCGAGGCACGCGAGCTGGAGCCCGATGCCGACCTCGACGTGCGCGGGGCGGTGCACTTCACCGGCGATGCCCACCTCGACCCGGCCAAGCTACACGACTTCCTGAAGCGCCACCTGCTGGCCCGCGGCGTGCGTTTGATAGGGCAGGCCGAAGTGGAGCGCTTCGCCCACAGCAACGGCCGCATTACCCACGTCGTCACCAATCAGGGCGAATTTGCCTGCGACCAGCTAGTGGTGTGCGCCGGCGCGTGGTCGGGCAAGGTGGCCCGCCTGCTGGGACTGAAGCTGCCCATGCTTTCGGGCAAGGGCTACAGCTTCATGCAAAACAACCAGCCGGCCATTCGCACGCCGGCCATTCTCACCGAGCAGAAGGTAGCGGTGACGCCTTTCGGGGCGCAGGTGCGCTTCGGCGGCACCATGGAAATCACCGATACCGACCACCGCGTCAATCCCAAGCGGGTACAGGGCATCTACGAATCGATTTCGCGCTACTACACCGGCTTCACGCCCACCCCGCCCGCGGCCGAGACTATCTGGAGCGGCTTGCGCCCCTGCTCGCCCGACGGGATGCCCTACATCGGCCCCACCGCCCGGTGGCAGAATGTGCACTTCGGCACCGGCCACGGTATGATGGGTATCAGCCTGGCCCCGGCCACGGGCCTGTTGCTTGCCGAGCAGCTCCGTCAGAAGCAGCCTTCCCTGCTGACTGACGCTTTCTCGCCCGACCGCTATTCGTAGCTACCCAGCCCAGCGCTACCTGGCGCAGATCAAGGAAGTTGGCAAACTGAGCATTGCTCGGAATATCCTGCCTGCCCGCAAGAGCACTGCTTTCTGTAGTAACAAACTGCGATTGCGCACCGCCTCGTGCTTATTAAAGCACGAGGCGGTGCGCAATCGCAGTTAATACTAGATCCGTAAAGGCCAGTAGCGCCTAGGAGCGAACGCTTTGTGAATCACCAAGCAATCAAGCCCTACGCGCCTCTGCCCTACCCTAGTCAGTGCATATCCTTACTCAAGGAATAGTTGTACTTTTTTGCCGCTTTTGGGAATAAATTTTTAAAACGGCACCACTAATACTTAATTTACCTCGCTTTTCCGCGCCATGCGCTTGGTTGATAGCCTCGTATCAACCAAGTACCTAAATAGGTCAACACCTTCCGGCTACCCCTAGTCTTCCCTATTTTATTAATTTACAGTGCCACTAGAAGCCGATAAGTTACGGGCAGAATGGCAGCGGTTTACGCAGACGGAAGATGCGGATTCTTATAAAAAATTGTACAATTACTATTATAATTATCTCAGCTTTATTGGATTAAAGCGTGGCTTTCCGGCAAGCAAAGTAAAGGATATTATTAATGATTTATTTTTATACTTGTGGGAGAATGCTGCAAAGCTTGGGCAAATAGCCAACCACCACAACTACCTGATAACTTCATTTTTAAATAAGCTTACCCGCAAGGAACCATTCGCTACCGATGCTGCCGTAGAGCTTCAGGACATTGCCGACGCCCTGAGTGAGCCTTCGGTAGAGGCGGCCTACATTCAGGAGCAAGCCCAAGCTGAGCTCCGTAGCCGGCTGGCCAGCTACTTAGACGGTCTGCCCCCGCGACAGCGGGAAGTGATCTACCAGAAATTTTACCTGGGACTGTCGTATGCCGAAATCGCGACGGCCAATCAGCTATCGGTCAATACAGTATATAACACAGTATACCAAGCGCTCGAAAAGCTTAAGGCCACCCTGGGTGGGCAGGCAGCGGGCTTGCTGGGACTAGCCCTGGCCCTGGCTGCGCTACTTTACTGGATGAAATAGGGTCACCGAGGTAACAGGCTGCTCCCACCACCTGCGTAAAAAAGGGACTTTTTGGAGTAAGTAGGGGGTTTTATTAAATTATTACCCAAAAAATAATTTTTTTTCACAAAATGACTAGTGAAACGGAAGGGTAGTCTGCTCTATAGGGCACTAATCCTCCCTTATGCCCCTGCAAAATCTACCCGAGCTGTTAGCCGACGAGCGTTTCCTCAACTACTGCTTTGAGCGCAGTGCCGAGGATGTGCGCTACTGGCAGGAGCGGCTGCACCGATACCCGGAGGAGCAAGCCGCTGCCGAGCACGCGAAAATGCTGGCCTTGCTGCTGGCCGACGAGGCCCGCGCGACCGAAACTGCTAGCCAGTACCAACTGTTGCTGGCCCGGCGGCAGCCACAGCCGACAGCGGTTACCTTAGGATTCTGGCTGCGGGCGCGGCAGGGGCGCCGGGCCGTGGTGGGTGGGGTGACAGCAATCGTGCTGGCCGGTGCAGTGGGAGCTTACCTCTACACTACGCGCCAGCCAATGGCCCCCGTAGTAACCCAGCAGGCCGACGTGGCCCCCGGGGGCAATAATGCCATTCTCACCCTGGCCAACGGCCAGCGCATTGATCTGGGCCGGGCCGCGCACGGCACCCTGGCCGCGCAAAACGGCCTGACTATCACCAAAACGGCCGCTGGCCAACTGGTATACAAGCTAACGGCCGCGCAAGTCCCGGCCGGCGACCGCCCGCAACTCAATACCGTGGAGACGCCTGCCAAGGGCCAGTTCAACCTGGTACTGCCCGACGGTACCCGCGTGTGGCTAAACGCGCAGTCGGCCCTAAGCTATCCCACGGCCTTCGACGGGGCCAGCCGGCGGGTGACGCTACGGGGCGAAGCCTACTTCGAGGTGGCACACCGGATGGTGGCGGGCACCCAGCGGCGGCAATCGTTCGTGGTGGAAACTGATTTTGCGCCCGCCGACCCGCGCCGCCAGCGTATTGAGGTGCTGGGTACGCACTTCGACGTGGCCAGCTACGCCAATGAGCCGCAGGCCAGTACGACGCTGCTGGAAGGCAGCGTGCGGGTAACCATGCCCGGCACGACTACGGCCAGCCAGGTGCTGCGGCCGGGCCAGCAGCTCAGCGCCGGGCCGCGGGGCGTGCAAGTGGGAGAGGCCGACACGGAAGCGGTGGTAGCTTGGAAAAATGGGGATTTTGTGTTTCGGGAAGATTTGCAAACGGCGCTGCGCAAGGTGGCCCGCTGGTACGACGTGGAGGTGGTGTACGACGCCGATGCGCCGACGCAGCTCCAGCTGGGCGGCTGGATTTCGCGCCAAAAAAATCTCTCCCAAGTGTTGCACCTGCTGGAAAGCACCGGCAAGGTGCACTTCAAGCTGGAAGGAAGGAGGGTGCTGGTGTCGAAGTAGCGCTCGCCGCCGCTGCCGGCCCGCCCCAGAGCCAGGAGTGCTGGAAACACCCCTGGCCTACACTGGGGCTACGGCCTGACTGTTAATTTCTTACGAACCGCTGCATACTCGCGCTTGGACTCAACAGTATGCGGCACAACCAAACCGTGCCAATGCACTACAAAAGTACTACTGGTGCGCGCCGTGGGCGCGCACCCCAGCTTCTGCGTGTCATGAAAATCACTACGCTGCTCTTGCTAATTGGGTTTTTGCAGGTGAGCGCCCACTCGTACGGGCAGCGCGTTACGCTGCATGAGCGCAACGCTTCGCTGGAAAGCGTGCTGAAAAAAATCCGGGCCCAGAGCGGCTACGACGTGCTCTTCGACCTGAGCCTGGTGCTGCGGGCCAAGGCCGTGAGCGTGGACGTGCAGGAGGTGAGCGTGGAAGACGCCCTGCGCAGCAGCCTGGCCGGACAGGCGCTCAGCTTCTCCATCGACAATAAGACCATTGTGATACGGGAGCCAAGCCGGGTTGAGCAAGTAAAAGAGTTTTTTCGTGCGCCTGTGGCTATTGTCTGCGTGGTGACCGACAGCACCGGTGTTACCCTGCCCGGGGCTACCCTCAACGTCAAGGGTACCAAGCAGTATTTCGTAACCAATAATCAGGGCGAGGCGCTGCTGCCCGAGGTACCCGATGGTGGCCTGCCGCTGATTGTTTCTTACGTGGGCTACAACACCCGCGAGGTGTACGTGCACAGCTACACCAAGAGCCCCTACGCGATAGTGCTGCAACAGAGCGCCAACCAGCTCAACGAAGTAACGGTAATCGACAACGGCTACAACAAGACCACCCGCGAGCGGGCGGCCGGGGCCTACGCCACCATTTCGAGCGAGGAAATTGCCAAAACGCCGACCGTCAATATCCTCGACCGGCTCGAAGGCAAGCTCCCGGGCGTGAAAGTTGACGTGCGCAGCAACAGCATTCAGGTGCGGGGGGTATCGAATTTTGGCGGCTCTACAGGGCCGCTGATCGTGGTGGACGGCTTTCCGCTCATCGACGAGGCCGACCAGCCGCGCCTCACCAACGCCAACGGTCCGCTGACGGCCAACGCCGTTATCAGTCGCTTCGACCCGCAGGACATTGAGCAGATTACGGTGCTCAAGGATGCCTCGGCCACGTCTATCTGGGGTGCGCGGGCGGCCAACGGGGTTATCGTGATTGAAACCAAGAAGGGCAAGCGCGGGGCGGCTCCACTGCTGAACTTCACCTACAACCTAGGCATTTCGCAACGCCCCGACCTGTCGAAGCTGCGGTGGATGAACAGCGCGCAGTACATCAACCTAGAGCAGGAGCTGGTGGACAAGGGCTACCTGCCCGACCCGGCCGCCACCACGGGCTCCAACGCCCTGTACGTGGCTAATAACAGCGACGCGACCGAGTGGATGTACCGGGTGCAGCGCGGCACGGCCACGACGGCCCAGCGCGACGCGGCCCTGGCCGAGCTGGGTACCCGCAACTCGCTGGACCAGGTAAACAAGTACCTCCTGCAAAACGGCGTAACCCACCAGGCTACCATGTCGCTCTCGGGGGGCTCCAACAACAGCACCTACTCGTTTGCGGCCAACTACACCAAAGACCAGCCTTTTTACCGCAGCAACTTCGCGGAAAACATCATCCTAAACACCAACCTATCGTCCGACCTCTTCCAAAAGCGCCTCACGCTGCGCGTGGGCCTGAATTACCAGCTGGCCCGCACGCAGTACAACGAGGCGGCCGGCAACGCGCTGGCTAACACCTCAACCTCGCTGCGGCCCTACGACCTGCTGGTGGACGACAACGGCAACCGCATTCAGCGCACCATCATCTTCCGGCAGTCCATTGCCGATGACCTCACGGCGCAGGGCTACCTACCCTTCGGCTACAACGCCCTCGACGAGCTGAACTACTCCAGCCCGACCGGTACGACCAATAACTTCCGCCTCATTGGGGGGCTGAATGGCAAGCTATTCAACTGGCTGAGCGCCGACGTGTCGTTTGCCGCGCAGCGCCAGTTTGGCAATAGCGTTACCATCAACGATATCAACAGCTACACCAGCCGCCTGCTGGTGAACACCGGCACCTCGGTGGCCAACGGCAAGCTGGTGTATGGGGTGCCCTACGGTGGCACCTATTACCTGGCCAGCCAGAGCAACTACGACACCGATGTACGGGCGCAGCTCAACGCCAATTTTATCTGGAAGGAAAACGGGCAGCTAACCGCCCTGGGTGGGGTAGAAGCCCGCGAAACGGGGTTGGAGGGCAGCAGCTCTACCCGCTACGGCTACAACAGTGACGTGAACACCAGCCAAGTATTCAACCCCACGGTGCCCTACAACACGCTCTACGGCTACACCCAGACGCTGGGCAACAACCTGGGGCCCCTGCTGGTGGGCCGCAAGCGCTTCTTCTCCTACTACGGCAACGCGGCCTACACCTTCCGCAACCGCTACGTGGCCACGGGCAGCGTGCGCTTCGACGACTACACGCTGCTGGGAGTAGACCGCGACAAGCGGGCCTCGCCCTTCTGGTCGGGCGGCCTGCGCTGGAACGCCGCGCGCGAAGACTTCCTCTCGTCGGTGAGCTGGCTGACTGACTTGGCCGTGCGGGCCACCATCGGCACCGGTGGTAACGTGCCCATAGGGGGCAACAACATCCCGTTGCTGTCGGTGAGCGGGGTCGATAGCCGCACCCAGCAGCCAGTGGCTTCCATCGACTACCCCGCCAACCGGGGGCTGACCTGGGAGAAAAGCCGCCAGGTGAACTTCGGCATCGACTTCAGCGTGTTCAAGGGCCGGCTGTTTGGCAACGCCGACGTGTACGAAAAGCGCTCGACCAACATCATTTCTTCGCTGCCCTACAATGCTACTTACGGCTGGTCGAGTCTGCAATTCAATACGGCCAGCCTGCTCGGGCGCGGGTACGAGTTTGGGATTACGGGCCAGGTGGTGAACCACCAGCGCTTCAAGTGGACCTCGACGCTCAACCTGTCTTACAACACCAACCGCGTAACCGACAGCCGCTTTGCCAGCTCCGCCAGTAACTTGGTAACCAACGCGCTGCCGGTAGATGGCCTGCCCCTGGGGTCCTTGTTTGTGTACCGCTGGGCTGGCCTCGACAGCCGCGGCCAGTCGCAGATTTACGACCGCAACGATGGGGTGATCAGCAACACGACCAACCTGACTGCGGCCTTCACCCGCGACGACCTCAAGTACGCCGGCACCACGGTGGCCCCCTACACGGGCGGCTTCTTCAACACCTTCAGCTACGGCCCGTTCACGGCCTCGGCCCAGATTACCTACTACCTGGGCAACGTGTTCCTGAAGCAGTCGGTCAACAGCACCAACTACCCCAACTTCCAGGGTCAGTTCTACGGCGTGGTGGGCCGCATCGAGGATCTGGCCAACCGCTGGCGCCAGCCCGGCGACGAAGCCACTACCAACGTGCCCGGCCTCTCCAACATCAACAGCAACAGCCTGACGCGCTACCAGTTTTCGGACCTGCTGGTGCGCAAGGGCGACAACGTACGGCTACAGCAAATCTCGCTGGCCTACACCGTGCCCACCCACCTGCTGCCGCACGGGGTGTTCAAAGACCTGTCGGTGAGCGCCAGCATGCGCAACCTCGGCATTCTGTGGCGGGCTAATAAGGACGGCATCGACCCGCTGTACTACAACACCGGCCGCTACGCCCAGCTGGCCCCGGCCCCCAGCTACGTGTTCGGGGTAAATGCTTCTTTCTAAGACCTTCTAGCATGAAAAAATATCTAATTGGCGTGCTGGCGGCGGGGCTGCTGGCGGGCTGCCGCAATTTCGTCGAGATTCCGCAGCCGAACGTGCGCACGTTCAAGTACACCACCGACTTCCGCTACGTACTCAACAACAACAACGTGGTAGAGCCGCTCTATAGCATGCCCATCTTGTCGGGCGACGACACGGAGATTTCGGACCCCACCCGGCAGAATACCCTCTCCGACATTCAGGCCAACGCCTATACCTGGGCCGCCAAGTACACCTCCGAAACGCAGGGCGACGCCGACTGGGAGGCCCTGTACAAAGGGATATACAGCTACAACGAGGTGATTTTGGGCGTATTGTCGTCGCAGGGCGGTACCGACGCCGAGAAGCAGAGCCTCTACGCCGAGGCCCTGGTGCACCGGGCCTGCGCCTACTTCACCCTGGTGAATATATACGGCAAGCAGTACGACGCCAGCACGGCCAGCACCGACCCGGGCGTGCCCCTGCTGCTGACGCCCGACCTGTTTGTTCCCCTCAACCGGGCCAGCGTGGCCACGGTGTACGCGCAGGTGGTCAACGACCTGAAATACGCGGTGAGCCGCCTACCGGCCCTGCCCGACTACAACGTGCGCCCGGCCAAGGTATCGGCCTACGCGCTGCTGGCCCGCACCATGCTGCACATGCGCAACTTCCCGGCGGCCCGCGCCTACGCCGACAGCGCCCTGACGCTGCAAAGTGGCTTGCTCGACCTGAAGACCTACGCCACCGCCCCCGGCACCATTCCGCGCCGCCTGCTCGACCCCGAGGTTATCCTTTCGAAGGTGACTACCAGTA
>CAJYVK010000273.1 GCA_913778455.1 uncultured Hymenobacter sp. | reverse complement strand
AGGCACGAGTTACGCTCCGCTAAACTCGCGCCAGTGAATTCTTAATAAATCGCCAGGCGGGTACGGGCCGGGCCGGTGCCGCCATTCCACTCCACCAGGTAAAAGCCGGGTGCCAGGCCCGTCAGCGGCAGGTCGAAGGTAGCCTGGCCGGCTGGGCCGGTAGCCTGCGTCAGGCAACGCCCGGTGGCGTCGAGCAGCCGCACGCGGGCTGTGGTGCCGAGGGCCAGCGGGCCGCTGAGGTGCACGAGGCCCGTAGCGGGGTTGGGGTAGGCGGCCAGCTCGGAGGTGGCGGCCGCTACGCTAACGACCGGCGAAAAGGCGACCGTGCCGTCGAGGTCGAGCTGACGCAGGCGGTAGTAGCGGGTGCCCGCCAGCGGCCGACCGTCGCGGGCCTGGTACTGGCGCGTAGTAACGCTGGTACCCGCCGCTGCCACGCGGGCTACTGGTTGCCAGGTAGCTGCCGCTGGGTTGTCCTGGCTTTCTACCACGAAGGCCGCGCTTTGTACTTCCGAAGCCGTGGTCCAGCTCAGCAACGTGCCCTGGCCCTCCTGATAGCGTGCCCCGAAGGCCGTCAGCTGCACCGGCAGCGGCGCGGCGGAAGCGCGGAAAGGAGACCCGTTGCACCGCTCCGTCAATGTGGCGGAGGTGCTGTAGTTCACCACGTTGCGAGCGGCGGCTAGGTCGGTATTGGTGTCGAGCAGGCGGCGCGTGACTCCGTTGGCGATGGCGAAGTTCATCACCCCGGTGTTGGAAATGATGTGGGCAAGCTGCGCGCCGTGGCCTTGCTCGTGCAGGGACACGCTCTCAAAGTCGTATTGCTGGCTGGTGGGTGCGCCGGTGGTGAAGTTCCAGGTGTAGTTCGACGCAGGTACCGGCGCGTAGACGTAGTCGGTTTCCACGGCCTGCCAGTTGAGCGGCCCGCTGTTTACGGCGCAGCCCGAATAGTACGAATACGTAACCCCCAGTACACCAATGGGTAGAGTGGAGTCGAAACGCAGCACGTTCACGCCGTCAAGCTTCGTTATGTCGTTAGGGGCGGGCGTGGTACTGACGGTGCGATTTACACCCGCCTGCGAGCGCCAGGCCTGTAATGCCCGCTCAAACGGAGCCTTGGCTTCGTCCGCAAAGCTGCTGCTATACTGCAGGGTGTAGCCGCCGCTGCCATCAGGGCTGATGAGGTGAATGCGGTAATTGAGACCGTCCGAGTTGACGTTGCTCAGCGCGTACATTACTGTGAGCGGGCTGGCGCTGGTGGCCAGTGTGCCACTGTTGTCGGCTACCTGAAACAGGCCAGTGCCCGCCGGGCCACTCATTGGCAATCCGGTACTCGCCGGGCTGCCCGGCTGGGTGTACGAAGGCACCCGGACCTGAATTTGGGTATCGCTCCAGCTCAGGTAGTCGGTGGCCACCGCTTTGGTGTAAGTAGCCCCGCCGTTGTCGGCGTTGCGAAACTGCACGTAGCCATTGCCCTGGGTATCGCCAAAGCCCGTGCCCGTAATGGTCAGCACCCCGTTGGGATTGCTCGTATTGATGGTGCTGGTGCCGGCAAACGCAGTCTTGGGCGAAAAGTCGCTGATGGTGGGAGCCGTGGTGGCCAGTGCCCGCGCCGCCGTCCGGCGCTGAAACTGCTCCACGGCGCCGCGCAGGCCGCGATTGGTCGCTACCTCGCGGTAGGCCGCGCCGGTGCCCGCCGTCACGGCGGCGTATAGCGTGCCCTCGATACTGGCGTAGTGGCCGAAGGGCTCGCTGGCCGTCAGGTCGGTCAGGTCGTAGGCGATGAAGCCCTGCGGCCCGGCGTAGGCACGTAGCTCACCGGGCTGGGTGGGGTCCGCTTCCAAAAAAAAGACGCCTTGCTGGCCAGTCTGCACGCTCAACGTGCTGCTTACGTCTTCGCGGCGCAGCCCCAGCGTGCCGCCCGGCGTCACGAAGCTCAGCTCGTCCGCCGGCAGCTTGCCCCGGAATACTTTGTAAACTTCCAGTACGCTGCGCGTGACGAGGTGGCCGCTGGCCGTTGCTTCTACCCGCTGGCTGGCTACGCGGGCCTCCACCACCAGGCGGGCCTGCTGGCTCCGCTGGCTTAGTGGCACGGGCACCAGCAGGCAGGTGCTCTGCGCGTGCCCCAGCAACGGTAGGGTGCTGAGGATGAGCGCAGCTAACTTGTTTTTTGCAGAAGGTAAGAATTGATACATGCAGCGCAGAAAAATCGTAGATAGCAAAAATTTGCACAAAACTACGGTTGCGCGGGGGCTGTTGGATGTTTAGCCGTACTATTTAATTCTTTTGCTTGGCAAGTAATCACGAGGATGAAAGCTATTACACAAGTATCAATAAGTAAAAGCTTTGCAGGTGTTGGATTTGCTAGCGCGATGCTGTTGTCAGTGATTACTCACTCAATACTACGAGTGAGGCATTCGATTTTTTCTTGCAATATTAATTGTGAAATTTTAAGAAAAAACTAGGTTTATCGCTGGCTTGCCCGGCTCTCGCGAGCAGTTGACCGCCCTCCCTTAGCGTCGCCCAAACCCCACCGGCCGGGGCCGCTGGCTGAGCAGGTAATGCAACGCCAGCCGGTAGCTTTCCAGGCCGAAACCCGCAATACTGCCCACGCAATGCTTGCCAATAAAGCTCTTGTGGCGAAAGTCTTCGCGGCCCGCCAGGTTGCTCAAATGCACCTCAATAACGGGTAGGCCCGCCCCGGCCACGGCGGCCACGGCATCGCCCAGCGCCACGCTGGTGTGGGTGAAGCCGCCCGCATTCAGCACCACGGCCTGGCTGGCCTCCTCGGAGCCGTCCGGCCCCCAGCCCGCCGCCGCGTGCAGGCGGTCGAGCAGCGCCCCCTCGTGGTTGCTCTGGAAGGAGGCGAGCGTGAGGTCGGGAAAATCAGTCCGCAGCTCGGGCAAAAAATCGTCGAACGAGCGCGTGCCGTATATGTGCGGCTCGCGGCGGCCCAGCAGGTTAAGGTTAGGGCCGTTTAGGATTAGAATGTTCAAATTAATTATGAATTGAGTCGCCTGTTCTTGACGGTAATCAGAATACTGGCTAGCAGCTTGATAAGTTCTAGGTTGTGCGTATGAATGGATTCGAAGGCAGCGGGAGCAAGAAATTCATTATCGTGCAGCAGACGCAACCAGTACGAGGTTTCACGTGCCTCTTTCGCGGCAATATTTAGCTTGTTGATAAAATCAGCAGTGGAGCTGGCAGCAAGGGCCTCCTCTACATTTGCCCCGATAGAAGTGCCGCTGCGCAGGAGTTGTTTGGAGAGCACAAACTCACGCTGCTCGCGCGTCAGGTATTTATAGGCTTTGACGATGCGTGACGCAAAAGCGTAAGACTTTTGCCGAATGGCGTTTTCTTTCACAGCGCAAATAACCTGAATTTCTAATTCATAATTTAGAATTCATAATTAAAAAAACGTTACTTGGCCGCAAGCAATTAAGCAGTTCGACGGGTACCTGCGCCTCGAAAAGTCGCTGTCGCCCAATTCGGTGGAGGCGTACATCCGCGACGTGCGCAAGCTGCACCAGTGGCTGGAGCTGGAGCGCCTCAAGGCTGGCCCGCTGCAAGTAACGACGCGGCTGCTGCGCGACTTCCTGGCCGCGCTCACCGAGCTGGGGCTGTCGAGTACCTCGCAGGCGCGCACCCTGTCGGGCATCAAGGCCTTCTACGAGTTTCTCATCATGGAAGACCTGCTCAAAATCGATCCCACCGATACGCTGGAGTCGCCCAAGGCCGGCCGCCACCTGCCCGATACGCTCTCGTACCCCGACGTCGAAAACCTGCTGGCCGCCGTTGACCTCAGCACGAGCGAGGGCCTGCGCAGCCGCGCTCTGCTGGAGGTACTCTACTCCTCGGGCCTGCGGGTGAGCGAGCTGTGCGACCTAAAGCTATCGAATCTCTACTTCGAGCAGGGCTTCATGCGGGTGCTGGGCAAGGGCAACAAGGAGCGGCTGGTGCCCATCGGGCGTGAGGCCGTGAAGCACCTGCACTTTTACCTGGGCGGCGTGCGCCAGCACCTCACCGTGCAGCCCGGCTGCGAAGACCTAGTGTTTCTGAGTATGCGCGGCCGGCCGTTATCGCGCATCACGGTCTTCACCACCATCAAGAAGCTGGCCGAGCTGGCGGGCCTGCGCCAAACCATCAGCCCGCACACCCTGCGGCACTCCTTCGCCACCCACCTGCTCGAAGGTGGGGCCGACCTGCGCGTGGTGCAGGAAATGCTGGGCCACGCCAGCATCACGACCACCGAAATATACACCCACCTCGACCGCGACTACCTGCGCCAGGTCATCACCGAGTTTCACCCGCGCAGCTGAGATAAATTATGAATTAGAAATTATGAATTATGAGTTGATTCTAAAATGTTCATAATCAAAGAAAATGACTTCTAATTCATAATTCATAATTTCTAATTCATAATTTACATTGCGCCCCCTCGTTCTCGCCCTGCTGGGCCTCTTGCTGTTCTTATTGCCGGTGCTGCTGCTGGGTCGCCACGGCTACGTGCTCATCCACGACAGCCTGGATACTGAAATCCCGCTGGTGTACCTGCTCACCAAGCTGCATCTGGCCTTCGCCTACGGGCGCGACGTGGTAGTGCCCGAGGTGATGAACGGCATTCCGCGCAATGCCCTGCGGCCCGGGTTGAGCGCTACGGTATTGGTGTTCAGTATCTTTGAAGGAAATCCTCTGGTGGCGTACCTCGTGCACCAGGTGCTGGTGCGGGGGCTGGGCCTGCTGGCCATGTATTGGCTGCTGCGGCGATACGGGCTGGCCCGCCCCGAGCAGCGCGGCCTGGCGGCGGCCGTGGCGCTGGCCTGGGCCACGCTGCCGCTCTACAGCATCTATGGCCTCACGGTGATGGGCCAGCCGGCGCTGCTGGGGGCGGCCCTCGACCTGCGCCAGGGCCGCCGGCGCGGGCTGGCCTGGGCCGTGTGCGCGGCGTTTCCGTTGTGGTCGATTTTCGTGTACATGGGGCCGTTTGTCGCCGTGGTGTGGGGTGGGCTGCTGCTGCTCGACGTGGTGCGGCGCGGCCGGGCCGCCTGGCCCGCCACGGTGCGCGGGGCCCTCGGGCTGGCCCTGCTGCTGGGCATGTACGTGGTGGTGGAATGGCCGCTGTTCTACTCGCTGCTGGTGGCCAAGCAGTTCGTGTCGCACCGCGAAGAGTTTGATCTGGTGCGCCTGCTGCCGCACGGGGTAGGGGTGGGGCTAAAGGAAGCCGCCCGCTATTTCTGGCTGGGGCAGTACCACGCCAGCCCGTTTTTCCGGGGGGCGGCGCTGCTGGCGGTGGGCCTGGTGCTGACCCGGCTGGCCCCCGCGCGGCGGTCGGTATTGCTACGACGGGTGGGGATACTGCTGGCGGCGCTGGTGGGCTTCGCGCTGTTTTGCGGCTTTGCCCCGCAGCTGGCCATGCTCTACCAAAAGCAACTACCGCTGCTACACGCGTTTACGCTCAACCGCTTTCACTTCCTGATGTCGCTCACCTGGTTTGGCATCCCGGTGCTAGCCCTGCGCGAGCTGCCGGCCACGCCCGGGGGGCGGCGGCTGGCCTACGGCTTGGTGGTGCTGCAAGTACTAGCTGCGCTGCCCTTCAATACGGAGTACGTGAATAATTTACGCTTGCTGGTAGGCAAGCCCAAGGCGGAAGCTCCCAGCTACGCCGCCTTC
>CAJYVK010000272.1 GCA_913778455.1 uncultured Hymenobacter sp. | reverse complement strand
GGCGTAGCCACGTGCTTACGAGTGCGGGCGGGCGCGTCAGGCAGGCTGAAAAACAAGTCGTGAAAATTGACGAGCCGCTCGCGCATGGTGGCACCTTGCAAAAAAGCGTCTTCCAATGACTCGTGTTCGCCATAAAACCACCGCAGCCAATGCACGAAATACAGCAAGTCGGTATCGCAAAACGTGCGGTGGCAGAAGTTAAGCAGCTTTTTCAAGTCCTCGTCCTGGTGCTGGGTCACGAACTGGTAGGGCGCATCATCCATGCGCGTCATTAGCTCGGCCGTTTTTTTAAGGATGGTGGGGCGCTGCCCCCAGGCGAGCAGCGCGGCGAAGAGAGCGCTGATCTCAACATCCTGCAAGCGCGAGTAACGATGCGGGATGCTAATGGGATCCTTAGCAATAAAGGCTGGCTGGTTGTACTGGTCGGCGCGTGCATCGAGCAAGGCACGCAGTTGCGTTATCATCTGAACCACGGATTCCTGCGGATTTTTCGGATTAGTCGGATTTTGTAGCCTGGACCACGGATTACGCCGAATTTTTCGTATCAGTCGGATTTTGTGGACCCTAAAAAAAGCCATCCGAGAGGATGGCTTTTTCTTTTTACTGAGGAGGCTAACAAGACTGCACGCCTAATTGTCCCACGCACTCGGCTACAAAATCCGATTAATCCGAGAAATCCGCAGGAATCCGTGGTCTATGGCACGTAGCTCGTTTCGACGCGGAACTTAGCATCAGTAGTGCCCAGCTTCTGCACGGCGCGGGGCGAGAGGCGCACCAGGATATTCTCGTTTTCGCCCGTATCGGGCAGCGGGCCAATGACGCGCACGTACACCGACTGGCCGTTCATCTGGTTTTTCACCTGCATGATGGTGCCTACGGGGGCCGTTTTGTGCAGAGCCAGGTACTTGTCGGTACCGCTGTTGGCGATGGTCGATGCGATGCCCACGTCGGTTTTGCGAGTTACGAGCTCGCTGGCATGGGTGGGCGATTTGGCCTCGGCAGCCTCTTCGCGGCGCTCAGCGGGGGTGGCGGGCGTCACGGTAGCTACCTGAGCCGGGGCCGTGGGATTGATTTTGGGCGCCGGGGTAGCGGGAGCCGGGGCCGGAGCCGTCGTGGCTGCTGGAGTGGCCGGGCTAGCCGGGGAGCTCCCCTCGCGCAGCTGCAACTCCTGCCCCACGCGCACCGCGCCGCCGGCGGGCAGGTGATTGAGCAGTATCAATTCGGCGGGCGACAGGCCAAAGCGACGGGCAATGCCAAACAGCGTTTCGCCCTTGCCCACGGTGTAGCGGTCGGGCGCGGCGGCAGTTGGGGCCGGCGTCGACGTCGCAGCGGCTACCTTGGCGGGCGCCGGAACGGCCGCCGTCGCCTTAGCTCCGGGGCCGGGCCGCGGAATGAGCACTACCTCCCCAATCCCCAGGCCGCTTTTAAGCTGGGGATTGGCAGCGGTAATCTGGTCGACCGTCACTTTGTAGCGGCGGCTGAGGGCAAACATAGTTTCGCCCTGGGCTACGCGGTGGCGCACGAAGCGCTGGCCCCCGCGTATTTCCTGGCCGATAGAATCGGTGGGGAGGCCGTGACCGGGCAGCGGGGTAGCCGACGAACCGTGCAGGGCATTCAAAATCAACAACGAAGCAAGCAAACTCATGCGCAGAAGCGAGGCTAAAAGTATACCAAAACCGGCCGGTAGCCGGCCCCTGCCCAGGGCCAGCGGCAAGCAAAGTAACTACCCAGCGGCCGAGCGGCGCTAGTTTCGGCCTTCCGTAACGGGGTTCGGACGCTACTTAGTACCTGCCGCTCCCGCGAGAATTACTCTTCACCACTCCTCCCTCACCGCCCATGACTGCTCTAGGCATCATTCCGGCTCGTTATGCTTCAACCCGCTTACCCGGCAAGCCCCTCGTAGACCTGGGCGGGCAAACGATGATTCAGCGCGTGGTGGCGCAGGCCCGGCTGGCCGGGCTGGCCCGCGTCGTGGTAGCCACCGACGATGCGCGTATCCTCGACCACGTGCAGGGCTTCGGTGGCGAGGCGGTACTCACGCGGGCCGACCACCCCAGCGGTACCGACCGGGTGTGGGAAGCCTTCGACGTGCTCGGCCAGCCCAGCGAAGTCAGCTGCATCGTCAACATCCAAGGCGATGAGCCCTTTATTCACCCCGCGCAGATCAACGCGCTGGTGGACCTCTTTGCTGGCCCTACGCCGCCCGCCATTGCGACCCTCATCAAGCCAGTACTCACGGAAGAGGAATTATTCAGCCCGCACCTGCCCAAGGTGGTAACCAATCGGCGCGGCGAGGCGCTGTATTTTAGCCGGCACCCCCTGCCCTACCAGCGCCAGCACCCGGCGGCCGAGTGGCTGGCCCACCACCGCTATTACCGCCACCTGGGCCTGTACGCCTACCGGCCCGACGTACTGCGCCAGCTTACCCTGCTGCCCCCCTCACCGCTGGAGTTGGCCGAAAGCCTGGAGCAGCTCCGCTGGCTGGAGGCCGGCTTCGCCATCCAAACTGCCGTCACTGAGCTTGATGCCTTCGGCATCGATACGCCGGAAGACGTGACCCGCGCCCGTCAGCGCCTGGGCTAGCCCCGGGCGCACACGGCGGCTCCTACTGCAACTCGAACCGAATGTGCAGCGAAGTGGTGGCTCGCACGGGCTGCCCGGCGCGACGAGCGGGCGTCCACCAGGGCATGAGGCGCACCAGGCGCAAAGCCTCGGCGTTGAGACTGGGCGCACAGCCCTTGACTACCTCAGCATCGAGAATGCGGCCAACCTCATCCACGTCGAAGCCAACTACTACCTCGCAGGAAATATTCTGCCGCTGGGCCTCCTCGGGATAGTGAAAATGCTGCTTGAGGTAGGCGCGGTAACCCGTCACGCCGCCCGGGAAGGTGGGTGCCTCGTCGGGGGCGGCCACCGGGTTTTTAGCCGCTTCCAGCGCAGTGGCGATGGCCAGGGAAGCGGGCACGGGGGCACCGGCTTTGTAGAGCACGATGTCGAGGGGAGCGCTTCCCTGGGCCTGCACGGTCTGCGAGTGGTAGCCTGCGCAATTCAACACCAGCGTGGGTGCCGCCTCTTCGCAGTCGAGCACAAAGTAGCCGGTGGCATTGGTAGTCGTTGACTTACCCGAGTTCTTCAGCGTCACGACCACGCCGGGCAGGGGCGCACTCTCGGGGTCGCGCACCCGCCCCGTCAACACGTTGCGAGGCGGGCCAGCCGCTCGCGTTACGGGGCCAGCTACCAGTAGGGCAGCCAACAGGAAGCAGCCGGCTAATAATGCCGCAACCTGGCGAGTAAGTGCTAACATTCAGATAATTTGCCTGCTTTAAATACTTGCAAGTATAAAAAGCCGACCGTCGGCGACCAGCGGCGTTACAAAAGCTTAATGCTCACGCTGCTGGCCGCCCCGAATGCTATTGGGCCGCTTCCGCTCCGCTCCGAGTCAGCTATGGCTGCTCTAGCAGACTGAACCGGATGCGGAGGGTGGCGGGTACGCGCACGGGCTTGCCCGCCAGCAGGGCTGGCGTCCACCACGGCATGAGGCGCACCAGACGCAGTGCCTCCTCGTCCAACCCGTAGCCCACGCCCTTGATTACTTCGGCGTCGAGCAGGCGACCAGCCTCATCCACGACAAAGCTCACAAACACATCGCCCGAAATATTACGGGCTTTGGCCGCGTCGGGATAATGCACGTTTTTCTGCAAAAAGGTGCGGTACGCCTCCACGCCGCCCGTGAAGGCGGGCTGCACGTCGGCCAGCACGACGGGCTTGCTGACGGCCTCCATGCCCGCCGCCAGGGCCACGGGGGCCGTACCTACCTCGCTCATCGTGAGCACCACGGGCTGAACCGACGTCAGCAGCACGGTCTGCGTCTGGTAGCCCGCCCGCTTGAAGGTAAGCACCGGCGTGCTCGAATCGCTGGATAGCAAAAAGCTTCCGGCAGAGTTGGTTGTAGCAGTGGTTGAGGCACTTTGCATCGTAACGTACACGCCAGCCAGCGGGGCACCGTTGCGGTCAACCACGCGGCCCGTGATGGTCAGGGCAACGGGTCGCGTTACGCATGAGGAGCCGTGCAGCGGGTTGGGTAGGGCAGCAACGGAAAGGGTCGGCACCGCGAGGCAGGCCGGCAAGAAGAGGCAACGTAGAAATTGCACCATAACAAGAAGGTTGCGGTGGGAAGATGGCGCAATTATAAGATGCTGAACGGTATTTACCTACTGTTTCCGACTCATTATCGTTTTTTTATTGTGATACCGAGTCCAGCCTTTCTTCGCCCCCCTAACCAGCTTTAGCC
>CAJYVK010000271.1 GCA_913778455.1 uncultured Hymenobacter sp. | reverse complement strand
GGAAGAGTTTACCGAGGTCAACCAAGGCAAGGCGTACTACTCGGGCCTGAAAGGACTGGGGCACCTGGTGTTCGAAGACTATAAAAAGAACCGGCGTAAGTCCCTGTAAGGGATAACTGTCACAGCGCAAAATAGGCCGTTCTACGCGCGTAGAACGGCCTTTTTTGCGCTGTGTCCCTACTCCGCTAGCGCGAGAGTTCCTCAAGCTTGTTTTTCTCGCGGGCGCTCAGGCTTTCGAGGCCCTTGTGGTTGATTTTATCCAGCAGACGGTCGAGTTCCTCGGCCTGGGCCTGTTGCTGAGCGTGGTACTTATCATCTACCGTTTGGTAGGCGGGGGCCGACCGAAACAGGCTGCCCACCAGCAGGGCTTCCGGCTTCTTGAGCAGCAGGTAGAAGAAAGCCAGGGCCGGCACGAGGATGGCCGCAATGGCTATGTAATTAGTAAGCAGCAGCGTAGGCTGTAGGCCGACGACGGTGAACAACCCCACCAGCCCGCCGCCGAGGTGGGCGTCGTGGCCAATATTATCGCGCTGCACCGTAATACCGTAGGCGGAATACAGCACGTAAAGCAGGCCGTACAGCCAGCCCGGCACGTACACGCCCAGCATACCAACCTCCATCCCGGGAAAGAGCACGATGGCCGCAAAGACCAGCCCGCTGATGGCCCCCGAGGCGCCCACGGCCGTGTAGTCGGCCTGCTGGCGGTGGAAACCCAGCGAAAGCAGGTTGCCGCCCAGCAAGCTGCCCACGTAAAGCAGTAGGAAATCGCGGTACCCCAGTGCCGCCTCCACGCTGCTGCTAAACCAGTAGAAGGTCAGGCCGTTAATCAGCAAGTGCGCCCAGCCGGTGTGAAGCAGCCCGGAAGTCAGCAGCCGGTAGTATTGCCGCCCGTAGCGGATGTCCGCTACGCGAAAAGCGTATTGGTCGAAATAGCGGGCGTCTTTAAATCCTTTATAGGAAGCGAAAAAAGTGGCCAACAGGATGGCTAGGCCAATGATGCCAAACTCAGTCACGGCAGAAAAAGGGCAGAATAGAAGGTGTGCAGGCGGCGGTAGCTAAGCTAGCGGCCGCGGGTATTTTAGGCTGAACAAATCAGCCCCGCAAGCTAAAGCCCCGCTGGCGTTTTGTAAGCACTGTCTCCGAAATAAAGTACTGATACCGGTGGGCGTGCCGGGTCGCTAAGCGGTAGTTGGGGCAGTAGTCCGCTTCAGATTACGCAGCGGACTAGCCTATGCAAGCGGATTAGGAAATTGTTCGCTAGATAGCTTCATTGCCAGTACTCGGAGCTGGTTGCGAGGAGGGCAGCCAGTTCCGAGTGCTGGGCGCAGTACTCCCAAGGGTGCACCTGGGCAGCCGCCGCTAAGGCACCCGGCCCACGGAGGCAAGTAAGGCTTTCAATTAGAGTAAAGTAGTTAAAATAATAAACTGCTGTATTCTTGAGCCAAATTAGGAAAACGCTTCCTACCTTAGGCAGCGATTTATTGGCGTGGTCGCCTCGTGCGCCACAGCCCCACTCCGTCCGGATTGTGATGGGCTGCCGCCACTTATCGCCGCTCTTGCTACACTCACCTTTTCTCCTTTTCCAATCATGAAAGCTTTTCTCCTCTTGGTGCTACTTTCCCTGGGTAGTCTAGGTAGCTGTCTGGCGCAGCAGCTAGCCGTAAAGCCGCTGGACCAACTGATTGCGGCAATTAATAGCAATTCGCTGGAGCTGTTGCAGCCCTACCTGACCGAAAATACCCGTATCGGTACGCTGCCGGCGGTCTATACCCCGCAGGTGCTGGCAAAGCTCCTGCCCCAGTTTGGACCGGTGGAGGGAGTCCGACTGGTGCGGCAAGAGAAAGAGGGCGTGAATACGCGCTACGTGTGCGCCATGACGCGCAAAGGCAACGAAAAGGAATACGACTTTTTAGTTACGCCGGAAGGCAAGTTTTTGGAGCTGAATCTGGCGCAGGCCAGTGTCAAGAAAGTCGGTACTTCGTTCAGCCCCCAGGATTTAACGCTGCCGCCCAGTCTGGATGTGCCCGTGCGGCTCGTGAAGGGCTTAATTCTGGTCGAAGCGGAGGTAGATGGTCGGCGCGGCACCTTTATCCTGGATTCGGGGGCACCGGCCCTGATGCTGAATCAGCGCGAATTCAGCGCTCCCGCCAATGCGCAGAGCATGGCGACGGCGGATACTCCCAAGGGCGTCAACGGTACCGTGAACAACCTGTCGTTTTGTAACGTCAAGCAATTCAATTGGATGGGGATTAGCTTCCACGATAAGGAAGTGGTGACGCTCGATCTGGCAGCTATTGAAAAACAGCTGGATAATACCCCGCTGCTGGGCCTGATTGGCTACAATCTGCTGAGCCAGTACGCGCTCACGCTGGACTACCACGCGGCCCGCGTGCTGCTGCGCCGGCCGGAGGCGACCCCGGTAGCCGCTGCGCCGCTCCTCACGCTGCCATTCAAGCTGCGCGGGCACCTGCCCGTTGTGGAAGTAACCGTAGACGGGCAACCCTACCAGTTGGCCGTAGACTGTGGGGCGCAAACCAACCTGCTGGATGCGCAATTTGCCCCAGCCTTCGCCAAAAAATTGCGTAAGCGGACCAAGGAAACGCTACGCGGGGGCGACAACACGCCGCGCACGGTAGTGAGCGGGCAGATACCGGAAATGCGTCTGGGGGGGAGCCTGGCTTTTCACCACCAGCAAACGGTATTCTCCGACATTTCGCACCTCAACCAAAAGCCCGGCCAGGCCAACGTGCAGGGGATAGCGGGCTATCCCCTGCTGAGTCAGTACCGGACAACTATCGACTACGTCAACAGCCAGCTGCTCGTCTCCAACTGGTAAGCCCACCGCGTCGGCCAATCGCTACTTGACGGTATTGGTGATGTCCACTTTGGCGTAAGAGTCGTTTTTGAGGGCCTGGCCGCCGGCATTGGCTACGGCGGCGCTGTGCTTGGTAAGGTGCAGCTCTTCGATAAAGCCGCTGGCTTGCCGTACCCGCAGCTCTCCCTGGTACTCGAGGGCGCTCACGGTGCTCGTGGCCGAGACGGCAAACCCGGGCGCGGCGCCGCTGCTCGTCTGGCTGGCCTGCGAGTTGGCGAGTAGGCGGCTGGCCAGGCTCACCTGCAACGCGTCGCCCTCCTTTTTAAGAACCTGGTACTGATTTACCGTCAAGCTGCTGCCCACTCGTACGCTATCCTGCCATTTTTTACCCGGCGCTACATCGGTAGGTAAAGCCAGTACGAAACCTTGCAGCGAGGCTTTACTACTCAGCATCGGCACGTTAGTAGTCCAGATACTCTCAAAGCTGGGGTCTGGGGCGGCCGAGGTAAGTGGGGTGCCGGCGGCGAAGCGCAGCGCGGCACCGTTGCCGAAGCCGATTTCCAGCACCTTGTGCGCCGGGCGGCCGAAGGTGCTGGAAATCGGCTTCGGCAACGGTGCCGCGCTGCGCTTCGCCAGATCGGAAGAGCACACGTCTGAACTCCAGTCACTGCATACAATCGCGGAT
>CAJYVK010000270.1 GCA_913778455.1 uncultured Hymenobacter sp. | reverse complement strand
GCTGTTGAAGATATCGATAGCCCCGAAGTCTTTGGGGTAAGGCTTGCCGGCCCAGATAACCTGCACCGGGCGGCTGTCGTCGCTCACCAACTTTTCGATGCGCTCGAAGTCGCGCAGGATAAGGTCGGCACGCTTGTAGGCGGCAAAGCGGCGAGCCCACACGATGGTCAGCGCCTCGGGGTCGAGGAGCGTACCGGTTTGGTCAGCTACAACTTTGAAGAAAGCCTTTTTCAACTCCTTTTTGCGGGCCAGCAGGGCCTCGTCGTCTTTGCCTTTGAGAGCGGCGGCTAGTTGCGGATCGCGCCAGTAGGTGCCGTTCTGAGCGTTGGTGATGGAGATGATGGGGCAGATACCTTCGTAGTGGCCCCACATCTCGTTGGCCACGGTGCCGTGCACCTTGCTCACGCCGTTGGCCTTGCGGGCAAAGCGCAGGGCAGTGAGCGTGTAGTTGAGCGAGTCGCCATCGAGACGGGCCACGCGGCGAACTTCCTCCAGCGGCACGCCAGCGAAGAAGCTCATGTCTTGCAGCAGCTTGATGGGCCGCTCCTCGTTGCCGGCCAGCTCGGGCGTGTGGGTGGTGAATACCAGACGTTTCTGCACCTCGGCCAGGTCGTGGTTGTGCTTGGCGTAGAGGAAGAACGCCAGCGGTAGGCCGTGGCCCTCGTTGAGGTGGTACACGTCGGTTTTGCGGCCCAGAATGTCGAGCAGCTGCCCGCCACCCGCGCCTAGTACGATGCTCTGCGCCACGCGGGTAGCCGCGTCGGGGTCGTAGAGGTGGTGGCTGATGGTGCGCGACAGATAGTCGTTTTCCTCAATGTCGGTGGTGAGGAAGAACATGGGCGCGGTGCCGAACGTCTCGGGGGCCAGGTACAGCGCCTTCACGTGCACCTGCGCGTCGTGAATGGTAACCGGGAATACAATGCCGGTATCTTCCAGGAACGAGTACTGCTTGTGCAGAAACTCGGCCTTCATTGTCTGGTCGGGGTTGCGCACCTGGTCGTAGTAGCCGTAGGTCCAGAGCATCCCGATGCCGATAAGGTTCTGCTTGAGCTCGTAGGCCGAGCGCATGTGCGAGCCCGCCAGGAAGCCCAGGCCGCCGGAATAAATTTTCAGACTCTGGTCGAGGGCGAACTCCATCGAGAAGTAGGCCGCAGCGGTCTTGTATTTGGCGGCCGGAGCCGGTGCTTTAAAGGTAAAAGCCATGGAGAAAAAGTCGGTAGGTGTTTGGAGCTAAGAGGTTTTGGGCCAGTAAAGGAAGGGCCGCCGGGCCAAAGCTAGCGGGGTGGCGGGGTAAGTCGGCGTATTTTGTCTGGAGCATCGGCAGCGGCTTCCGCAATGGTTTGCGGACCGCCGGGCTGCGTTACCGCCGAGCTTACGGCCAATTGGCCGGCCCTGTTCGTTATCTTTTTCTCCCACCTTTCTTGCTCATTATCTGATTCATGCGCATTTTTCACTCTCTGCTGGCCGGCATCTCGACGGCGTTGCTGCTGACTGCCAGCCCGGTACTGGCTGCCCCGCCCACCAAAACGGCCACCCGCATCGACCCCACTTACTGGTTTGTGGGCATGAAAAATCCCAAGCTGCAACTCCTGGTCAACGCGCCCGGCATCGCGGCAGACCAGGTAACGCTGGCTCCCTACCCCGGCGTGACGCTCGATGGTTTCCAGAAGCTGGAAAGCGCCAACTACCTCATTGTCAACCTCACGGTGAGCCCGCAGGCCCAGCCGGGCAAGCTGCAACTGAAATTTGCCGGTCCTAAGCCGCTGACCTACAGCTACGAGCTGCGCCCGCGCAACGCCGACCCGGCCCGCACGCAGGGCCTTACCCAGGCCGATTTCATCTACATGCTGATGCCGGACCGCTTCGCCAACGGTGACCCGAAAAACGACGTGGTAAAGGGTACCCGCGCCCCCCGCATCGCCCGCGACTCGATGTACGCCCGCCACGGCGGCGACCTCAAGGGCATTCAAAACCACTTCGACTATTTCAAGCAGTTGGGCGCGACGGCCGTCTGGCCCACGCCGATTGTCGAAAACGACATGCCCAAGGCCAGCTACCACGGCTACGCCGTCACCGATTGCTACAAGGTAGACCCGCGCTACGGCACCAACGCCGAGTACGTGCAGTTTGTGAAGGCCGCGCACAGCCAGGGCCTGAAGGTGGTGCAGGACATCGTGCTCAACCACTGGGGCAGCTACCACCACCTGTTTCTCGATAAGCCGGCGGCCGACTGGTTTCACGCCTTTCCTACTTTTACCCGCTCCAACTACAACGCCTACGTGCTCAACGATCCCTACGGGGCGCAACGCGACCGCGTATTGGAAAACGACGGCTGGTTTGACACTACCATGCCCGACGTCAACCAAGGTAATCCGCTGGTTTCTACCTACCTGATTCAGAATTTTCTGTGGTGGGTGGAGAGCACCGGACTCGATGGCTACCGTATTGATACCTACCCGTATTCGGAGCCGAAATTCTTGATGGACTGGGGCAAGGCCATTGGCGAGGAATACCCCAAGCTGGCGCTGTTCGGCGAAGCCTGGGAGGGTACCGAGGCCGAGCAGGCATTCTTTGCCCAGAACATCTTCCCGCCCGTCAACGGCTTCAAGTCGAACCTGCCGGGTGTACTCGACTTTCAAATCTGCTTCGGCATCGGCGACGCGCTGCGGGGCGAGGGCGGCGATTTGAATAAGCTCTACCGCGCCTTGCAGGGCGATTGGATGTACACCGACGCCACGCGCAACGTGCCCTTCCTCGACAACCACGACATGAGCCGCTTCTACTCGGTAATCGGCGAAGACTTTGCCAAGTACAAGATGGGGCTGGCCTGGCTGCTGACCTTGCGCGGCACGCCGCAGCTCTACTACGGCACCGAGGTACTGATGAAGAACTTCTCGGATCCCGACGGCAAGGTGCGCGAGGACTTCCCCGGCGGCTGGGCGGGCGACAAGACGAACTACTTCGTGGCGCGGCCGGGGCAGGCGGGCGAGGCCTTCGACTACGTGAGCAAGCTGGCTAATTACCGTAAATCGCACCCGGTGCTTTCGTCGGGCAAGCTCATGCAGTTTATTCCGCAGGATGGGGTGTACACGTACTTCCGGTACGCCGACGATGCCTGCGTAATGGTGATTGCTAATAACACTAAGGAAACTAAGACCGTGGATGGTACTCGCTTTGCCGAGCGTACGGGTGGGTATACTTCGGGGGTTGACGTGGTGAGCGGGACTGTTATTTCGGATTTAAAGACCTTGAAAGTGCCAGCGCACACGGCTTGGGTGGTAGAATTGCGGAAGTAATTTTTTCACCGCGGAAGGCGCGGAAGAGTTCGCGGACGACGCGGAGGCTTATGCACGAGAATGACATCACCTATTTAATTAGGCAATCGGCTTATAACGTGCATACTGCGTTGGGGCCGGGCTTACTGGAATCGGCATATGAGGCAGCTTTGCTGCACGAGCTGCGACTGGCGGGCTTACACGTGCAAAATCAAGTGGGGCTGCCCATGAGTTATGGCGATGTCAAACTGGACGTTGGCTACCGCCTCGATCTGCTGGTGGAAGGCAAAGTAATAGTGGAGCTGAAGGCTGTAGAAATAGTCTTAGAGGTGCACCACATGCAGCTTATCACCTACCTCAAGCTTTCGGGCTGCCGGGCCGGCCTGCTCATCAATTTCAACGTCCCCCGCATCAAAGAAGGTATCTTCCGCAAAGTCAATGGCATGACGGACCAACTGCCTCCGCGCCCGTCCGCGAATCCTTCCGCGCCTTCCGCGGTGAAACCACTCCTCTCATGAAAGCCCTCCTCCTGGCCCTTACCCTAGCATCTCCCCTCGTGACCCTAGCCCAAGACGCGAACACCACGACCGAAACCCCGGTCGATAACAAGCTCATTATCTACCAGCTCCTGCCTCGCCTCTTCGGCAACAAGGTGGCCCTGAACAAGCCCTACGGCACGGTACTGGAAAACGGCTGCGGCAAGTTCAACGACATCAACGACTTGGCCCTGACCAAAATCAAGGAGCTGGGCACCTCGCACGTGTGGTACACCGGCGTGCTGGAGCACGCGACCATGACCGCCTACCCCGAGGCTGGCCTGACCGCCGACGATGCCGACGTAGTAAAAGGCCGCGCCGGCTCGCCCTACGCCGTGAAGGACTATTACGACGTAGCCCCCGACCTGGCCGTGGACAAAAAAGCCCGCATGGCCGAGTTTGAAGCCCTGGTAAAGCGCACTCACGCCCACGGCCTGAAGGTACTTATTGACTTCATTCCCAACCACGTGGCCCGCTCCTACCGCTCCGACGCCAAGCCGGCCGGCGTAGTCGACCTGGGGGCGCAAGATGACAAAACCCAGGCCTTCGCGCCCAACAACAACTTCTACTACCTGCCCGGCGAGCGCTTCGTGGTACCCGCCGGCTACAACCCGCTGGGCCCGCTGAAAGGCCCCGGCGAGGATGGCAAATACACCGAGTTTCCGGCCAAGGCTACCGGCAACGACGTGTTCGTGGCCGCGCCCAGCGTCAACGACTGGTTTGAGACCGTCAAGCTTAACTACGGGGTCGATTACCAGCACATGCACCAGTCGCACTTCGAGCCCATCCCCGACACCTGGAAGAAGATGCGCGACATCCTCGTGTTCTGGACCAAGAAGGACGTGGATGGCTTCCGCTGCGACATGGCCGAGATGGTGCCCGTGGAGTTCTGGACCTGGGTTATTCCCGAGTTGAAGAAAGTGAAGCCCGGCCTCATCTTCATCGGTGAGGCGTACAACCCGAAGGAATACGCCACTTACTTCAACAAGGGGCAGTTCGACTTCCTGTACGACAAGGTGGGCCTCTACGACGGCCTGCGCCGCCTCATGCGCCAGGAAGGCAGCACCGACGACATCACCCACGTGTGGAAGGAGGAAAGCAACGGCTTCGGCTCCAAGATACTGCGCTTCCTGGAAAACCACGACGAGCAGCGCATTGCCTCCAAGGAATTTGCCGGCAATCCGCGCCGCGCCATCCCGGCCATGACGGTGAGCGCCACGCTGGGCAGCGGCCCGGTAATGCTCTACATGGGCCAGGAAGTGGCCGAGCCTGCGCTCGGCAGCGAAGGCTTTTCGAGCGAGGACGGCCGCACCAGCATCTTCGATTACTGGGGCGTGCCCGAGCACCAGAAGTGGATGAACCAGGGCAAGTTTGACGGTGGCAAGCTCAGCCCCGAGCAAAAGCAGCTCCGCGACTTCTACCGCCGCCTGCTCACGCTGGCTGGCAGCAGCGAGGCCATCCGCAAGGGGCAATTCTACGAATTGCAAGACGCCAACAACCTGGGCAAGGAGTACGACCAGCGCAAGCTCTACTGCTTTCTGCGCTACACCCAGGGTCAGCACGTCTTGGTTGTCGTCAATTTCAGCGACACCAAGACCTACCGCCCCACCCTGCTCATTCCCGACAACGTGCTGAAGCGCGTGGGCCTGCCCACCCAGCGCACCTTTACTTACCGCGACCTGCTCAACGGCGGCGACGCCCGCCCCGCCCTCAACCTGACGCTGGAGCCGCTCAGCGCCATGGTCTTCGAAATCAAGCCGCAATAGCCTAGCCGGCGTGCCCGATTACGCCCGGCTAGGCGTAACTTCCAGCTCTTTCTTTTCCCACCCTCTTCTGTTTTCGGTATCATGGCCGGTAGTGCTATCATCGACAATCCCTTGGCGCTGCGCGCGAAGCCCCGCCTCAGCTTCTGGCAAATCTGGAACATGAGCTTCGGCTTCCTGGGCATCCAATTTGGCTTCGCGCTTCAAAACGGCAACATGAGCCGCATCTTCGAAACGATGGGGGCTAAGGAAGATGAGCTAGCCTTTCTGTGGCTGGCCGCGCCGACCACGGGCCTTATTATCCAGCCCATTATCGGCTATCTCTCCGACCGCACCTGGAGCCCGCGCTGGGGGCGGCGGCGACCGTTCTTTCTAGTGGGGGCCATTTGCGCCTCGCTGGCCTTGCTGGTGATGCCACACGTTTCGGCCCTGTGGATGGCGGCCGGGATGCTCTGGATTATGGATTCGAGCATCAACATTTCGATGGAGCCCTTCCGGGCGCTGGTGGGCGATATGTTGCCCAGCAATCAGCGCACGGCGGGCTTCGGCTTCCAGACTTTTTTCATCGGCATCGGGGCCGTAGTAGGGTCATTACTACCGTATATTTTCACCAAATGGCTGCACTTCAACAATATAGCCCCAGCCGGGCAGATTTCCCCCTCACTGAAATACGCCTTTTACACTGGCGGCGTCATCTACTTCCTGGCCGTACTCTGGACGGTTATCCGCACTCGCGAGTACCCGCCGGAAAACCTGGCGGAGTTCGAGGCTGAGAAGGCTCGCACGGCGGGCTTTTGGCACGGCGTGAAGGAATCGTTTGCGGGCATTTCCGATATGCCGCGCACCATGCGGCAACTGGCCGTGGTACAATTTTTCAGCTGGCTCGCCCTCTTTTCGCTGTGGATCTACGCCACCCCGGCCATTACGAGCCACATCTACCACACCAGCGACACCACATCGAAACTCTATAACGAGGGGGCCGACTGGGTCAACGTTTGCTTCTCGGTGTACAACGGCGTATCGGCGCTGGCCGCGCTGGCGCTGCCGGTCATTGCCCGCGCCACGAGCCGCCGCGTCACGCACCTGCTGTGCCTGACGGCGGGCGGCTTGGGCCTCATTTCCATCTACTTCATCCAAAACCCGCAGTTTTTGCTGGTGTCGATGCTGGGCGTGGGCGTGGCTTGGGCGAGTATTCTAAGCATCCCGTACGCCATGCTGGCCGGGGCGCTGCCCGCCAATAAGATGGGCTACTACATGGGCGTGTTCAACTTCTTCATCGTGCTGCCGCAGATGGTGGCCGGCGTTACGCTGGGCTTTTTTACTAAGCACGTATTCGGTGGCGAGCCGGTACTCACGCTGGTATTGGGCGGCTGCTCGATGATCCTCTCGGGTCTGCTCACGCTGCGCGTGCACGATGCCGACGACATCCGCCTGCCCAACAACATGACCCCAGCCGAGAACCTGTCCTACGACGCGCTGATGAGCGACATCAATCCTAAAGTTTAGCCTGCTGCCAAACCCGAGAAAGCCCGCCGGTTACGGCGGGCTTTTTTTGTGCCCACGCTACTCGTCGTGCCCCGGCAGCGCCCGGGCCGGCGCGGCGCTGGCTGCCTTACTTTCCTGCGCGGCCGCTA
>CAJYVK010000269.1 GCA_913778455.1 uncultured Hymenobacter sp. | reverse complement strand
CGATGCGGCGGCCACCCCGCTGGAGCTGGGGAGCTTGCCGGCTGGCCTCTACGCGGTGCGCGTCGGCACCGTCGATGGCCAGTATCTCGGCCGCCTCACGGTAGAGTAATCCCGGTTATTCTTGTCTGAAATCGAAGCTGTTTAGGAAGCGCTTTTCAAGAACCTGGTCGGGCGCTGTCCTTACGCGAGACCCCACCCCCGGCCCCTCCCCTTCGGGAGAGGGGAGCCGAACGTAAGCCGACGTTAGCGAATGGCTGGCTCCCCTCTCCCGAGGGGGAGGGGCTGGGGGTGGGGTCCACCGTCAGGCTGCTTTCTAAACAGCTTCTATATCTCCTTTTCCAATGACCAAGAGAATTATTGCTCTGTTCAGCTTAGCTTGGCTGGCCCTGCTTTCGCCCGCCCAGGCCCAGCGGCAGCAGGTTTTGTTTAACAATACCTGGAAATTTCACCTCGGCGACGCGCCCGGTAGCGAGCGGCCCACGGCCGACGACAAGACCTGGCGCACCGTAACCCTGCCCCACGACTGGAGCATCGAAGGTCCTTTTAGTGAGCAGTGGGCCAGCGCCACGGGCTACCTGCCGGGCGGCGTGGGCTGGTACCGCAAGTCGTTTGTGCTGCCGGCCGGCTACCGGGGCAAGCAGGTGTTTATCTACTTCGACGGGGTGTATAAAAACAGCGAGGTGTGGCTCAACGGCCACTTCCTGGGCAAGCGGCCCAGCGGCTTCGCCTCCTTTCAGTACGACCTGACGCCCTACCTGCGCGCCACTGGCCCCAACGTACTGGCGGTGAAGGCCGACCATAGCGAGGTAGCCGACTCGCGCTGGTACACCGGCTCGGGCATCTACCGCAATGTGTACCTGCTGGCTACCGCGCCGGTACACGTACGGCAGTGGGGCGTGGCCTTTACCACGCCGCAGGTGTCGCCGCAGGCCGCTACCGGCAAAGTGGCAGTCAGCCTAACCAATGCCGGCGCGACAGCAGCGGCCGTGACCGTCACGGGCACGCTGCTCGATGCGCGGGGCCAGGCCGTCGCCACCGCCCAGCAGTTGGTCGCCGTGAAGCCTAAGGCCAACGGTACGGCCACCCTCACGCTACCCATTGCCAACCCCGCCCTGTGGTCGGCCGACCAGCCCAACCTGTACCGGCTGCGCGTGCGCCTGGCCGTGCAGGGCCAACCGGTAGACGAGGTAACCGAGGAAGTAGGCGTGCGCAGCATCCGCTTCGACGCGGATAAAGGCTTCTTCCTCAACGAGCAGCCCACCAAGCTCCGGGGCGTGTGCATCCACGACGATGCGGGTGCGCTCGGCGTAGCCGTGCCGCCCGAGGTGTGGGAGCGCCGCCTCAAGGCCCTGAAAGCCGTGGGCTGCAACTCACTGCGCATGAGCCACAACCCGCACGCCGACTACCTCTACCACCTCTGCGACCGCCTGGGCTTCCTGGTAATGGACGAGGCGTTTGACGAGTGGGAGCGCGGTAAAAACAAGTGGGTGGCCGGCTGGAACGTGGGCACCCCCAGCCAGCACGGGGCGCACGAGTTCTTCAAGGAGTGGGGCGACCGCGACCTGCGCGACATGGTGCTGCGCAACCGCAACCGGCCCAGCATCATCATGTGGAGCATCGGCAATGAAATCGACTACCCCAACGACCCCTACACCCACGAGGTGCTTAACACTGGTCGCAACCCGCAGATTTACGGCAAGGGCTACCTGCCCAACCACCCACCGGCCAGCGAGATGGGTCCGCTGGCCCGTCGCCTGGCGGCCGTGGCCAAGCAGGCCGATAGCTCGCGCCCCGTCACGGCCGCGCTGGCGGGCGTAGTCATGTCCAATTTCACCGATTACCCCGCCGCGCTCGACCTCGTGGGCTACAACTACCAGGAGTTCCGCTACCCCGAAGACCATAAGCAGTACCCCCAGCGCATCATCTACGGCAGCGAGAACGGCATGGCCCCCAGCGCCTGGGCCGCCGTGGATAGCAACGCCTACGTATCGGCCCAGTACCTCTGGACGGGCATCGACTACCTGGGCGAGGCCGGCAAATGGCCCCAGCGCAGCAACGGCGCGGGCCTACTCGATCTGGCGGGCTTCCCCAAGCCCGAGTACTATTTCCGCCAGAGCCTGTGGACCAGCGCCCCCATGCTCTACCTGGCCGTGGCGGAGGCTCCCGCCACGGGCACCACCGGCCGCCGTCCGCGCGGCTCCGCCACCTGGAACTGGCCCGCTGCCAGCCCGTTGCGCATCACCGCCTACACTACCAACGAAGCCACCGAGCTGTTCCTCAACGGCCAGTCGCTGGGTAAGAAAACCGGCCGCCTGCCCGCCTGGGATGTGCCCTACGCCGCCGGCGAGCTGCGAGCCACCGGCTACCGCAACGGCCAGCCCGTCAGCGAAACGGTCCTGCGCACCGCTGGCCCACCTACTACCCTCCGGCTCAAGGCCGACCACACTACTTTGCTTGCCAACGCGCAAGGCTTAGCGCAAATTGAAGTGCAGGTAGTTGACCAGGCCGGCAACCCTGTGCCCGATGCCAGCCCGGAAATCAGCGCCACGCTCACCGGCCCCGCCCGCCTGCTGGGCATCGAAAGCGGCGACCTGGCCAGCCACGAGCCCTACGCCGCGCCCCACCACCGCGCCTACCGGGGCCGACTGCTGCTCTACGTGCAGGCTACCGGCCCCGGGCCTATTCGCGTGGCATTAGCCGCGCCGGGGCTGGCTGGCCAGACTGTCGAGCTTCGCGCCGAGTAAGTTAGGTAGACTGCCTGAAAACATACAACCGTCAGGCTGCACCTGCCGAAGCGTCTTGCTAGCACCGTTGGGGAGCAATCCTAGTAGTGCTAGCAAGACGCTTCGGCAGGTGCAGCGCGACGGTTGTATGTTGGACTGCTTTCAGGAACAACGCGAACACTGTACGCATTTCCTTTTCTGAGAGGAGACACCGACGGCTGCACTCGGTCGTTGCGAGTGACCAGAACTGGATGCCCCTGCCTCCACCCTGGTAGTAATAACCAAACACCCAGGCAGCGCTAAAATTTCCCCTACTATCCCGTAAATAGTAGGCACGCCTAACATTTTTCTCTTATCTTGCAACACCAAAATGCCCGGCCCGTTGTTGCCCTAATAGTCGGCACGCCTAACAGTTCAACCTCCCACCTTACCATATTTCCTCATGGAAACCTCGCACAAAGCCGTTGCCAAAGGCGGCGAATTCATTATCAAGCCCACTGAAGCCCAAGACGTTTTCACGCCCGCTGATTTCACCGAGGAGCAGAATATGATGTACCAGACCTGCCTCGACTTCGTGGCGGCCGAGGTACACCCGCTGCTGGAGCGCCTCGACAACCACGAGGAGGGCCTCATGCGCGGCCTGATGGAGAAGGCGGGCCAGCTCGGCCTGTTTGGGGTGAGCGTACCGGAGCAGTTCGGCGGTCTCGACATGGACTTCCCGACCGCGCTGCGGGTGACGGAAGGCGTGGGCGGCGGCAACTCGTTCCCGGTGGCTTTCGCGGCGCACACGGGCATTGCCCTGCTGCCGATTCTGTTTTTCGGCAACGATGAGCAGAAGCAGAAGTACCTGCCCGGCCTCACCGACGGCTCGCTGATGGGGGCCTACTGCCTGACGGAGCCCGGCTCGGGCTCGGACGCGCTGGGGGCCAAAACCAAGGCCGTGCTCAACGCCGAGGGCACGCACTACGTGCTCAACGGCCAGAAAATGTGGATTACCAACGCTGGCTTTGCCGACGTTTTCATCGTGTTTGCCAAGATTGACGGCGAGCAGTTTACGGGCTTCATCGTGGAGAAAGGCACGCCCGGCCTGAGCCTCGGCAACGAGGAGCACAAGATGGGTATTCGCGGCTCCTCGACCCGCCAGGTATTCCTGAGCGACGCGCTGGTACCCAAAGAAAACGTACTGGGCGAGATCGGTAAAGGCCACCTCATTGCCTTCAACGTGCTGAACATCGGCCGCATCAAGCTGGCCGCCGCCTGCCTGGGCGGGGCCAAGGCTACCGCCACCCAGAGCGTGAAGTATGCCAACGAGCGCGTGCAGTTCAAGCTGCCCATCTCGAAGTTTGGGGCCATTCGCTACAAATTGGCGCAGCAGGCCATTCGCATGTACGCCGTAGAGTCGGCCGTGTACCGCGCCGGCGAGGACATCTACCGCAAGGAGCAGGAGTTGCTGGCCAGCGGCATGGGCCACAACGAGGCCCTGCTGGGCGCCGCCCGCGAGTTTGCCGTGGAGTGCGCCATCCTGAAGGTGGAAGGCTCCGAAGTCCTGGACTACGTGACCGATGAAGGCGTGCAGATTTACGGTGGCTACGGCTTCTCGTCGGACTACCCGATGGACCGCAATTACCGCGACTCGCGCATCAACCGGATTTTCGAGGGTACCAACGAAATCAACCGGATGCTGGCCGTCGATATGATTTTGAAGAAGGGCTTGAAGGGCGAAATCGACCTCATTGGCCCGGCCCAGGCCGTGCAGCAGGAGCTGATGAGCATTCCGAGCATGGGCGAGAGCGACGATTCGGCCTTCGCCACCGAGAAGAAAGCCATCGCCAACATGAAAAAGGCGGTGCTGATGGTAGCCGGCACGGCCGTGCAGAAGTACATGAACTCGCTCGCCAAAGAGCAGGAAGTCTTGATGAACATCGCCGACATGGCTATCAAGACCTACGTGGCCGAAAGCACCCTGCTGCGCGTGGAAAAGGAAATCGCTACCAAGGGCGAAGAAGCCCTGGCCCAGCAGCTTGACATGGCCCGCGTGTATCTCTCCGACGCCATCGACTTGGTCGAAAAGTCGGGCCGCGAAGCCATCGCCAGCATGAGCGAGGGCGACGAGCAGCGCCTGCTCAGCATGGGCCTCAAGCGCTTCACCAAGCCCGACCTCTTCAACGTGAAGGAAGCCCGCCGCCGCGTAGCCGCCAAGCTCATCGAGGCCAACGAATACTGCTACTAGGGACCGCAGATTTAACGGATTAAACGGATTTCGGGGATACGCCCGCCAGCCTCCGGCGGCGGGCTGACTAGCCCGGTAGCCGTCACCTAACTTAAACCAAACCAGCGAAAAGCAAACAAGGCTGCTCAACTGAGCAGCCTTGTTTGCTTTTCGGCTTTATTATCAGCCTACGAATCGGCATAGTTAGTCCGCCGCCGGAGGCGGGTGCATCCCCGAAATCCGTTTAATCCGTTAAATCTGCGGTCTTATTTTAGTTTTACGGTGTTCAATTGCAAGGCTGCCGATTTTTTATTGGGGCGGCTGATGCCAATGATGGTCTTAGGAGCCAGCCAAGTAGTAAAATCCTTGACGTAAGCCAATTGCTGATCATTAGCCACGTTGAGCTTGAGGCGTTGCGGCGGGCTTACAACCCCAGTGGCCGCCTGAATTTTACGCAGGTAAAGGTCCGACTTTCCCTCAATCGTTTCGAGCGTCACGAGTTGGATCTCCTCGCCAAATACCGTAGCCCGGTAGCCGATACCCGTGTAGCTGTCGATGGCCGGGGCCACCTGGTCCTTGGCTATGATGTTGTGCCAGGTAGGCGTCAGAAAAGGGCTATAGCCGAATAAGTACAATTCGCGGGCGTGCACGGGCAGTTCGGGACCGCCTTCTTCAAAGTGACGCTCGGCGATAATTACCAAGTTTTTACTCTCGGTCAGCAGCATATCCGACAAATAAATGTCAGCCAGGCTTTTGGCTTCGGTACCGGTAGCGGCCGTTATTTCGGAGAGGAAAGCGGGCGCGAACGGCAGTTCCTCAGCCAGCTTCAGCTTGCTCTCGGCGAAGTCGAAGCGCACCACCTTCAGGCCACTCAGCTGACCGGTACGGTCGTTGGCGCACAGGGCAGCAGCGTACAGCTGGCCTTCGGGCTGGAGGCTGAATTTCGCATCGCGAATGGTAATGGGCTGGCCGCCAAAGGTGCCCCCCACCGGCACGCTCATCACTTGAATGGATGTGGCCACGCCCACGCGGTCGGCCGTGGCCGGGTAGCGACGCACGGTCAGCTTCTTCATACCGTCGCCGAGCAGCGTCACGTATTGCGTGCCATCGTTGGCCAGCAGAATGTTGGGCGAGAAGAAGTCACCCTGGTCGCGGAAATCGTACGTCCGGTCCAGAATTTTAGTAAGTTTCTGGTCGTAGAGCGAGCCTTCCAGCGTTTTAATCTGCTCTTCCCGAGCCACGTAGCGGAAGGCCAGCAGGCGGTTGCCGTCTGCTGAGAGGCGTACTACCGGGCGGCGGTCGCGGGCCGGGGCCGTTACTACTACCACGGGTGCACCCTTCTGGCCGCTGGCTAAGGCGAAGGGCTGCACGGTCAGGTTTTGGCTGCTTTCGTCGGCGTGATGCACCACTACCCACGCCTGCTCGGCATTGCGCCCGAAGGCTTCCACGGTTTCGCCGGGGGCCACGGGTAACGTAGTGCTCCACTGCTTTTTGAGGTCGGCACCGTAGCGCTCCACGGCGTAGGCGCTGCCGCTCTGGTGGGCCAGAATCACGAAGCCGCTACCGTCGGCCAGGGCCAGAGTTTTCTGCGGCACGCGCTGGTTGTAGCGGTCCTCGCCCTGCTCGGGCAGGTAGCTGAAGGCCGTCGATTTGGTTTTCTGGGCCTGGGCCGAAGTAGTCACCCATAGCAAGCCGCTTAGGGCCAGGGTAGTCAAACCGAAAGAATAACGCATTGGAAACATTCGTTGAAAAGGCCCGCGGGGGCGTTGCAGGCCCCAAAAGTACCAGCTACGCACCAAGCCCGGCGCGGTCCGATAAGCAAAAGCCCTTGTCCGCTAACCCAGTCGCGCAATCCGGCTGGCGTACCTTTGCTGATAATCGCGGTTCACCGAATTTTAACATTTGAAAACGCAACTCTGCCGCCTACCAGCCGTTTAATGGGCGCGCACCGCGGCGGAGAAATAAGCAGTCACTCTTCGCTTACCTTTTCCCACCCACTTATAAGTTTTTGGCATTCAGCATAAAACCTACTAACTGGCACAAAATTTGGGATAGGAAGTGCCCCTATCCGCACCTTATGAAATCAATCCTTAAACTCGGTTCGTTATTTGCCCTCATCATTGCTGGCCGCTACATGCAGCTGGCCCAGCCCGCCGCGTCGGCCGGCCTGGCGAAGGCGACGGTCAAGCTTTCCATTCCGAGCACTTTCACCAACGTGTCGCTGACCTCCTACAAAGAGGAGCCAGCCAGCAGCATCGTTCCGGTCAACCAGCGAAAGAAGCAGGAACAGCCCCTCACTTGGTTCTAAAGGCTAAGCGGTTTCAGTGGAAACCGCTTTTTTTATGCCTAAATGGTTTTAGGCTGGAGCGAGTTAGCTTATTCGGCTCCAGTTCACGGCCGTAGCGGGCAGGCTTTCAATATGCCGCCGGATGTTGAGGTGCTCGGGGCGCATTAGTTCGGGATCGTCGCTCAGGATAGCCTGGGCGGCGGCCCGGCTTTCGCTCAGGATGCGGCCGTCCTTAGCCAGATCGGCTATCAACAAATCCAACACACCGCTCTGTTGGGTGCCCATGAGGTCACCGGGGCCGCGTAGCTTGAGGTCGATATCGGCTATCTCGAAGCCGTTGTTGGTTCGCACCATCGTTTCGAGGCGGGTGCGGCTGTCTTTGCTTAGCTTGTAGCCCGTCATCAGGATGCAGTAGCTCTGGTCGGCACCCCGGCCCACCCGGCCCCGCAGCTGGTGCAATTGGCTCAGGCCAAAGCGCTCGGCGCTCTCGATGACCATGACCGAGGCGTTGGGCACGTTTACCCCCACTTCGATAACGGTAGTAGCCACCATTATCTGCGTTTCCTTCTTTACAAAGCGGGCCATTTCAAAGTCTTTTTCCTCGGCCTTCATGCGCCCGTGCACGATGCTGATTTGCATTTCGGGGAAAGCCCGTTGCACGCTCTCGTAGCCGTCGGTCAGGTCCTTGTAGTCCATCGTTTCGCTTTCTTCGATGAGCGGATACACAATGTACGCCTGCCGCCCTGCCGCCACCTGGTCGCGGATAAACTGAAACACTTTCAGCCGGTTGGCGTCGTAGCGGTGCACCGTCACGATGGGTTTGCGGCCGGCGGGCAGTTCGTCGATTACGCTCACGTCGAGGTCGCCGTAGAGCGTCATGGCCAGCGTGCGCGGAATGGGCGTGGCCGTCATCACGAGCACGTGGGGAATCACGTACGGATTTTTCTGCCACAGCTTCGAGCGCTGCGCCACGCCGAAGCGGTGCTGCTCGTCCATGATAGTAAGACCCAGGTTGCGAAACTGCACCACGTCTTCGAGCAAGGCGTGGGTGCCCACGAGCATCTGCATCTCGCCACTGCGCAGCTGCTCGTGCAAGATGCGCCGCTGCGAAGTACGCGTGCTACCCGTCAGCTTACCCAAGTTGATGCCGAGCTGGTCGGCGTACACTTTCAGACCCTGGTAATGCTGGTCGGCCAGAATTTCGGTGGGGGCCATGAGGCAGCTTTGGGCCCCGTTGTCGGCGGCCATCAGCATCGAGATGAAGGCCACGATGGTCTTGCCCGAGCCCACGTCGCCTTGCAGCAGGCGATTCATCTGCTTGCCCGCCAGGAAGTCCTTGTAAATATCGTGGATCACCCGCTTCTGCGCGCCCGTCAGGTCGAACGGCATGATGTTCTTGTAGAAGTGCGTCAGCGTAGGCACTTCGTTGAATACCTGCCCGGCCAGGGTCACTTTGCGCTGGTCTTTCTGCCGCAGCAGCTTGAGCTGAATGTAAAACAGCTCCTCGAACTTGAGCCGGAACCGCGCCTTTTCCAGCAGCTCGGGCGACTGCGGAAAGTGAATCTGCTGCAACGCCTCGGCCTTGCCCATCAGCGCGTAGTGCTGAATGAGTGCCGGCGAGAGCGTTTCGGTCACCTGCGGCAGGGCGATTTTGAGCAGGTCGCTTACCATCCGCATAATCGCCTTGCTGTCGATACGGTGGTAGTTTTTGAGCTTCTCGCTGGTGTTGTACACCGGCTGCAGAAAGCTCTGGCCGGGCTTCTGCTCGCTTACTTCTTCCAACTCGGGATGCGCCATCTGCGGCCGGCCGTTGAACATGCTCGGCTTACCGAAAACGATGTACTCCTGGTGATTTTTAATAATCTTTTCCAGGAAGTTCACTCCCTTAAACCACACCACTTCCAGCTCGCCGCTGGCATCGCCTACCTTCGCTACGAGGCGCTTTTTCGGCCCCTCCCCTATTACCTCGCGGCCGCGTAGCACCCCCTTCACCTGCACGTAGGGTAGGTCGTCGTGCAGGTCCACGATATTATAAAACTGCGTGCGGTCGAGGTAGCGAAACGGGTAGCGCTGAATCAGGTCGCCGTAGGTAAACAGGTTCAGCTCCTTGCCCAGCAGCTGTGCCCGCTGCAAGCCCACGCCGCGCAGGTATTCGAGCTTAGTTTGAAAGAAATTACTCATGTGCGGGGTATCGTACTACAAGCAGAAGCTTACCCGAGGCCGTCGCACTCAACTTATTGAGGCAACTCGCTCGTAACGTCGAGCTTGCCAATCCGGCGGCACCCGCCAGCTGCTTAGCCAAGCCCGGTAAGCCAGCTTTAAAGCTACTTGGTATACTTCAACGAGTTAAGCAGCTGCATCATATCGTATTTCACGTACTCGATCACCGGGGCCAGCGAGTCGTTGGCCGTAGCCGTGCGGAAATACAGCGCTGCCCGGAAAAAATGCTTGGTGCTGTCGGTCGTATAGAATTGAAACTGGCTGGGTACTTCTCCCTCTAACTCAAACACCGAGGCCCGCATCCCGTTGGGGGTGCGCAAGATTTTCTCCTCAATGGAAGTCGCCTTAATCTGGTGTTTGCCAGTGAGCTTACGCGCATCCTCCATCATCTTGTTGTAGAGCTGGCGGTTGCGCACCACGTTGGTATAGGTTATCTGGATGTTGGCGTGCAGCTTAGGGTAATACACGTTGAGCCAGTCGGGCTGAGCCAGGTACGACGAGTCGCGCAGCACTTTGGCCTCCCGCGAGTATTCGAATGTGTACGGGTGCCCCGGCCCCAGCGCCTGGTAGCGGTGCGGCGGCAGGTCGATGCGATTATAGCCCTTGGGCTTGGGCGTAAAATCGGAAGCCGACGAACAAGCTCCCAGCAAACTAGCCGCGCTCGCCAGCAGCAGCGCCGTAATCCCAAAACGCGAAAAACTCATAATCCACAAAGTTAACCGCAGATTTAACGGATTTAACTGATTTCGGGGATACGCCCGCTGGCCGCTGGCGGCGGGCTGACTACTTGGCTGACTTATGGCCTGAATTTTCAAAACATGACCACTTAAAAGCTACTAAAAAGGCCGCCCGCTCAATAAGCAGGCAGCCTCTTAGTCAGCTTGCTTCAGCAAGCGTATCTGTGCAATCAGTTGAATCCGTTAAATCTGCGGTCTAGAACGGTAGCTGATCGAGCTCGGGCTCCTGGCGCAGGCTCACGGGCTCGCCGGGGCCCTGGCCAGGTGCGCTGGGGCTGGCCCCGCCGGGACGGCTGCCGAGCAGCGAGATTTCGTCGGCGATAATTTCGGTGACGTAACGCGTCTGCTGGTCCTTGTCCTGGTACTGACGGGTACGCAGCTTACCCTCTATGTATACCTGGCTGCCTTTTTTGAGGTACTTCTCGGCCAACTCGGCCAAGCCGCGCCAGGCCGAGATATTGTGCCATTCGGTGCGCTCTACGCGGGCTCCCTGCTTGTCTTTATAATGCTCGTTGGTAGCGAGGGTAAAATGCGCCACGCTGTTGCCGCCTTCTAGGTGCCGCACCTCGGGATCCTTGCCGAGGTTGCCTACCAGAATTACTTTGTTTACTCCGGCCATGATGTTTGCTAGTCTTCGCTAGTTTAAAAAGTGACGTGGAAGACGCCCGGCGTCCCGGACTTTCCACGACATAAAATTACGCATACGCAGCCTTCTATGCAAATTAAATTGGCGTAATTGCCAAAAATACTAGCAAAATATTCAGCTAACCTTAGCGAGGTAGTTGCTAATGAGAACTGGCTTAGGCAATTCCTCTATTTCGGCCGCCGAATAGGCCCGCAGGCCAGTATCGCGCAGGGCTGTTTCGGGCAGCGGGGCCGCCAGCGGTACGGCGTGAAAGCGGGCTTCTAGCTTTTGGTGACTGAGCACGTGGCGGAGCATCGGCACCGGCCGGTCCTCGGCCGCGCGGCGGGCATCGTAGCGGCCCCCCAGCGCCTCCACGTGGCGCAGCACCTCGGCGGGGGGCAGGTCGGCGCTGTCGGTTTCGGCCAGGGCAAAGTCATACAGACCCTGCCAGATGTCGCCGGCCAGCCGCTCCTTGAGGTACAGTTGCTCGCCGTAGCGCAGCACCAGGTAGTGGAAGTAGCGCGTGCGGGCTGCCTTGGCTTTGCTCTTGACGGGCAGCACGGCCACCTGGCCATGCTGAAAGGCCCAGCATTGGCTTTGCAAGGGGCAGAACAAGCAGTCTGGCTTAGCCGGCGTACACTGCAAGGCCCCAAACTCCATAATGGCTTGGTTGAACTCGGCGGCGTGGGCCGGGGGCAGGTGCTGGTCGGCCAACGCCTGAAATTCCTTGCGCGAACTGGGAGCCGCGATGTCGGAATGCAGGCCGAAAATCCGCGCCAGCACCCGAAATACGTTGCCATCGAGCACCGCCACTGCCTCGTCGAACGCAAAAGATGCAATGGCCGCCGCCGTGTACGGCCCCACTCCTTTCAGCTGCCGCAAACCAGCGAAAGTAGTAGGAAACTGCCCACCAAACTCGCTCACTACCTGCTGGGCGGTGTGGTGCATGTTGCGGGCCCGGGAGTAGTAGCCCAGCCCCTGCCAGTGCCGCAATACCTCCTGCTCGGGCGCGGCGGCCAGCTCGTGCACGGTGGGGTAAGAAGTCAGAAAATCAAGGTAATAAGGTAGCCCCTGGGCCACGCGCGTCTGCTGCAGAATTACTTCGGAAAGCCATATAGCGTAGGGATTGCGGGTGGTGCGCCAGGGCAGGTCGCGGCGGTGGCGCGGGTACCAGGCCAGCAGGGCTGCGGCCAGAAACGAAGGCGACGGAACCAGGGCCGTAGCCGATGCAGTTTTAAGCAAAATAATGAGGCAGAATATTTTGACCGCTGTAGAAACTTAAGCGTTTCCATTGGTCGAACAGAAAATAAGAAGTACCTTTGCGCTCCGTTTCGAATGACGAACATCCTACCGGGCAAGGATTTACGTTGAAAACGGCTGATTATCCGCCCGATATTTTTTTTTCACTCCTAGTACCCCCCCTTACCAACGTGACCAAAGCTGAGGTAATTTCCGAAATTTCGCAAAAGACCGGCATTGAGAAAGCCGATGTGCTGACGACCGTCGAAGCCTTCTTCAAAGTAGTGAAGGATTCGATGACTGAAGGCCACAATATTTACGTGCGCGGCTTCGGCTCGTTCGTAAATAAGAAGCGGGCTCGCAAAGTTGCACGCAACATCTCGAAGAACACGTCGCTCATCATCGACGAGCACTACATCCCCAGCTTCAAGCCGAGCAAAACTTTTGTAGCCAAAATCAAAGGCAGCAAAAAAATCACCGGCGAAGGTTCGGACAAAGCCCCCAAGGCTGGCAAAGCTGCTAAAAAAGCTAAGGCCTAGTTTATAGTAGATTATTAGGTTAACAACCAATGGGGTGATAAGGGCGAACGGGCGGGCTGCGAGGCCAGTCTCAGTTTCTCTCCTTATCACCTCATTGCTTGGTAGCTTCCTCACTCTTCCGTTATGGCTTCCACTTCCTCTTCCGGTACGCACCAACTGTTGCTACTGGCTGGCGCGCTAGCGCTGGCCGGCGGGCTCTACGCGCTGCCCAAAGGCATCGTGAAGCCCAAGGAAGGCAAGGCCGCGCTCCAGCAGGATGCCGCTCGCACGGCCAACCGCGATGGGGGGGGCGTTGCCACCAATGGCTCCAAAACGGAGGCTTCTTCGGGGCCGCAGCCGGCGGCTACCGGTACCGTAGCCGGGGCCGGCGAAGCCACGGCGGCCGCGCCGCACACCCAGGCCACGGCCGCCCAGCGCCAGGAGCTGAACAAGCTGCTCGCGCAGTACCAGGCGGCTCCCGCTGCCGGTAAGCTCCAGGTAGCCACTACCCTGGCCGCCCGCTACGCTACGGTGCAACGCTTCGACAGCGCCGGCTACTACCTCTCGACGGTAGCGGCTGCCAAGCCTAGCGAAAAAGCCTGGCAACAGGCGGCCGATGCGTATTTTCAGGCGTATAGCTTCGCGGCTTCGGCCGAGCGCAAGAAGATGCTCGGCGACCGGGCGCGGGAGCTCTACGACAACGTGTTGCACGCCAACCCCAACAACCTGGACGCCAAGACCAACCTGGGTATGGCCTACATGAGCAGCGACAACCCCGTGAAGGGAATTGGCCTGCTGCGCGAGGTGCTGGAGCAAGACCCCAAAAACCAAAAAGTATTGTACAACCTGGGCATTCTGGCCATCCAGAGCAATCAGTACGACAAGGCCGTGGAGCGCTTTGCCCAGCTGGTCCAGGTAAATCCTAAAAATGTGGAGGGCCAGTTTTACCTCGGGGTATCGCTGGCCCGCACCAACCGGGCGGCCGCTGCCAAGGCGGCCTTCCAAAAAGCCAAGAGCCTCAGCGACGACCCGGCCCTGGCCGCGTCGGTAGATGAGGAACTGGCCAAGCTCCGAAACTAATCGCCGTCTACTGCAACTAGCGCCCGGGGCGTTACTTTTACACCCCCAAGCTAAATCCTGGTATTCAGCATCTCCTCTTATTTACACTTTAACTCCTCACGACAATGCCCTGCGGTAAAAAACGTAAACGCCATAAGATTGCCACCCACAAGCGCAAGAAGCGCCTGCGCAAGAACCGTCACAAGAAGAAGTAATCTTCTGACTTAGTGCGGAGTAAGGGGCGGGTACCCGGTAGCTTCGGCGCCGGCGGCCCGCCTATCTCTCACGTAGCCTCCGCCACGCGGACGACTACCGTGGTGTGCCGGCCTGCTCTACTTGAGGCAGGGCCGTGGCTCGCGAGGGGAAGCTGGGACACTACTGGTCCTGGCTTCCCTTTTGCTGGTTTCGGGGCAATCCACTCCTGAGTTCGGGGCCGGGTGGGCTACTTTAACTAACCTACTACGTTGAGCAATGAATTAATTATCAATTCCACCCCCGAGGGGGAACGGATTGCCTTGCTCCAGGATAAGCGGCTGATCGAGTACCACTTCGACCGCAACGACACCAACTACGCAGTAGGTGACATCTTCCTGGGCACCGTGCGCAAGGTAATGCCCGGCCTCAACGCGGCCTTCGTCGATATTGGCTCCGAGAAGGATGCCTTTCTGCACTACGGCGACTTGGGCGAGCAATTCCCCTCCCTCAACAAATGGGTGGGTAGCGTGCTGAAGCACCAGGCCCAGACGGCCGGGCTGGAACATTTCAAGCTGGAGCCGCCGCTCGAAAAAGTAGGCAAGGCCGACAGCGTTTTCAAAAAAGGCCAGAGCCTGCTCGTGCAGGTGGTAAAGGAGCCGATTTCGACCAAGGGGCCGCGCGTGAGCACCGATATTTCGATGGCGGGCCGCTACCTCGTACTCATGCCGTTCACGAACACCATCTCGGTATCGAAGAAAATCGTGAGCAAGACCGAGCGCGACCGCCTCAAGCGTCTCATTGCCAGCATTAAGCCCGAAGGTTTTGGCGTTATTATCCGCACCGTGGCCGAAGGCCACGAGGTAGCTGAGCTCGACCGCGACATGCAGAGCATGGTGGAGAACTGGGAAACGCTCTACGCCAACCTGCGCAAGGGCCAGCCTCGCGACAAGATGCTGGGCGAGTTGGGTCGTACTTCCTCCATGCTGCGCGACATGCTCAACGAGTCGTTCGACTCGATTGTGGTAGACACTCCCTCCCGCTTCGAGGAAATGAAGAGCTACGTGCAGAAAATAGCCCCCGACAAGCTCGGGTTGGTGAAGCTGCACAGCAACAAGGCCAAGGTGTTTGAGCACCTAGGTATCGAAAAGCAGCTTAAAACGCTGTTTGGCAAGACGGTGAGCGTACCGGGCGGCGGCTACCTTGTAATCGAGCACACCGAGGCTTTGCACGTGGTAGACGTTAACTCGGGCTCGAAGAGCAACCAGGAAAACGACCAGGAAGCCACGGCCCTCATGATTAACCTGCTAGCCGCCAAGGAAGTAGCCCGGCAGCTGCGCCTGCGCGACATGGGTGGCATCATCGTGGTTGACTTCATCGACATGCGGGCCGCCGAGAGCCGCAAGAAAGTGGAGGATGCGGTGTACCACATCATGAAGCAGGACAAGGCCAAATTTACCATCCTGCCCATTACCAAATTTGGGCTGATGCAGATAACCCGGCAGCGGGTGCGCCCAGCCGAGAGCATCGTAACCGGCGAGGTGTGCCCCACTTGCGGCGGCACCGGCAAGATTTCTGCCTCCATCCAGGTAACGGACGAGATTGACAACAGCATCGACGACTTGCTCGTCAATCAGAATCAGGCGGGCATCACACTCTTCGTGCATCCGTTCCTGCACGCCTTCTACACCAAGGGCTTGGTATCGCGGCAGATGAAGTGGTACCTCAAATACTACAAGTGGGTGAAGGTGATGAAGGATACTTCACTCGGCCTCACCGATTTCCGTATTGAGGACGAGCAAGGTGAGCAGATTGAGCTGCATTCGGCCGCCGCGGCCATGGCCCGCGCTCAGGACCGTGAAGTGATCGCAGATTTAACGGATTAAACGGATTGCGCAGATACGCCCGCCAGCCTGCGGCGGCGGGCTGACTAGGCAGCCGTGATACTGAAAAAGGCCACCCTTGCGGGTGGCCTTTTTCTTTTAACAAGCTCGTAATTTAGCTATTACTGAGTGAAACCGCACTACGCCCAAGTAGTCAGCCCGCCGCCGGAGGCTGGCGGGCGTATCTGCGCAATCCGTTTAATCCGTTAAATCTGCGATCAGAATTTGAGGCCGAGGTCTAGCGAGAACACGCTGTTTTTGATGGCCACGTCGCTGAAACCACGCGTTTTTTCGAAGTACCGGTCGAGATCAACCAAACCGTGGTGGTAGCTGATGCCCGCCAGGAATTTCGTGCTCTGGCCGAGCTGGTACTCGGCACCTACCGCCCCGATGAGGTTGGCATCGATGGCAAATACGTGGCTGCTGGCCGACGTTTCGTTGTTGCCGTTGAAGGTATCAACGTAATTTTTTTCGCCATTGATGCGGGCCTGCACGGGCACGGCCAGCGAGCCCCCTACCTGGAAATAGACGCGCGTATCGGGCGCTACTTCATTCGTAAACAGCTTAATAGTAACCGGTAGCTCCAGATACTGCATGGCAATTTTCTGCTCTACCCGGGTGGCAGCAGCGGTGGGCGAACTGCGGTCGAGGTAGGAGATCGTTCCACCTTTACCGGTTAGAAACAGCCCCGTGTTGAAGGCGTAATTCTGGCCGAAGAAGTAATCCATGAAGATACCGCCGCCGAAGCTGAGCTTGCTGCTTTCGCCCTGGAAAGAAGTTGCTGAGGGTGAGCTGGTGCGCAGGTAGCTAATGGAAGGTGATACCTTGAGCCCAATTTCGACCTGTGCGAAAGCGGCCGGGGCCACGGCCAGAGCCGCGATAGTGAGAAGGATTTTTTTCATAAGATGTAGGGTGAACGCCTGGCACTACGAAACGGGCGGCGTCGTTGGGAACGTGTAATTTTGAACAAAAATACTCTACGCTTGAAACTCTATTCGTCAATAGCCGCTCTACTGCTGGTAGCGGCGGGGATGCTGGCTGGCTGCCGCCAGGGCCAGGATGGCTGCCGCCCCGACCCAGCCGCTAGTGCCCCAGCCGCCACCTTGCGGCTCAAACACCTGGAAAAATCCTTTTTCCAGATTAAAAATCCGGGCCAGGGGTTGCAGTTTATCCAGGCCAATCCGGTTTTTGCGCGTTATTATTTACAGGTGGGGCGCATTCCGGCTGATACGGCGGCGCGAGCGCTGGCCCAGTTGGCGACCAATGAGGGACTGCAAAAGCTGGGGCGCGAAACGGCTGCCGCCTTTGCTGATTCGGCTGGGCTGGCCCAGCAGGTACGCGAGCTGTTTGGGCGGGTGCACTATTATTTCCCCGATTTCAAGGCGCCGGCTACGGCAGTTACCAACGTGAGCGGCCTGTCGGGCAAGGGCATTTTCGTAAACGACAGCCTCTTAGTTCTCAACCTCGATTGGTACGCCGGCCCCAAGGCCAGCTATCGGCCCGACCTGCCACAGTACATGCTGCGCCGCTACCGCCCGGCCAACGTGGTACCCGAGCTCGCCACAATGGTCGCCGATAAGTACAACCGCCACCAGCTCACGGCTACCTCCATGCTCGACCAGATGGTGGACCAGGGCAAGCGCCTCTACTTTGCGGGCCAGGTACTCCCCTGCACGCCCGACTCGCTGCTGCTAGGCTACACCCGGCAGGAGATAGCCAACGTGAAATACAACGAGGCGCGAGTGTGGGGCCACTTTCTGGAAAACAACCTGCTCTTCAGCACCACGCCTTTCGTCATTCAGAAATACGTGGGCGAGCGGCCCAACGTACCCGAAATCGACCGTACCTGCCCCGGCCGGGTAGGCCAGTGGGTGGGCCTGCAAATCGTACGCAAGTACATGGCCGAGCACGAAAACGTCACGCTGGCCCAGCTCATGGCGCTCAAAGACGCCCAGCGGCTACTAAATGACTCACACTACCGACCTAAAAAATAATTATGAATTATAAATTATGAGTTATGAATTACTTTTTCCGCAATTCATAACTCATAATTTATAATTCATAATTTTTCTAGAATGCACATCGCCGTTTTCAGCCAGTACCACACCAGCCCCGATTGCCCGGCTACTAGCCGGCACTACACGCTGCTGGCTGAAATTGCGAAGCACCACCGTATCACGCTGCTGACTACGCCGGCTTGGCGCAGCCAGCAGCTTACGCAGGAGTGGCCCTGGGTGCCGCCCGGCGTGGAGCTGCGCGAGGCCGCTATTCCGTACGACAATAAGATGGGACCGGCGCGGCGGGCGCTGGCCTTTGCCCAATATGCGGCCTGGGCCGTACGGGCGGGGCGGCGCATTACGCGGCCCGATGTAGTATGGGGTATCAGCACGCCCCTGACGGCGGCTTGGGCGGCGGCGCGGGTGGCGCGGAGCTGGGGAGTGCCGTGGGTATTCGAGGTGCAGGATTTGTGGCCCTCCTTCCCGGTGGCAATGGGCGCAGTTCCTACGGCGCTGGCCCGGCAACAACTGTTTGCCTTGGAGAAGCGGCTTTACCAAAGTGCAGCGCACATCGTGCCGCTTTCGCCCGACATGAGCGCGTACGTGGCTGGGCTGGGCATCGCCCCGGCCAACCTAACTACCCTCCTCAACGGCACCGACCTCGACTTGGCCGCCCGCGCTACGCCTACTACCGTAGCCACCCTGCGCCACGCGCAGGGCCTGGCGGGGCAGAAGGTGGTGCTCTACGCCGGCACCTTCGGCCGGGCCAATGACATGCCCACGGTGGTAGCCGCCGCCGAGGCCCTGGTCGCCGCCGACCCCGCCGTAACGTTTCTCTTCCTGGGTCACGGCTTCTACGCGCCGCTGGTGGCGGCGGCGGCGGCCCGCTGGCCGGGGCGCATTCGGCTGGTGGGTGGGCAGCCGCGCCACGCGGTATTCACGTGGTTTGCGCTGGCCGAGGTAGCAGTAGTCTCGTTTCTCGGGTTACCGGTACTCGATGCCAACTCGCCCGCCAAACTCTACGATGCGCTAGCTGTCGGTACGCCAGTAGTGGTTACCAACCAGGGCTGGACCAAAAAACTGGTGGAAGAGCACGGCTGCGGCTGGTACGCACCGGCCGGCGATGCCGTCGCCCTGGCCAGCCGGCTGCAAGCCATTCTGGCTGACCCAGGGACAAGAGCCGCCGCCGGGCAGCGCGGCCAAGCGCTGGCCCAGCGGCACTTCGATCGCGGGCAGTTGGCGGGGCAAATGCAAGCTATTCTAGAGCAAGCAGCCACGGCTAGCTAACCCTCGGCCATGAAAAAAGCCCGGTTGCAAGTAGTTGCAGCCGGGCTTTTTAGGCAGCTTTCAACGAAAGCTTACTTGATCTTCATTTTTTTGCCGTTCGATTTCACTTTAGCGTCGGCCGGTACGGTGATGGTGCCGGGAGCTGAGGCGGTGGGGCTGGCCGTGGTCGTGGTCGATTCGACGGTGGTCGACGACGGGCTGGTTTCCGTCATCGTGCCCGTCATGGGCGAGGTGGTCGTCGTGGCGGGCGTAGTCGTGGTTTTGCGGGTCGTGGTGGTCGTCGTGCCGGTTTGGGCGTTGGCCGAATAAGCACCTACGGTTAGCATGGCGGCCAGAATGAGCAGCTTTTTCATCGGAGTGTAGTGTTTTCTGTGGAAGGAAAGAAGTGTGGCGGCTGGGTAGCCAGTGGCGGCCAACCACCTGGCTTTTAACGGTAGCCCATTCGAAAAGTTGAGCCTTGGCTCACCACACGTTCATCAGAGACCTATTTTTGACTCAGCTTATTACCTATTAAAAGCTACTTACCGTGGAGCTATCCTGACCATTAATTTCAATCTTACGCTACCTACGCCGACTACAGCGTTATGGAGATGCTTCGGCAAGCGGACGCCAGATGAGCATGACAGACGAGTTGAATAAACGCAAGGATTCCTGATCTATGCAGATTGAGAAAGGAGATTTAGTCCAGAAAGCAAAAGCCGGCGAGTTCGACATACTTGTGCACGGCTGCAATTGTTTCTGCACGATGGGCGCGGGCATCGCCAAGACGATAAAGCAAGTTTTCCCGGCTGCTTACCAGGCTGACCTGGCTACCGTTGCGGGCGACCGAGCGAAGCTGGGCACCTACTCCACGGCCAGGGTCGAAGCCGAGGGCCGGCCGTTGACCATCGTCAACGCCTACACCCAGTACCAGTGGCGCGGGCCGGGGCCGCATGCTGATTACGAGGCTATTCGACAGGTTTTTCGCCGCTTGAAACAGGAGTTTGCCGGGCAGCGCATTGCTTACCCCGCCATTGGGGCGGGGCTAGCCGGCGGCGACTGGGCCACCATCGCGGCGATTATCGAAGAGGAATTGGCCGGCGAGCATCACGTATTCGTAGAGTGGGCCAAGTGAGCCGGTCTTACGAAATGGGCACTTTTCGCAGAATAGCCTCAATCAGATCGTGGGTGCGGATGCCATCGGCCTCAGCCTCGTAAGTCATCAGAATACGGTGGTTGAGCACGTCCTCGGCCACGTCTTTGATGTCTTCGGGCAGCACGTAGTCGCGGCCGTCGAGGTAGGCCACGGCGCGGGCGGCGCGGTGCAACGCAATGCTGGCGCGGGGGCTGGCCCCAAACTGCACGGCCTGGGCAAATTCGGGCAGGTCATAGTCGGCCGGGCGGCGGGTCGCGAAAACTAGTTCGATGAGGTACTTCTCCAGCGTATCGGAGATGGTAACCTGATTTATCTGGTCGCGGATGCCGAAAATATCTTCCTTGGTGAGCACGGGCTGCACGTCGGCCTGGAAGCCCAGGTTGGCCATGCGGCGCATTACTTCTAGTTCGTCGGCTTTCTTGAGGTAATCGACGTGGACTTTCAGCATGAAGCGGTCGACCTGCGCCTCGGGCAGCGGGTAGGTACCCTCTTGCTCCACCGGATTTTGGGTGGCCAGCACGAGGAAAGGGCGGTCGAGCGGGTAGGTCGTTTCGCCGATGGTTACCTGATTTTCCTGCATGGCTTCGAGCAGGGCGCTCTGCACCTTGGCAGGCGAGCGGTTGATTTCGTCGGCCAGCACGAGGTTGGCGAAGATGGGGCCTTTCTTGACCTCAAACACCGACTGGTTCTGGTTGTAAATCATGGTGCCAATGAGGTCGGAAGGCAGCAGGTCGGGCGTGAACTGCACGCGCTGAAAGTGCAGGTGCAGCACCTGCGCCAGCGTCGAAACGGTGAGCGTCTTGGCCAGGCCGGGCACGCCTTCCAGCAAGATGTGGCCGCCGGTAAACACGCCGATGAGCAGGCGGCCGACCAGCGCACGCTGGCCCACCACTACTTTTTCCATTTCGGCGAAGGCTTGGCGAATGAGGGGACGATAATCGGGGGCGGAAGTAGGCTGCATGGGACAAAGTAACGGCCTGGCCCACGGTTGCCGGGTGCCGGGCGGCGGGCAAAATAGGCTCAGCCGTTAGGTTTTAGGTAGGTTACGGTGCGTTTGCGCCGGCGCCTTTTCGCCCGGCCCGAAGCCAACCCCAGCTAAAGGTTTACCGTTTGGGAGGGGATAATTCTGTTCTCTTACGGAAGCTGGACGCGGCTTCACATTCCTTTTTCTGCCTGTGTCAGTGTATCTACGGCGCTTTCTGTACGTTGTCTTGGGGCTGCTGGCGCTGGTGGTGGTGCTGGTGATTGGCGTAGTGGTGTATTTGCAGTTTCCGGCCGGCCAGGACTTCGTGGCGCGTCGTGCCGAGGGCTACTTGCGCGATAAGCTCAAAACTGAGGTGCGGCTGGGTACTTTCCGCACCGATTTTCGGCACGCCATCAATTTCGACAACGTGTATTTGGCCGACCAGCAGCGCGATACGCTCTTGAGCGTGGGCCACCTGGGCGTGAGCGTCGATATTTTCGCGTTGCTGCGCAAGCAAGTCAACATCAAGGATGTGGAGCTGGAAAACGGCCGCGTGCGCCTCACCCGCACCGCGCCCGACAGCGTCAACAACTACGATTTTATTATCAAGGCTTTTTCAGACCCCACGGCCCCGGTAGATACTACCAGCTCAGGCCTGAAATACGACATCGGGCGGGTGCATCTGGCTAATATCCTGTTTACCCAGAACGACCAGGTTGCTGGCTCTGACTTACGCGCAAAGCTTGGTGACCTACTTGTCAACATGGACGAGGTGGATGTGGATAACTCTGTGTATAAAGTGGATAACGCGACGTTACGGCACGCGGCCATCCGCATGGAGCAAACCAAAACCGCGCCCGAGCTGGACGACAAGAAGCCTGAAGAGCCGCTGACGCTCACCTTTTGGCCTGAATAAGGCGACGCTGGAAGACGTGGGCTTTGTGTATAAAAATGCCCCGTCGGCGCAGTACATCAACGCGCAGGTGGGACTGGCCGACGTGACGGCCAAAAACATCGACCTCAAAAACGAGCGCATCGACCTCGACAAGCTGACGCTGAAGAACACCACCTTCGCCTACGCCCAAAACGAGAACGTGCCAGCCGAGCAGCGGGCAATCAACCCGGCCGAAGCCGTGCGTAAGGTAGACGAGGCCGCCGACAAGGCCAGCCCCACGCCGCTGAAATGGCGCGTGACCCTGGCCCAGTCCGACATCAGCCAGGTGGCGGTGAACTTCGATAATTTCAACGACCCCAAGCTGAAAACCCGCTATCCGGCGCTCGACTACAGCCACCTGCACTTCACGGACTTGGTGCTGAATACGCGGGACTTGACGTTTACCGAAAACCGCACCACACTGAAGCTCGACAACCTGGCTGGCAAGGACCACAGCGGCTTCGCCATTAGCTCGGCGCGGGCCAACGTGGTGTACGACTCGGTGCAGATTCAGCTCGACAGCCTCGACCTTGTTACGCCCAACTCGCGCATCAAGCGCAGCCTGGGCATCCGCTATAAGAGCCTGGGGGCCATCGCCGACGACCTGCCCAACCTGGGCCTGGGCGGCGACCTGCGCGATACCCGGCTGGGCTTCCGCGACATTCTGTACCTGGTGCCGAGCCTGGCGGATACGCCGCCCTTCACTACTGGCCCCAACCAAAGCGTGCTGCTGAGCGGGCTGGTCAGTGGCCGGCTGGGCGATTTGCTGGTGCGCAACTTCGATTTCGTGGGGCTGCGTAACACGACCATGCAAGCCCGCCGGGCACACATCGTGGGGCTGCCCAACGTGGATAGCCGCCTGTACGTGGACCTAGATATTCAGAAATTCAGCAGCACCCGCGCCGACTTGCTGAGCGTACTGCCCAAGGGTACGGTACCCAACAACATCAGCCTCCCCCCTACCCTCGCGCTGAGCGGCACCTTCCGGGGCCGGCCCACTACCCTGGCCTTCGATACCAACCTCAAGCTGCGCTCGACCTACGGCAACGTGGCTTTCAGCGGCCAGTTGGGTGCGGCGCGGGCCAACGGCCAGCAGCCGCTGGTAGGCACCTTCGCGGTACAGAATTTCGACGCGGGTAAACTGCTGAAAGATCCGACCATCGGTCCGATTACGGGCACGGGCCGCATCAATGCCACCGGCAACCTGCAAGACCCCAACACGCTAGTGGGCCAGTTGAGCGCCAACATTCAGAGCGCCCGCTACAACGGCTACACCTACCACGGCGTCACTACGACCGTGGGCATCGACCGGGGCAAGTATAACATCGCCGCGAGCAGTCATTCCGACCCTAACCTCGACCTCGACCTGAAGGCCGTGGTGAACCTGCGAGATGCCAAAAATCCTAGTTACGAAGTGACCTCGCTCAACCTGCGCGGGGCCAACCTCACGGCGCTGGGCTTTTACACCGGCGGCGACCTGCGCGTGCAGGGCGACCTCAAGGCCAACCTGCGCGGCTCAGATTTGAACACGCTCAACGGTACGTTTAGCGGCGACCGCATCGTGATTGTCAAGGACAAGCAGCGCATTCCGCTCGACTCGGTGCAGGGCCGCATTGTGCAAACGGCCAGCCGCACGGCCGTGGACTTCAATTCCAATATCGCGGCCTTCAACCTGGATGGGAACGTGCGCCTGGGCGACCTGGCCACGGAATTGCAGCGCCACATCAACCGCTACTTTCACCTAGCGGGCGTGACGCCGTTCCGCAATGAGGCCGGTAATCAGCAGTTTACGTACTCACTGCGGGTGAAAAACACTCGGCTGCTGCGCCGGTTCGTCCCCGACATTAAGCGGCTCTCGCCCTTCACGCTAGCCGGCGACTACAACCGGGCGGCCGCCCGCCTCACGGCCAATAGCGACATTCGCTACATCCGCTACCAGAACTACCGGCTCGACTCGCTCACGCTGCGCGTGAACTCCGACCCGCGCAAGCTCGATTACGCGCTGCGGCTGGCCCGCGCCCGGCAAGACAGCAGCTTTAAGCTGCGCCAGCCCAGCGTGGTGGGCAACGTGGCGGACAACAAGATTAATACCCGGGTGGCTATTCTCGGCGATAGCTCCAGCCGCGAGCGGCTGGCCCTGGCCGGCGCGTTGCAAGTGCTGACGCAGAGCCGGGGCGACGCCTACCAGTTTGCCTTCGCCAACGACCAGATTATTAACTACGACACCTGGACGGCCGGCAACGACAACTACGTACGCTACAACGCCGATGGCACCGTAGTGGCCAACAACCTGCGCCTCACCAACGGCTCGTCGGCCCTCGTGGTGCAGAGCCAGAACCCCGCCGTCAATACTTCCCCGCTGGCCGTGCGCTTCGAGCAGTTTCAGCTGGGCATTTTGAGTAAGGCCATCGGCCAGCCCGACTCCACGCTGGGCGGCACGCTCAACGGCGAGGCCGTGGCCCGCGGCCTAGGCACCAAGAAGCAAGCCTTCACCGCTAACTTGACCATCAAGGACTTGCTGTACAGCAAAACGGTGCTCGGCGACCTTAGCCTGCAAGCCAGCAACCCCGTGGCCGACCGCTACGACGTGAACGCCCGCCTCACCGGCGGCGGGGGCAACGACGTGACGCTACGCGGGGCCTACAACACGGCTCCCAACGCCACACCGCTGGCCTTCGTGCTCGACGTGGCGCGGCTGAACGTGAAAACGGCCGAGCCCTTCTCGGCCGGACAGATAAGCCAGGCCACGGGCTACCTCAGCGGCCGGCTCGACATCGCGGGCACGGCCGGTGCCCCGCAGGTGCGCGGCCAGCTCACCACCTCGCCCGACGCCAGCTTCGTGGTGCCGCAGCTAGGCTCACCGTTCCGGCTCGTGAGCCAGCCGGTGACGTTTGACGAAAAAGGCATTGCCTTCAATAATTTCACGGTACTCGACTCGGCGGGCAACAAGGCGGTAGCTAATGGCTATTTGCTCACCAAGAACTTAATAGACTACGCCTTCGATTTGCGGGTAACCACTGATAAGTTCCTGGCCGTGCGAAGCCGCCGCACTCAGGATAACACGCTGTACTACGGCCGGCTGGTAGTCGATTCGGATACCCGCCTCACGGGACCGCTCTCGCTCATCAAAATCGACACCCGCGCTACCGTGGCTGACGGCTCGGACCTGACGGTGGAAAATCCGGCCGCCGACCCCAGCGTGGTAGCCCGTGAGGGCATCGTGCAGTTTGTGGATTTGAAGATGCGCCCCACCCCGCACCTGGTAGTGCTGGCCGACCCCGACTCGGTGAATAGTAGCGCGGTGGGCTACGACCTCACGGCCCAAATTACGATTACCGACAAGACGCCCTTTACGTTCGTGGTCGACCCGGTGAGCGGCGACAATCTGCGCGTGCGGGCCGCCGGCACCCTCACCACCACCCTCGACCCCAGCGGCAACCTCACCCTCAACGGCCGCCTCGACGTGCGCCGGGGCAAATACAAGCTTTCGCTCTACGGCCTGGTGACGCGTGAATTCATCATCGCCCCCGGCTCCTCCATTGCCTGGACCGGCGACCCCTACAACGCCGACCTCAACCTGACCGCCGTGTACCGCATCAGAACGGCTCCGGCCGAGCTGCTGGCCAGCCAGGGCAGCGATAGCCAGTACGCCAATACGGCAGCCCGCAATGCACTTCCTTTTAGCGTATTAATTAAAGTAACCGACCAGCTCAGCAAGCCTACCATCAACTTCGACATTACGCTACCCGAAAATCAGCGTGGGGCGCTGGGGGGTGAGGTAGAAGCACGACTGGCGCAATTGCGGCAGCCCACCTACACCTCGGAGCAAAGCAAGCAAGTCTTTTCGCTGCTCGTGCTCGGGCGCTTCGTGCAACAGAATCCATTTGAAACCACGGCCGGCGAGGGCATCGTGGCCAGCCAGCTGCGCGGCTCGGTCAGCCAGGTGCTCACCGACCAGCTTCAGAACCTGACCGGCAAGTACCTGGCGGGCTTGGGCCTCGACCTGGGCTTCACCAACCAGGCCGACTACAGCACCGGCTCGGCTCAGAGCCGCACCGACCTCAACGTAGCCGTGCGCCGCCAGCTGCTCAACAACCGCCTCACCGTACGCCTGGGCACTGATGTGCCGCTCAGCGGCAACTCGGGTACCCAGGCCACGCAGGGCAGCAGCGCGGCCAGCAACTTTGCCGGCGATGTGAGCATCGAATATACCGTGCTACGCGATGGCCGCCTGCGTCTGCGGGCCTTCCGCCAGAATGCCTACGAGGACATCGACGGCAACATCGTGCGCACCGGGGCTTCGCTCGTTTTCCAGCGCGACTATAACAACCTCCAGGAGTTGTTTGCCAAGATTCCGGCCGAGACCAAGCGTGAGCTGCGCGAGGCCCGCAAACAGGATAAGAAAGATACCGAGGAGCGCAAGCGCCGCGAACAGCAGCAAGCCGACTCCGCGGCGGCCGTCAATACCGCTGCCGCGGCCCGCCGCGACACCACCCGCCGCCCGGCGGCCAGCCAGTAAGTGAGCATGAAGCGTATTTATTTAGTTGCTAATTATTTGACTAACTCTCAACGCCCCACGGCCGGCCGGCTGGCCCGTCGTGGGGCTGCCGCGCTAGGTGGCTTGCTGCTCGCTTCTTGCTCGGGCCTGAAGTATATTCCGGAAGGTCAGAAGCTATATACCGGCAGCAAGGTGACGATCGAGGCTCCTACCAAGCTACGCAATCAGGATGCCTTGCAAACCGAGCTCGAAACGCTGCCGCGGCCCAAGCCCAACGCCTCCATTCTGGGCCAGCGGCCCAAACTGTATTTCTGGCATCTGGGTCTGGGCAAGGAGAAGGGCCTGAAGCACTTTCTAGCCAATAAGTTTGGTGAAGCGCCCGTACTGCTGAGCCAGGTGCAAGCCAAGCAGACTCGTACCCTGATGACCAACCGTCTCCAAAATCGGGGCTATTTCCACGGGGCCGTAAGCAGCGCGGTGAAGGAGCAGGAGAAAACGGCGCAAGTGGATTACACGGTGCGCCCGGGCCAGCAGTACCTTATTCAGGAGGTGCGCTTTCCGCAGGGCGACAGCGCGTTGGTAACCGCCATCCGCAATACCCAGCCGGGCACGCTGCTCAAGGCGGGCGAGCCCTACGACCTCGACATGTTCACCAACGAGCGGGTGCGCATCGACCAGGCCCTTAAAAATGAGGGCTTTTATTATTTCAATCCTAATTACCTGCTGTTTCAGGTCGATAGCACCTTGCAGGGAAAGGTAAACGTGTACTACAAGCTGAAGGCCGAAACCCCGGCCCGCGCCCGCCAGCCCTACTGGCTCAACACCATCAGTTTGAATACCAATTACGTCTTAACCGACACCACCCGCCGCAACCCCATCATTTTCAAAAAATACCGCTACTATCCCGACGAAGAGGTATTCAAGGCGCGGGCCATTACGCGGGCGGTGTTTCTGTATCCCGACAGCCTGTTTCGGCAGCGCCGCCGCGACCAGACGCTGAGCCGTCTCATGAGCCTGGGCACGTTCCGCTTCGTCGAAATCAAGTTCCGGCCCTCGGCGGCGGGCGACTCGGCCGGCCGCGCCCGCCTCGACTCCGACGTGCTGATGACCCAGCTCAAGAAGAAAAGCCTGCGGGCTGAGCTTCAGCTCGTAAGCAAGAGCAACGGCTTTACCGGGCCGGGTCTCACCATCCAGTTTCGTAACCGCTCGGCCCTGCGCGGGGCCGAGCAGCTGCTCATCAACGCCGTCGCCTCGACCGAAACCTCGACCCGCGCCCCGGCCGGGGCGGAGAGCCGCAACAATACCGGCCTCATCTCCAACGAGTTTGGCCTCAATGCGCAGCTCATCGTGCCGCGCCTCATCGCCCCCCAGCTACCCTTTCTGAACCCGCGCCTGGTTAATTCTGACTTTCAGCCGCGCACTAATTTCGGGGCGGGCGTGCGCTACGTATCGCGCACGGGCTATTTCTCCACCACCAGCTACAACCTCAATTACGGCTACAGCTGGAAAACCCGCATCACCAATGAGCAGGAACTCAAGCTAATTGACGTTTCGTACAACGCCGTCTCGACCCAGCCGGTATTTGATACGCTGCTCATGCAGCGGCCTTTTTTGCGGCAGGCTTACCGGTCACAGTTTATTCTGGCTACCTCCTACCGCTACACCTACAACCAACAGGTCCTGGAAAAGCGCCGCCAGCAGATTTTCTTCCAGGGCATGGCCGAGGTGAGCGGCAATGCGGCTAATGCTATCAGCAGCGCGGTGGTGGGCGAGAAGTCACCAACTGAGTACTATACCATTGCTGGCCAGCGCTTTGCCCAGTATGCCAAGTTTGATCTGGAGCTGCGCGAGTATTACCGCATCAGCGCCAATCCTACTTCGGGCAACCGCATTGTGGGTCGCCTGCAAATCGGCGTGGGCCTGCCCTACGGTAATTCGGGCGGGGGCTCCCTCCCCTACCTGCGGCAGTACGGCATCGGCGGCCCCAACTCCATTCGGGCCTTTGCTCCCCGTCAAATCGGACCAGGCTCTTACAAACCTACCAGCACCGACATCGCCAACAGCTTCAGCTACTACGACCAGGTAGGCGACCTGCGCCTGGAGGGCAATATCGAATACCGCCAGGATTTATTCCCTTACGTGAAAGGCGCGGTGTTTCTGGATGCGGGCAATATCTGGCTCGTGAACAACGACCCCCAGCGGCCGGGCGGGCAGTTTCAGGCCAGCACGTTTTTGCAGCAGTTGGCCGTGGGCACGGGCGTGGGCCTGCGCATCGACGTACAATTCTTCGTCATTCGCTTCGATTACGCCATCCCGCTGCGCGCCAACTACGGCACGCCCGATGACAAAACGGGGCGCTTGAATTTGGCCATCGGGTATCCTTTCTAAAGACCAGGGGCTGGAAAAAATCAGTCATGCGAAACTTGCCGAAGCAGGACAAACAGCAACAGAGCGTGCAGCCAAGCTGCACGCTCTGTTGCTGTTTGTCCATCGCGTGAGATTGAGTCGGCCTTGGCATGTGCAGCCTGCTCTGGCTACGCCTGTCCTTTTGCAATTGCCGGCAGTGGCTACCTTGCCGACTACCTTCTTCTCGCTTGCTATTTTGTAATGGCTTCTTTTTCCTCTCTGACTATCAAAGCGCTACTGAGCGCGAGCCTGCTGGGTGCCGCTGGCTGCGCCAGCAGCGGCCCGGCTACGCCCATTGCCACGACTACCGCGCCCACGGCTACCCCGGCGGCACCCACGGCCCCGGCACTCAAAGGCGTAGGTCTCGATGTGGCCGACCTTGACCGCTCGGTATCGCCGTGCGACGACTTCTACGAGTTTTCGGGCGGTAGCTGGCTCAAGGCCAACCCGGTGCCTAGCTACGCCACCAGTTGGGGGCCGCGCAACCTGCTGGGCCTGCGCACCCAGGCCACCCTGCGGCAGATCCTCGACGATGCCGCCGCCAACCGCAGCGCCGCGCCCGGTTCCAACGCCCAGAAGGTAGGCGATTTCTACGCCGCCGCAATGGATACCGTCGCCATCGAAAAGGCCGGCCTCGCACCCCTCCAACCCGAGCTGAACCGCATTGCGGCCCTCAAAACCCGCGCCCAGCTGCCGGCCCTCATTGCCCACGAGCAGGATCTGGGTACGGGCGTGTTTTTCCGGGGTGGGGTGCAGGTTGATGAGAAGAATACCACGCGCTACGTCATCGGCCTCGACCAGGGCGGCCTCACGATGGGCGACCGCGACTACTACCTCAAGGACGACCCGCGCACCCAGAAAATCCGGGCCGCTTACCAAGCCTACATGCAGCAGGTATTTGGCCTGCTTGGCGACGACGCGGCCACGGCCCAGCGCAATGCCGCCACTGTGGAGCGCCTCGAAAAGCGGCTGGCTACCGCCTCGCGCAGCCGCGTGGAGCTGCGCGACCCGCAGGCCAACTACAACCAGCTGACCCTGGCCGCCGCGGCCCAGCGCTACCCCGCCATGCAGCTACCCCAGCTGCTGGCCGCCATGCTGTTGGGCAAGGCCAAGGAAGTAATCGTGGGCCAGCCGGCATTCTTCGACGAGGTCAACAGCATACTAAAAACAGAGGCGCTGGCTGACTTGCAGACTTACATGCGCTGGCACCTCGTGCGCTCGGTGGCGGCCACGCTACCTGCCGCCTACGTCGACGCCAGCTTCCGCTACAACCAAGTGCTGACCGGTGCCAAGCAGCAAACGCCGCGCTGGAAGCGCGTGCAGGCTGCCACCGACGCGACCATTGGCGAGGCGTTTGGGCAGCTGTACGTAGACAAGGCCTTTTCGCCCGAGGCCAAGCGCAAGGCGCTGGAAATGGTGGCCAACATCAAGGCCAGCATGGCCGAGCACATCCAAACCAACACCTGGATGAGCGCCCCCACCAAGGCCGAAGCACTCAAAAAGCTGAACGCGCTGCGGGTGAAAATCGGCTACCCCGACCAGTGGAAGGACTACTCAGCCCTCCCCATCTCGCGGGCCAGCTACACCACGAACATGCTCAACGCCCGGCTCTGGGAAAGCCGCCGCGAGGCCGCTCGCTTCGGCGGCCCCGTCGACCACACCGAATGGGGTATGACGCCGCCCACCATCAACGCCTACTATAACCCGCCGCTCAACGAGATTGTGTTTCCGGCGGGCTACTTGCAGCCGCCGTTTTTTGACCCCAGGGCCGACGACGCGGTTAACTACGGGGCCATCGGCGGGGTGATGGGCCACGAGATGACCCACGGCTTCGACGACCAGGGCCGGCAGTACGACGCCGCCGGCAACCTGCGCGACTGGTGGACGCCCGCCGACGCGGCCGAGTTTACGAAACGCGCCGCCGTGGTGGGCCGGCAGTACAACGCCTTCTCGCCCCTCGACTCGGTGCACGTCAACGGCAAGCTCACGATGGGCGAAAACCTGGCTGACTTCGCGGGCCTCACCATCGTGTACGGAGCCCTCGAAAAGCAATTGCAGCAGCGCTACGGTAATGGTCCACGCCCGCAATACGACGGCTTTTCGCCCGAGCAGCGCTTTTTTCTGAGCTGGGCACAGCTGCGACGCACCAACATCCGCCCCGAGGCCCTGCGCCAGCAAATCCAGACCGACCCGCACTCGCCCGGCCAGTACCGCACCATCGGGCCAATCATGAACATGCCGCAGTTTCAGGCCGCCTTTGGCTGCAAAGAAGGCGATAAGATGACCCGCCGCCCGGCCGACCGGGCCGTTATCTGGTAGGCGGTTCGGTACAAATTAGCTGCCGCCCAACTACTATGTCATGCTGGGCTTGCGAAGCATCTTCTTACGCTAGAATAAACTAGTCAATCGTAATGAGATGCTTCGCAAGCTCAGCATGACGTTATTTTTTATAAAGATGGGCTGGCACCGCCGGGGCAGGTAACTCATAGTGTCTTACACAGACCACTTACGGGGATTCCAGCGCTCCTCGTGCGGCCTGCGCGTACTTTGCCCCATGTCTGATTTTCGCCTGCGCGTGTTTGCCGCCGTGGCCCGGCACCTGAGCTTCACCAAGGCCGGGCAGGAATTATTTATTTCGCAGCCCGCCGTTACCAAGCACATCCGCGAGCTGGAAACGCAGTACGGCCAACGCCTGCTGGCCCGGCGCGGCAACCGCGTGGCCCTCACCGAGGCCGGCAGCCTACTGCTGCTGCACGCCGAGGCCGTCGCCGCCTCGGCCCAGCAGCTCGACGAGCAGCTACTCAACCTGCGCGACCCCGAGGAAGCCGCCGGCCGGCTGCGGCTAGGGGCCAGCACCACCCTCAGCCAGTACGTGCTACCGGCTTGGCTGCCCGGCTTTCAGGCGCGCTACCCGCAGGTGCAGCTTACGCTGCTCAACGTCAATTCCGAGCGCATCGCCGAGGCCCTGCTGCGCGGCGACCTCGACCTGGGCTTCGTGGAAGGCCGCACTAAAAGCCGCGACCTGCACTACGAGCTGCTACTGCCCGACGAGCTGGTACCCGTGCGCCGCGCCACGGCGGCTGGCCCGCCCGCCGCTCCCCTACCGCTAGCCGAGGCGCTGGCCAGCCCGCTGGTGCTGCGCGAGCGCGGCTCCGGCACCCTCGAAGTGCTGGAAATGGCCCTGCGAGAAGCCCGCATCAAGCTCGGCGACCTGCGCGTAGCCTTGTACCTCGACAGCACCGAGGCTATTAAAAACTACCTGGCGGCGGCCCCAGACGCGCTGGGCTTCGTATCGCGCCGGGCGCTGGCCCGCGAGTTGGCCGCTGGGGTACTCGAAACAGTACCCATCGAAAATCTGCACCTACCCCGGCAGTTTGAGGCAGTATGGGTGCAAGGCCAGCCGCTAACCCGCCCCGCCCAACGCTTTCTGCATTGGGCGCACGAGCAGGCTCGCACCGCCGCCGCGGCCGACCGGTTGATTAGCTGGAGCATCTAGCTTTTGCAGCAGTTTGAACGGTCTTTTTCTCAGCACGTACTGTCGTGCTGAGCCTGCGAAGCATCTACTCACCATTGCGCGATCCTTTCTCACCCGATAAGATGCTTCGCAGGCTCAGCATGACGGGCGGGGGTAGTTTACCTATTTCTCAAAAAGTCTGCATTACAGGTGCTTTCATAACACCAGCAAAAGCCTCTGCATAACCTTTGGTTATTTTTCATAACATTTTTCAATAATCTATAACTTAGTGCGTTACGTAATTTTGTCGCAGAAATAGTCGCTGCGACTCATGTTACCTCTCCCACCCACTTCATTTGCGCCTTCCCTGCCCACTCAACCAGCGGCTACAGCCTCAACAGCGCGTACCAGGGACGGCGGTTTTCTCCGGCATTTTCATACCCCGCATCTAGTAGCCGGACGAGTCATCACGCTGCGGCAGGTGGTATTCGGGTTGCTGCTAGTCTTCTGCCTGACGCCCTGGGCCTCGCCGCCCGTGGCCCTGGGGCTGGGCTTGGTACTGGCCCAAACGCTGGGTAATCCTTTTGCGGCGCTCACCAAGCGCTTTGCGAGTAAGCTGCTGCAATTTTCCGTCGTCGGGCTAGGCTTTGGGATGAATGCCCACGCTGCCGTGCAGGCGGGCCGCGCCGGGATTTTATTCACGGTGGCGTCCATTCTGGCTACGCTCGGGCTGGGCTTCTTCGCCGGTAAGTGGCTGGGGCTGGGCCGGCGAGTGGCGCACCTCATTGCGTGCGGCACGGCCATCTGCGGCGGGTCGGCCATTGCGGCGGTGGGGCCGGTGCTGGGGGCCAAGGACGAAGAAATGTCGGTGAGCCTGGGCACAGTATTCGTACTCAACGCGCTGGCCTTATTCACCTTTCCGCCCGTCGGCCACGCCTTGCACCTGAGCCAGCAGCAGTTTGGCCTGTGGTGTGCCATTGCCATTCACGACACTAGCTCCGTCGTGGGGGCGGCGGCGGCCTACGGCAGCCAGGCGCTGGCCGTGGCCACTACCGTGAAGCTGGCCCGGGCGCTCTGGATTATTCCGGTGGCCTTCGGCACTGCCTTCTTATTCAAGCAGAAAGGCGTGAAAATACCCATTCCGTACTTCATCTTCGGCTTCGTGCTGGCGATGCTATTCAATACCTACGCACCCGCCTTTATGCCCGGTGCCAGCGCGCTGGGGCCGCTGCTGGGCCACCTAGCCAGAATCGGTCTTACCATAACGCTCTTCTTTATTGGCGCTGGTTTGTCGATGCGGGTGGTGCGGTCAGTGGGCTGGCGGCCCTACGCGCTAGGCACGGGGCTGTGGGTACTGATTGCGGGCGCTTCGCTCTACGCTATTCTGCACGCGGCGTAGGCACCCGACCCAGCCAGGGGTCGCAACTGCGCCTGCCCTTAAGCAAAAAATGGGTTGCGAAAGCCTCACGGCCCTCGCAACCCATTTGTGTTGGCAACTTACTTACTGGTCAGAATTAATAACCGGGATTCTGGGTCAGCTTGGTGTTCTTGGCCAGGTCACCCTGCCAGAGGGGCATCAGGTTTTGGAAGTTGAAATACTTATTTTCCAACACATTCACCTTGGTATAGCTGGTGCCGGCAGAATTGATGAGCATCCCGTAAGAAGGCGTATTCATCACCCCGTTGGTACCGCCCGCAATCTGCCAGCGGCGCACGTCAAACCACCGCTTTTCCTCGAAGGCCAGCTCGATGCGGCGCTCGCGGCGGATGTAAGCGCGCATGTCGCTCTGGCTCATGCCGGTGGCCAGGTTAGGCAGGCCCGAGCGGGTGCGTAGCTGGTTGAGGGCGCTGTACACGCTGGCGTCGGGGCCAACGGCCTCGTTCTGCGCCTCGGCGTAGCTGAGTAGCACCTCACCCAGGCGGAAGATGATGTAATTGGAGCCGCCCGAGTTTTGCGCCCGGCTGGTTTGGGCGATAATGCGCTCGTCCAGCGTTTTACGGAAGTAATAGCCCGTATTCGAAACGTCGCTGGTCGAGTTGATGTCGATGGCGTTGTTGCCCCCCACGCGGGTCGTGATCACATCGCCCTGCCAGGTTGAGCCATCGTACACGATGGACTGATAGAAGCGCTTCTCGCGATTGGCGTAGGGGTTGTTGGGGTCGTAGCCCGAGTTGGGGTCGGTGATGGGCAGGCCATTGCTCATCAGGTAGTCATCGACCAGATTTTGGGTGGGCGCGATACTGCCCCAGCTCTGCTGCACGCCCTTCACGTACACCGGCCCGAGCATCCCCTCGCGGGCGTGGCCGGCAATGACGGGAATGTACTCTTTATTGAAAATAACCTCGCTGTTGTCGTTGTTCTCAATGAGGAACATCGCCGCGTAGTCCGAGAACAAGGAGTAGACGCCCAAATCCATCACCTGCTTGTTGGTGGCGGCGGCGGCGGCCCACTTGGTCTTGTCGTTGCTGTCGTTGTGCAGCGGGCTGGCCGCGTACAGCTGCACCCAACCCTTGAGCGTGAGGGCCGAGCCCTTGGTGGGGCGGCCATCACCCTTCTTGATCGAGTTCAGCGGCAGGTCGGCAGCGGCGGCGTCGCAGTCGGCCGCGATGAAAGCCACAGTAGCGTCCATGCTGCTGCGGGGCGTCAGCAGGTCCGAGCCATCGGAGTCGCTCAGCGGCTTGTCGATGAGCGGTACGCCGCCATAGTTGGTAGCCAGCGAGGTGTAGAAGAAAGCCCGCATGAAGCGCACTTCCGCCACGCGCTGCTTTTTCCAAGAAGCCGAGAAGTTGGCCGAGTACTTGTTGACGTTCTGCAGGAACAGGTTGCACTTGCGGATGTTGCCGTACACTTCGCCCCAGTTCCACCAGTTGTCGGGGCCGGTAGGCAGGTTGTTGGCCGAGATGGCCCCCGCTTTCACCAAGCTCTGGCCCGTGAGCCACGAGGCCCCGCAGAAGCCGTTGTCAGTATAGCCTTCGGTGATTTGGTAGCTGTTATAAACGTCAGGGATATTGGTGTAGATATCGTTTACGATGAGGTCGGCGTTGGTTTCGCTGGCGTAGGCGTTGGCTTCGTTGAGCGCGTTCTTGGGGGTGACGTTCAGAAAGTCGTCGTTTTTGCACCCGCCCGTCAGCACCAGGGCACCGAGCAGCAGACCAGTAGTCCAGGGCCGTAGCTTAAGAGATTTCATGGCTGGGAATAATTAGAAGTTAACATTGGCCCCCAGCGAGAAGACGCGCTGCTGGAAGTAGTTGCGATTGGTACCGCTCTGGTCGGGGTCCACGGTTTCGCGGATGTAGGGCGTCCAAGTGGCGAGGTTCTGACCCGAGACGTAGATGCGTACCGATTTGAGGGCATTGTGCAGCGTGGCGCTGCTGAAGGTGTAGCCGAATTCGAAGCTCTTGAGGCGCACGTAAGCCGCGTTGCGAATCCACCACGACGAGCCCTGGGTATTGTTGCTGGTGGGCGTGCCGGTCAGGCGCGGGTACAGCGTGTTGGTGCGGTCGGGGCGCCAGTATTCGTTGAATTGCAGCTCGGTAGCCGAGCTGGAGGCGTCGAAGGGCCACACGATGGGGCCGGTGAGGTAGAGGTTGCTCAGGGCCGCGCCCTGCACCAATACGTCCAGGTCGAAGTTCTTATAGGTCAGACGCGGGGCCAGGCCGTACACGAGCTGCGGGGTGCGCGGGCGGCCAATCACGGTCTGGTCGTTAGCGTCGATTTTCCCGTCGCCGTTGAGGTCGGCGTAGCGGATGTCACCGGCTCGCACCGGGCCAAAGGTCGGCGTCGGAATGCCGGATTTCAGCGTGCTGCCGTCGGCCTGGAAGTCGTCGGCCGTGAAGTAGCCCAGCGCCTGCAAGCCAAACTGCGTGCCGATGGGCCGCCCCGAGATACGGCGGTTGGGGTTATTATACGTAGCGCTGTTCTCGTAAATCTGCTCCTGGTTGTTACGGGCGTAGGTCAGCGTACCCGTCACGTCGAGGTTCCAGTTCTTCGCGAAGTGGCGCGAGGTGCGAATGGTCAGGTCCACGCCGCGGTTGGTAATCACGCCGGCATTTACCAGGCCCACGCCGATGCCGTACTCGCCGGGCAGCACGTTGCTGCGCGAGGTCAGCACGTTGGCGCGCTTCTCGTGGAAAAAGTCGACTTCCACGTTCAGCAAGCCCTTCCACAGCGTGGCTTCGAGGCCGATGTCGGTCTTGTTGGCCCGCTCCCAGGTGATGTCGGGGTTACCCTGGCGCACTTCGTACAGGCCCTGGGTGGGGGCCCCGTCGAGCACTGCGCCGGGGCTGTAGGGCGAGTACGGGCTCAGGTACTCGAAGGCCGCGATGTTGCCGTTGATGTAGGGGTAGGCCCCCGACTGGCCCCACGAAGCCCGCACCTTCAGGTTATCGAGCCAGGTTACGCGGTCTTTCAGGAACGATTCTTCGCTCAGGCGCCAGCCCGCCGAGAAGGCCGGGAAGAAGCCGAAGCGGCGGCCGGGGGCAAACAGGTAGCTCCCGTCGTAGCGACCCGTGGCTTCCAGCAGGTAGCGGTCGTCGTAGGCGTAGCTGGCCCGGTAGATGTAGCCAATCTGCTTGGTGATGTACGACGAACCGCCGTTGGTGGCATCCGAGGCGGCTGGCCCGCCAAAGTCCAGCTCGTCAATCGACGTGTTGTAGTTGATTTTGCTGGCTTGAAACTGCTGGTGGTATAGGCGGCGTGACTCCACTACGGCCAGCCCCGTAAAGGCGTGCTTACCAAAGGTATTGGCGTAGTTGAGATAGCCCTGGAAGGTCAGCGCCTGGTCCTGGCCGTAGAACTGGCGGAAACTCGGCTTGGTACTGC
>CAJYVK010000268.1 GCA_913778455.1 uncultured Hymenobacter sp. | reverse complement strand
CTCGCAGTGTTCTATCCGAGAAAAACACTGCGAGACCCTGCGCTTTAACACCCCGAAACACTGCGCGAAATCTTAGAAATCAGCAAAAAAGCACTGCCCCAGACAACGCCCGGCCCACCCCGCGTGTCTATGCCCGGCCGAACGTTACTTCACTTCCTTCTCATGTTTTTTTTACGAGTCAAATGCTGGCTGTGGAGCGTGCTGCTGGCCTGTTTTTGCCTGGGCGCAACTACGCCGGTAGCCGCCCAAAAAAGCTCGCCCACTCCCACCGCCGCACCGCGCCGCCAGCTGGCCGCCCAGCGTTTGACCACGCCCATCAAGCTCGATGGCCTGGCCGATGAGGCCGCCTGGGCCAGCGCCCCGGTGGCGAGTAAATTTACCGAGCAGCGGCCCCGGCCCGGCCGGCCCGAGCGCCTGCCCACCGAGGTGCGGGTGCTCTACGACGACGCGGCCCTGTACGTGAGCGCCAAGATGGTAGAGGCCAGCCCCGACAGCATCCGACGCGAGCTGACGCAGCGCGACAACGGGGGCAACACCGATTTCTTCGGCCTATTCATCGACCCCTACCGCGACCACCTCAACGGCTACGGCTTCATCGTGCTGAGCACGGGCGTGCAGATGGACAGCCGCTACTCGCCCGCCAACGGCGAGGATTTTGCCTGGAACGCCGTGTGGGACAGCCGCGTGGCTCCGCTGCCCGGCGGCAAGGGCTGGAGCGTCGAAATTCGGATTCCGTACTCGGCCCTGCGCTTTGCCCAGGCCCCGGTGCAAACCTGGGGCGTCAACTTCATGCGACAGCGCAAGAAAGACAACCAGCAGTTTTTCTGGAATGAGGTGAAGCCCGCCGTCGATGGCTTCGTGAACCAGTGGGGTGAGCTCACCAACCTCGAAAACCTGCACCCGCCGCTGCGCCTCTCGCTCACGCCCTACGTGAGTGCCTACGCCAACCACTATCCGTATAATGAGCAGGGCCGGCGTAACCTGAGCACCAGCTTCAACGCCGGGGCCGACATCAAGTGGGGCATCAACGAGAGCTTCACGCTCGACGCCACGCTCATCCCCGACTTTGGGCAGACGATCAGCGACAACCAGGTGCTCAACCTCTCGCCCTTCGAGGTGCAGTACCAGGAAAACCGGGCCTTTTTCACCGAGGGTACCGAGCTATTTAATAAGGGGGGGCTGTTTTACTCGCGGCGGGTGGGCGCGCAGCCGCTGGGCTTCAACAACGTGAGTGGGCAGCTGGGCAAGGGCGAGTTTGTATATAAAAATCCCGGCGTGACGCGCCTCATCAATGCCACCAAAGTGTCGGGGCGCACCAGTAAGGGGCTGGGCGTGGGCGTATTCAATGCCCTGTCGGCCCCCGCCTACGCCACGGTGCAGGACTCGGCCAGCGGCCAGCAGCGCGAGGTGATGACCCAGCCGCTGACCAACTACAACATCGTGGTGCTCGACCAGAGCCTGCCGCACAACTCCTACGTGTCGCTCATCAACACCAACGTAACGCGGGCTGGCACCACCTACGACGCCAACGTGACGGCCGGCCTGTTTCGCCTCGTGGATACGAAAAACGAGCACGCCTTCAGCGGCCAGCTCAACTACTCACAGCGGCGCGGCCAGGCCATGTTCAGCGAAGCGCCGGTGAGCGACCGCAGCGGCTACAAGTACTACCTCAACTACGGCAAGATTTCGGGCAACTGGCTCTGGAACGTGGACCACGGCATCGAGTCGAACACGTACAATCCCAACGACATGGGCATCCTGTTCGGCAACAACAACGTGAGCCAGTCGGCCACCGTCAGCTATAATAAGTACCAGCCTTTCTGGAAGGTCAACAACCTCTACACTTCGCTCGGCGCGTACCAGTCGCTGCTGTTTCGGCCGCTGCTCTACCAAGACGCCGGCCTCTATGGCAGCCTCAATACCACGTTCACCAAGAACTTCTTATCGACGGGCTTCAACGTGAACGTCGATTTGGCCAAGCACGACTACTACGAGCCGCGCACCGCGCCGCTGGGCGACTACTACGTGCGCATTCCCGCCAGCTGCAACCTGGGCTACTACGCTTCCTCCGACTACCGCAAGAAGCTAGCCTACGACGTGAACGCCGGCATTCGCCTCTACGAGCTCGACGGCCGCCTGGAGCGCCCGCGCCGTGCCGGCTACGGCCTCACGCTGAGCCCGCGCTACCGCGTCAACAACCAGCTGAATTTTCGGTATTCCTTCGATTATAATTTAAAAATGAATCAGGTGGGCTACGTGAACGACGGCTTTGACCTCTCGTTGCCCATCGACCAGCTCTACAGCGACATCCTGGGGGCCGACCCGCTGCTGGGTCGCCGCAAGGTATCGACGTTTACCAACACGCTGACTACCAATTACACCTTCACCAACCGGCTGTCGTTTACGATGCGCGTGCGCCACTACCTAAGCACAGTGCATTACTTTGACTTCATCCGGCTGCGGCCCGGCGGGCCGGAAGAGCAGCTGCCCGGCTACGACCGCAACCACGACAACAGCTTCAGCGCCTTCAACGTGGATGCCGCCCTGGTGTGGTGGTTTGCCCCCGGCTCGCAGGTGAGCCTGGTGTGGAAGGATGCCACCGCCAGCTACCTGCTCGGCAACGAGGCCACTCCGCTCTACTTCGACAACCTCGCCAACGTGGCTAACACCCCGCACAACAATAACGTGTCGGTGAAAGTCCTGTACTACCTCGATTACCTGAGCCTGCGACGCGCTAGAGGGTAAGACGTTAGCTAATCAACTGCCGTACGGCCGCCGGAGCTTCCCACCGAAGCTCCGGCGGCCGTACGGCATTTTGGGCTGATTCAGCAAGACTGGGAGGGCGCTAATTCGATTTAGCCTTGTTTAATCTTTCGCACTAAAACCCTTCACGCACAAAAACGCCTGGTTCGTGGGATGAGGGGTGACGTTGAGCGAGAATGGGAAAATGGCGGCAAGGGCAAAATCTACCTTTGTAATGTAATCAGAACGCACTGACTATCAAGGCAGGACAAAGGTCCAGCGGGGGTAAGATGCGCCCCAGCCAAGCGGTGATTACACGCAAAAAACTACCCACCCTTCGCTTCCCCGCTCCTATCAATTATGTTTACCTCGCTGCGCTCTTTTCTGCTCCTGCTGGCCACTGTAAGCGGCACCGCCGCCCTGGCCCAGACGCCCACCCTGGAATTTGCCCCCGGTGCCGGCAACACGACGGCCAGCGGCCCCACGGCCGCCGCCCAGGTAGTGACGTTCCAGAACAACACCACCAACCCGTCTTCTAACACGATGACGAGCTATTCGCCGACTACCACGACGACTTTCTCGCTCAGCAACCAACAGTATACGCTCCCCACCAGCCGCATCGCCAGCGGGGCGGGGGTGGCCTTTGGCTCGGGCCTTTCGACTACGAGCGGCACGGCCCCGGCCTTCCCGCTGTTCCCGCTGCTCAACGCCGTGGGTGCCTCCAGCAACGGCAACTACACCTCGACCAGCGGCGTGAGCGGCGGCATCGACGTGGCGGCCAACAGCGGTATTGAGGTGTTCACCTCGGTCGAGCCCCTGCTGGCAAACATGCCCGCCAACTCGCCCCGCTACCAGTTTGCCGACCTGACCATCTCATTCAACAGGCCGATGGTCAACCCGGTAGTGCACCTCACCGGCCTGGGTGGCTCCTTCACCATCAACAACGTAAAGACGGGCTACACCACCGAGCTGGACTTGCTCACTACCGGCGTTACGCTTTCCCGCCTCAGCGGCTCGGCCGAGCTCGCGGTTAGCACTACCCAAATCACCAACACGGCGGCCGCGCCCGACGGGGCCACGGGGGCCGGGGCCGCCAGCGGCTCGGTACTGGTGATGACCTCCGGCAAAAGCATTACCAAACTGGCCTTCCGGCTGTACCTGCGCCCGGCGGCCTCGGGCGGGATCATTCACGGCGACAACGCCAGCACGCACCTCGGCGATGGGTGGATTATCAGCGTCTCGGAGCGCACCTCCAGTGCCTCGACGGCCAACCTGCTGGCTCCGCTGCCGGTGCAACTGTCCGAGTTCACGGCCCAGGCCATCCCCGGCAGCCGCAGCGCCCGCCTGGCCTGGACGACCGCCTCGGAAGTCAACAACGCCTACTTCGACGTGGAGCGCAGCTTCGACGGCACCACCTTCGCTAAGCTGAGCAGCGTGGCTGGCCAGGGTACCAAATCTGCGGCTACCACCTACGGCTTCGTGGACCAGAACAGCGGGGCGCGCCTGGCTTACTACCGTCTGCGCCAAGTAGATGAGAATGGTACGGCTACCTACTCGCCAGTGCGGACGGTGAGCTTCGGCGAAACGGGTACGGTGGGCCAGGCTGGCCTCTATCCCAACCCCGCCCAGGCCAGCACCACCCTCGACCTGAGCACGCTGCCCGCCACGACTACCTACCAGGTGCAGATTCTCGACGCCACCGGCCGCCAGCTCCAGCGCCTGGCCATGAACGGCGGCCAGGCCCCCAGCCTCGACCTGAACGCCCTGCCCCCCGGCCTGCTCACAGTCCTTGTGACGGGCACCCAGGCCGATGGCACGGCGTTCCGCCAAGCTCTGCGCCTGCACAAAGAATAGGCGGTGCGGGAATCGCCGAAGCGTGAGGACGGCCCCCCAGCCGCTGGCAGTGCCAGCGGCTGGGGGGCCGGTTCGTTGGCAACGTTGCCGACAACGATTGCGCAAAGAAAAGCGCCGCTCCGGGCGTAGCGACCGGGCTAGCCGGGCATATTTCGGGCATCTTTGCAGCTTCCTACTCCCGTTATTCCCACCCTTTTTAGTGATTTTTTGCCGATGCTGCTGGGCTTTGGGCTGCGCCACGCGCTACTGCTGACTACAATGGGCGCGGGCTGGGGTCTGCGCCTGGCCACGCCTTCGGCCCCCGCGCCGCTGCTGGCTTTTCCGGGAGCCGAGGGCGCGGGGCGCTTTGCCAGCGGTGGGCGCGGCACGGCGGCGGCCCCCACCACGGTGCTCGAAGTCACCAACCTGCTCGACGACAACCAACCCGGCAGCCTGCGCTACGCCGTGCAGCTGAGCGAGCAGAAGGCCCCGGCCCGCACCATCGTCTTTCGGGTGGCGGGCACCATTCACCTGCTGGCCCCGCTTACCATCGGCCGGGCCAATACCACCATCGCCGGGCAGTCGGCCCCCGGCGGGGGGATCTGCCTGGCCGATTACCCGGTGCAGGTGAAGGCCAACAACGTGGTAGTGCGCTTCCTGCGCTTTCGGATGGGCGATAAAAATCAGAATCAGGGCTTTAAGGACGGGGCGGGCGGCGACGACGCCTTTGGGGGGCAGCGCTGCCACCGCCTCGTCATCGACCACTGCTCCATGAGCTGGAGCACCGACGAGTGCTTTTCGGTGTACGAGGGCGACAGCACTACTTTGCAGTGGAACCTCATCGGGCCGCCGCTCAACTACTCCTACCACTTCGAGCAGGGCGATGCCGATTTTGAGCACCACGGCTACGGCGGCATCTGGGGCGGGCAGCACGCCAGCATGCACCACAACTTGTTCGTGCACTGCAACTCGCGCACGCCGCGCTTCAACGGCAGCCGCTACACCCACTCGGCGGGCTACGAAAACTGTGATTTCCGCAACAACGTCATCTACGACTGGGGCGAAAACAACGTGTACGCCGGCGAGGGGGGTAACTACAATATTGTCAACAACTACTACAAGCCCGGCCCCAGCACCCGGCCCACCGTGCGCCAGCGGCTGCTGAACCCCTACAAGCTCGACAAAGGCAGCAACCCCCTACCCTACGGCAAGTTTTACCTGGCTGGCAACTACCAGGAAGCCAGCGCCGACGTAACCGCCCACAACTGGCGGGGCGTTGACATGAACGGCGGCACCCGCGCCGATACCGCGCTGGCCAAGGCCAGCCAGCCCTTCAACCTGGGGCCCGTGGCTACCCACTCCGCCGCCCAGGCCTACGACCTCGTACTAGCTGACGCCGGGGCCAGCCGTCCCCGGCGCGACACCCTCGACCAACGCCTCGTGCGCGAGGTTCGTACCCGCACCGGCCGCCTCATCGATGTGCAGGGCGGCTACCCCCACGGCACACCCTATCGCGTGTCGCAAGCGGCCTGGCCGGTGCTGGAAGCCGCCTCTGCCCCCGCCGATACCGACCACGACGGGATGCCCGACGCCTGGGAGCAAGCCCACCAACTCAACCCCCGCAACCCCGCCGACCGCGCCGCCCCCGGCCCCGGCGGCTACCCCATGCTGGAGGTGTACTTAAACGAGCGGGCGAATAAGTAAAGAGCCCCGAAGCTCCTTACCTATTCGCCCGCTCATGCGCAACGTCTTGGCTGGTTAAGAATCAGCGAAATAAATTGGCTTTGGCCAGGTCTACCAACTCGCTGCCCCGGCCGTTCATCAGTGCCTTCAGCGCGTAGAGGCTGAAGCCTTTGGCTTGCGCTACCTCGATGTGGGGCGGCATACTCAGCTCCTCGCGATTGACAAGGGCGTTTACTACCACCGGCCCGTCGTGGGCCAGGGCCTCGCGTAGCACGCCTTCCAGCTGGCCCGGGTCGCTCACGCGGTAGCCCTTGATACCCGCCGCCTCGGCCAGCGCCCCGAAGTCGGGATTGTCGAGGCCGGTGCCGTATTCGAGGGTGCCAGCGGCTTTCATTTCGAGCTCGACAAAGCCGTAGGCATTGTTATTGAAGACAATAACTTTCACTGGCACTTGCAATTGCCGCAGCGTGAGCAGTTCGCTCAGCAGCATGGCCAGGCCACCGTCGCCGCACAGGGCCACTACCTGCCGGCCGGGGTAGGCCAGGGCCGCGCCGATGGCCTGCGAGAGCGCATTGGCCATGCTGCCGTGCACGAAGGAGCCCAGCAGGCGCCGGTGCCCATTCATGTGCAGGTAGCGGGCGGCCCAGATGGTGGGCGTGCCCACGTCGCAGGTGAAAATGGTGTTATCGTGGCTGAGCTCGTCAAGCAGGCGGGCTACGTGCTGGGGGTGCAGGGTAGCCGCGCCGGGCTCCCCGGTAGCCAGCTCGGCCAGATTCTGCTCGTCGTCGCGGTGGCGCTGCTGGGCAGCTTTGAGGTGGGCGTCGTCGGTGCGGGTCTTGAGCAGCGGCAGGAGCTGCTGCACGGTCTCGGCCACGGTGCCGTGCAAGCCCACCTCCACGCGAGTGCGGCGGCCCAGGTGCAGCGGCCGGGTATCGACCTGCACCACGCGGGCATCATCGGGGAAAAACTGGCGGTAGGGAAAGTCGGTCCCCAGCATCAGGATGCCGTCGGCATCCATGAGGGCGTGGTAGCCGGCGGGCATTCCCAGCAAGCCGCTCAGACCCACGTCGTACGGGTTGTTGGGCTCGACGCATTCTTTACCGCGCAGGGCGTGTACCACGGGCGCTTGCAGGGCACTGGCTATTTGCAGCAGCTCGGCATGGGCGCCGGCGCAGCCCACGCCGGCCAGGATGGTCACTTTCTCGCAGTCGTTGAGTACCTGGGCGGCGCGGGCCAGCTGGGTGCTGGCGGGCACGAGCGCGCTGGCGTGGCCCAGGCTAGGCAGGCGCGGCTCGGGCGCTTCGGCTTCGAGGTGGGCAATGTCGCCGGGCACGACTACCACCCCCACCCCACCCATGCCCAGCGCCGCCTGAATGGCCGACTCGACTACCCGCACGGCCTGGTCGGGCGTGGCAATGACCTCGCAGTAATGGCTGCACTCGCGGAAAATGCGCTCGGGGTGCGTCTCCTGAAAATACCCGCTGCCAATCTCGACACTCGGAATCTGGGCGGCGATGGCCAGCACCGGCACCCGCGAGCGGTGGCAGTCAAACAAGCCATTGAGCAAGTGCGTATTGCCCGGCCCGCACGAGCCGGCACACACGGCCAGCCCGTGGGTGAGGTAGGCCTCCGCCCCGGCTGCGAAGGCACCCGCTTCCTCGTGCCGCACCTGAATAAACTCGATGCCCTCGCGGGCGCGGATGGCATCGGTGATGCCGTTGAGCGAGTCGCCCACCAGGCCGAACACGCGGGTAACCCCGGCGGCCTGAATGGTATCGACGATAATATCGGAAACTGATTTTTTGGACATGTACGAGGCCCGGGCCAGCCGGGCGATGAAGCGGAAAAGGAGTACCGCTTTACGGCCGGCTGCGGCTTCACGTTCGCTACAGGATAGGCTGGAACGGGCCTAGCCAAGCAGCGTACTGATCGGCTACGGGCTCATGAACTGCTGCACGGCGTGGCGGTAGTTTTTGCCGATGGGCACTTGCTTGCCATTGTGCAAGTGAATGACTCGGCCTTCCAGGTAGGCAATATGACTCTTGTTAACAATGAATGACTTATGGGTACGCACAAACGTTTCTCCACCCAGCTGGCCCTCAAAGCTGCTTAGCGTGCGGGGTGTCAGCCAGTACTGTTGGTTCGTCCATACTTTCACGTAATTGCCCAGGCTTTCCAGGTAGCATACGGCCGCCAACTCGACTTGCACCAGCCGCTTATCTACTTTGAGGTAGAGCTGCGTCGGGGTATGGCTGGCACTTGGCCCGGGGAGCGGAGCAGGGGCCGGCGGGGGCTGCCGTAGCGCATGCAAGGCCAGCGCCCGGGTCGCGGCCTTTAAAAAGCGTTCGAACCGAAATGGCTTGAGCAGGTAGTCGCACACTTCCAGCTCAAAGCTTTCCAGCGCATGCTCTCCGTACGCGGATGTCACGACGATAAGCGGCGGTTGCCGCAGGGTTTTGGCCAGTTCCAGCCCATTTATCCTAGGCAGCCGGATGTCGAGGAAAAGCAGATCGACGGGCTGCTGGCTTAAAAACTCCAGCGCTTCGGTGGCCCGGTAGCAGTGCCCTACGATGTCCAGAAAGGGAATATCTGCGGCATATTGCCGAATAACGTCGTGCGCCAGCGGCTCATCATCAACTACTAAGCAACGCAGCTTCATACCAGATCCAGGAGTAGCTCGGCCGTGAAAGTGGTTTCGGTCCTGCCCGTAGTCAGCTTGTGCTTGGCCGGGTAGAGCAGGGCGAGCCGCCGCCGTAAGTTGCGCAAGCCGATACCCGCCGGGCGACCGGCAGCAGCAGCCAGCGAATTTTCGCACCGAAAATAAAGCTGCCCGGCCGCCTCGCGCAGTTCCAGGCGCAGGTGGGCGTCTTCCTCGGCCGATTCAACGCCGTGCTTGAAGGCATTTTCGACCAGTACAATCAACAGGAGCGGCGCAATAGGCCGGGAAGCGTCGCCGAGGTCCTGCGTGAAGTGGAAATGCAGTTTTTGGCGCAGGCGCAGGAGTTGCAGCTCTACGTAGTCCGCGATATGACTCACCTCTTCCCCAACGGCGACGTGCGGCTGCGGCCCCCGGTAGATGACGTAGCGCATGAGCTCGGCCAGCCGCATAATGCCTTCGGGCGTCTGCTGGGCTTGCCGCAGGCTCAGGGCGTACAGATTATTCAGCGTATTGAAGAAAAAGTGGGGATTGAGCTGCTGCTTGAGTAACTCCAGCTCCGACTGGGCCTGCTCTTTTTCCAGGGCCAGTATCCGGCTGTTTTGTCGGCTGGCGTGCAGAGCCAGCACGACGGGCAGGCTGAGCAACATGATGGCCAGGGCCGCCGCCGCATTTTCCAGACTAAAAGGATTGCCTGGCAATATGTTACCCATTACGTGGTTGATGGGCAGCCAGGCAATTAACTGCCCGAGTAGCGGGTAAAGCAGGGCTACGGCGGCCAGTACGCTCAGGCCGTAGCGGAACAGACCGTGCGGCTGCAATACCCGCGGCACCAGCCAGCGACTATTGAGGTAAAACAGCCCATAACCAGCTAGGTACATCAGCAGAAACTGCCCGCCAAAGCTCAGAAACGTACCGAAGTGACGTATTACCTGGGGCAGGCTAAACGCAAAGCCAATGAGCAATTCGCCCCGCTCGTTGTAAGAAGCCGGATTTGGCAGGCTCGATACCGCCAGCGCGGCCAGCGCCCCCGCCAGCAGCACGAGGCTGCTGAAGAGCGCCTGGGCAAAGCCTATTCTTTGCAGCCAGGGACTATGAGATACCCGCCGATGATAGTAGGCGTTGGCCATGAGGAGTAGCTCCAGCAACAGGCTGCTTCCCGCCCCGACGAGCACCTGCCCGCCCCCACTGGCCCCTGGGTACAGCCCCACGCAAATGCCGGTAAGCAGCGGCAGAGCCACGCCAAAGCAGCAGCCCCACCACAGCCAGTACTGCCGGGCCGGCAGCGCCTGGCGCAGGTGGGCTTTGCGCCAGGCAAAGAGCAGCCCCGGCAACTGCACGGGAGCCAGTCGCAACAGGGCCGCTCCAAAGGCCAGCCAAGGCGAAACTGGCAGAGCCAGGTACCGCGCCTGAATTATTCCCAGCCACAGCAATAAACCGACAAAAAATCCTAGATCCTGGTAGTGGTCCCACCGGCTGGCCGGAATTGTAGAAGTGCGCACGGCAAGTAAATGGGTAAAGAAACCGTTTTAAAAGCAGTTTGACCAACTTTTAAGGATGAACGGCTGGCAAACCGTGACGAACGGCCACCCAGTCTTTTAGCTGGCTGCCCGGGTCGTTTAGCCGACCAACCGAGCACTACGTCATGTATAGTTGAGGCGCCGACGGCCCCTCCGCTCCTTTGTGGCCAGCCCACCTTAACGGGCTGCCACGATGAGTAGACTCCGCATTCAGCACATCACTAAAAGCTACGGTCCCGGCGCGCCAGCGCTGGCAGACGTTTCGCTCACCATCACCAACGGGTTATTCGGGCTGCTCGGGCCGAATGGGGCGGGCAAATCTACCCTCATGCGCACCCTGGCTACCTTGCAGCCCCCCGACAGCGGCCAGATTTTTTTCGACGGGCACGACGTCCTTGACCAGCCGCAGCACCTACGCAGCTACCTGGGTTACCTGCCCCAGGATTTTGGCGTGTACCCTAAGGTATCGGCTTTGGACTTATTGGATTATCTGGCGGTACTCAAAGGCGTGCTCAACAAGCAGGCGCGCCGCGAGCAGGTGTTGGCGCTGCTCCAGCAAACCAACCTGTACGCCGTTCGCAAGCAGGCCGTCAGTACCTTTTCCGGCGGGATGCGGCAGCGCTTCGGCATCGCGCAGGCCCTGCTGGGCAACCCGCAGCTGCTGATTGTGGACGAGCCGACGGCGGGCCTCGACCCGCAAGAGCGCAACCGCTTCCACGACCTACTGAGCGAGCTCGGCGAGCAAGTGGTAGTGGTGCTCTCTACCCACATTGTGGAGGATGTGCACGACCTATGCCCGGCCATGGCCGTGCTGGCCGCCGGCCGCGTCATTCTGCAAGGCAAGCCGGCCGACCTGATGGGGCAATTGGCTGGGCAGGTATGGCGCAAAATCATCGCGAAAGAAACGCTACCCACCTACCAAGCGGCTTTCCAGGTCATTTCTACGCGCCTGGTTGGGGGGCAGCTGGCACTGTATGTACGTTGCGACCAGCGGCCCGACGGCGGCTTGAGGTGGTGGAGCCGGGCCTGGAAGAAGTCTATTTCTCGGCCTTGTTTGGTGCCCAGCGGCCCGGGAAGGAGGCAGCCACATGCTGAGGGCCTTGCTGCGCTTTGAGCTGGCGTACCACGCTCGCCAGCTCACGTTTCGCGTGGCCGCGCTGGTGTTTTTCGGCCTGGGTATGCTCGCCGTACGGGGCCGCTATGGTGGGCCAGCCATGCACCAGAACGCGCCCTACGTCGGAGCGTTGCTGGTGGGCTTGCTCTCGCTGTTCGCCATTTTCGCCACGACCCTGTTCTGCGCCAATGTAGTTCTGCGCGATACGACCTACCAGTTGGAGGCCATAGTACTGGCCACGGCGGTGAGGAAGCGCACCTATTTCCTGAGCCGATTTTTGGGGTTGGTGCTGGCGCTAGTTTGCTTGCTGGGCCTAGCCGTACTGGGCCTGCTGGCCGGCTGCTGGCTGCTCGATGCCAGCCAGCTCGGGCCGTTCCGGGCCGCGTATTACTGGCAGCCGCTGGTCATCCTGGGCATTCCCAATCTTCTTTTTCCGGCGAGCCTGCTTTTTGCCACGGCCTTGCTCACCCGTAATGCGCGGGCGCTCTACGCGGCCGGGGTGCTGCTCTACATAATGTACTGGACGGCCTCCATCCTGGGAAATTCGCCACTGCTGGCCACGGCCAGCCTAAAGCTCACCGCGCCCAACCCCCTCCCCCTGCTACTCGATCCCTTCGGGCTGGCGGACTTTTGCAGCGCAACCCGCCGCTGGACCGATGCCCAGCGCAATACCCAGCTGTTTCCGTTGCAGGGGCTCTTTCTGCTCAATCGCCTACTGTGGCTCGGCGCAACCGCCGTAGTTCTCGGGGCCAGCTACTGTCTTTTCTCCTTTCGGGCGGGCTGGGTGCTTACAGCCAAACGCCAGCCACCGGCTCCGACACTGGCGCGGGTGCCCTACCGCCGCTTCCCGGTGCAGGTGCGGGGTGGCGCCTACGCCTGGGCCACGTTATACCGGCAGCTAGGGCTGGAAGTCCGCGCGCTGCTCACGCACGTTCCGTTTATGGTGCTGCTGGCACTATGGATCTTTTGCGGCTTCATCGACCTGAACGACACGCTATTCCACGGGGCATATGGCCTGCATACCTATCCCACCACGGGCCTCATCGTTGAGGAGCTGCGGCCGGCCCGGCTGGCCCTGGTACTCCTGGTGTTCTACGCCGCCGAACTGCTCAGCCGCGAGCAAGCCGCGAATATGCAGGGTCTGCTTTACAGCACCCCCGTACCGGCCGCCAGCGTGTGGGCGGCCAAGTGCCTGGCCCTGTCCAGCCTAGTGGCCGTCTTGGTCAGCGCCAACATTGGTATTGGCTTGGCAGTGCAGCTCACCAACGGCTACGCCAACCTGGAGCTGCCGGTCTACTTGTCGTTATTCTACTACAGCGGCTTACCGCTGGCGCTGTTTGCCATCCTGGCCGTTTTTGTGCAGACCCTGACGCCAACTAAGTACCTGGGCCTGCTGCTCAATATGCTGCTTGCCTTAGGGCTGATTTTCAGTCGCAAGCTGGGCATTGAGCATTACCTGCTGCGCTACGCGACGGCCCCGCCGCTGGCGTACTCGGCCCTGAATGGCTTTGGGCATTATGCCACTGCCTTTGGCTGGTACCTGCTGTATTGGGGCGCCTTGGCCGGCATGCTGGCCTGGCTTACCGTGGGCTGGTGGCCGCGCGCGCAGCCAGCGGGCTGGGGGCAGCGGGTGCGGGCAGTTGCCACCCGGCGCGGGGCGGCTGGGCAGCGGCTAGCGGCCGCGGCGGGCCTGCTGTGGCTGGCCACGGGCGGCTACATTTATTACGCCACCAACGTAGTCGGCCGCTACCGGTCGGAGGCCGACCAGCTGAGCTGGCAGCTGGGGTACGAACGACAATATAGGCCCCTGGCTGGCCTGCCCCAGCCCGTTATTACGGCCGTACAGACGACCGTTGACCTCTACCCCAGCGCCGGACGCTACACGGTGCGCGGCAGCTACCAGCTAACGAACAAAACCGGGCAGCCTCTCACTAAAATCTGGGTCGGTATCGACCCGGAGGTAAACACGGTGACCTTGACCGTGCCGGGTGCACGCCACGCGCAGGACCCCGTCTACCACCAGCACTGGTTCACCCTGAACAGACCTTTGCGGCCGGGGGAGCAGACCAGCCTGCACTTCTCGCTGGCAGTCGTGCGCTCCGGCTTTATGCCCTTCAATAGCGAGCACGCCGTGGTCAGCAACGGTACCTACATTGAGCTGGAGAAATACGTGCCGCAGCTCGGCTACACGAGCCGGTGGGAAAGTCTGGACGTCCAGGCCCGTCGGCAGTATGGGCTACCCACCCCCGCCGCTGCCTTACCCGCTGATAGCCGCCAGCAGCTCATTGACTTCGAAACGACCATTTCGACGCAGCCCGACCAGTACGTCGCCACGGTTGGCACGCTACGGCGCACCTGGATAGCTGGGTCGCGCCGGTATTTCCGCTACAAGTCTGCTGGCCCTATTCCGCTTATGTTTGCCCTCAGCTCGGCCCGGTATGCCGTTAGCCAGGAGTGCTACAAAGGCGTGGTGCTCCGCCTCTGCTATCACCCCGGCCACACGGATAATCTGGCCACGATGCGGCAGGCGATAAGGGACGCGCTGGATTACAGCACTTACCACTTTGGTCCCTATCCCCTCGCGCAACTCACGCTGGCCGAGATTCCGCAGTACCGGGGCGCGGCCACCGCGTATCCAGGCTTAATTTTCAGCGCCGAGCGACTAAATTTTCTAGGCGATTTCCGGGATACCAGTCGCGTGCCCCTCGGCTATGCGACGCTGGCCCACGAAGTAGCGCACCAATGGTGGGCCTATCAACTCGTGCCGGTGGCCGGCCCCGGAGCGAGCTTATTAACTGAATCACTGGCCAAGTATACTGAAGCGATGGTCGTTGCCAACACCTTCGGCCCGCGTCGGCTACGGAGCTACCTACTGCTAGATCACGACCTATACTTTGCTCAGCGCAACGCGGGCGAACCCGAGATGCCGTTGGCACGCACGGCCCGGCAGCCCTTCGTAGCCTACCAAAAGGGCGGGCTGGTACTGGTATCGCTCCGGGCGGCGCTGGGAGAAGCGGCTTTCGATCAAGCCCTGCGCCGCCTGCTGGCCCGGCACCGCTACCCCGGTCCTGCCGCCTATCCCAACGAGCTGCGGCAGGAACTCGCGCGCGGGGCCTCTGCCCGCCAGCTTCGGCTGCTGGACGAGGGGCTCAATCAGGTTGTCATATACGACTCCCGCCTGCGCGTACTGGCGTGCCACCCGCTGGCCAACGGGCATTTTCGGCTCCAGCTTCAAGTAACTATCCGCAAAACCAACCAACTAGTCAACCGCCCTCTGCTTCCAGATGAAGAAGCTACCATCGCAGTGTTTGACCAGCAGCTGACCTCGCAAAGTCTGCCGGCAGCCCCGTACTATGCGCAGAAGTATCATTTTACCGGCGAAAAAACCACCCTCAGCATCGAGGTGGCCAAACGGCCCCGGACGGTGGTAGTTGATTGGGAAGGCTCTTTGCTGGATGATAACCTGGCGGACAACCGACAAGCCGTCGACTAGCTATTGCACACTCATTGCCGAGTGGAAGGCAAAAAGCTGCATTAACAAGTAAAAAATGAGCAATTAAAAATTTACAGGTCAATGACTTGCTCATTTTTAATTACTCGTTTTTTACTTACCAATTCTGTTAAGGAAGGTTAGAAACACGCTATTTCAGCGCACTACCCAGCGCCGCGCCGGTCAGCGTCACCTTGGCGCTGTCGCCAAATTGTTGCCGGAGCTGCGCGATGGCCGTGTTATCAAGCTCTAGGTCGCTCATCGCGTTGAATTTAAAGCTGGCCGCCGCGATGTGGTTGCTGCTGGCTACGTGCAGGCTGGTGCGGCTGCCGGGGCTGGTCCCGGCCTCGACGCGCAGCCAGGCCAGCCGGTTGTCGGCCAGCTCGACGTGGCTGGCGTGGTCGGCCAGCACGGTCAGGCTATCCTGCCGAAAGCCCTGCACCTGCACCGCGTAGCCCATTGCGAAGGCCCGGTCTACCCGCGGCTGGCCGGCCTCCTGGTACCGGGCGTCGGCGTGCAGCGTAGCCAGCCGGGGGCAGCTGATGACGAGCAGCGGGCGGTTATTCAGGTATTCCCGGCGTGCGGGAAAGCTGGCCGACACTTCTAAGCGACGGCCCTGCTGGCGCAGGTGCACGTACTCGGCCACGTCGGGGCTCACGTGCACGGCGTAGGGGCCGGCTACTACCTTGACGGTGAGCGTACTGGCGGCGGGCACGGCTACTTCATCAAAGTTCTTAAAGCTCAAGGCCGTGAAGCCCCGCAGTGGGTCTTTGTAAGTACCCCGGCGAAACTCAGCGTGCAGGGCCATGTTGTAGGCCGTAAGCGAGGCCAGCAGCACCAGCAGGGCGGCCAGCAGGTATTTTGTGCTATTTTTCATGGGTAGAAACGGGCGAGAGGGGCGCGGCCTGCGCCGCTTTGAATTGTTCGTAGCGCCGGGCCAGCTCCTCGAAGCCCACGCCCAGCAGCGAAATCGTATTGAAAAAGGCGGGTAGCTCGTGCTGCAAAAACCGCTCGCGACGGTAGGCCTGCACGGTCTGCTCGGCGTCGGGGGCCACGAAAAAGCCGATGCCACGCTTGTTGTACACGGTGCCCTGGCTCTGCAAAAACTCGTAGGTGCGCATCACCGTGTTGGGGTTGACTTGCAGCTCGGCCGCCAGGTCGCGCACCGACGGAATCTTGGCCTCGGGCAGCCACTGCCGGCGCAGAATGTTTTCGCCCACGTAGCCGGCGATTTGCAGGTAGATAGCTTCGTTTTCGTTGAATTCCATAAAATAGGGGCAGCTAGAGCTGCTTTTCGGTGAGCCGGGCGTAGGCGGCCAGCCACAGCAGCCCCGCCAGTACCAGTGGCAACCAGCTGAACCAGTGCTCCTGGTTGTCGGGCAGCGTCACGGGGGCGCTGTTGTGCAGGCTTACTGAGCCGAAGGGAAATACCGCCTGTACGACTGGCCCAATCAAGGCCTTCATTATCCGAAAATTGACCACTGTCCCCACAATGCTCAGCAGCACCAGGCTGAAGGCAGTTTTCAGAAATTGCTGCCGGGTGAAAAAGATGCTCCCCCACAGCGCCACGCCGTGCAGCACCAGGAAAAAGGCGAGCAGCCCCGGAGCCTCCTTAGCCGTGAGTATGTTCAGCAGTTCGTCGGGCGCCGGACTCAGGCTTAGCGTTACCCAGTCGGCCAGGTAAAAGGCGGCCGTGAACACCGCTAGGAACACGGGCAGTGAAAACAGCCAGGCCACCAGGAATTTTTCGAAGTGCGAGGCGGGCAGCGTGAGGGCCAGCGCCGCGCGGCTGCCCACGCCAAACTGAGCTAGCACTAGGCTCGTGAAAAAGCTGCCCGCCGCCAGCAGCATCAAGGTAAACAAAATACCCTGTTGCAGCCGACTCAGCCCACCCCCAACGTAGGCCAGGAAACCCAGCACTACTAAAATGCCGCCCGTGAGCACGGCGGCCCCGAGAGCGTAAGTTGGTAGCTGCTCGGCGGTATGCTTGCGCAGTAGGCGCCCAAAGCGCGGAAGACTAAAGAACTGGTTCATGGTGACGCTGCGTGAGGTAGATAGCCACGGCCTTGTCAGGGCCAGTGAGGGCATTGAAGAGTAATTCCAAATCGACTTTGCTGAACGTACCGCCGGAGTTGGGCTGAATCACCTGTTGGCCGCGTACCGAGGGCTCGGCGTAGAGCACGTCGGGGCTGGCCGCGCCGGCCGGCGCGGTACCGAAGCTGATGGTATCGGCCAGCTCATCCAGCGACTTGTTGAGCACGATGCGGCGCTCGTGCAGCACCAGCACGGTGTCGATAAGGTTGTCGAGGTCACGTACTTGGTGGGTGGAAATAACCACGCATCGCTCTTCGCCCAGCGCCCGCGACACGAGCTTGCGAAACTGCGCCTTGCTCGGAATGTCGAGGCCGTTGGTGGGCTCGTCGAGCACCAGCAGACTGGTATTGGTAGCCAACGCAAAGGCAATGAGCACCTTCTTCTGCTGGCCGAAGGAGAGCGTGGTCAGCTTGGTGAGGCCGGGCACGTCGAACTCACGCAGGTACTCGTGAAACGCGGCCTCGTCGAAGCGCGGGTAGAAGCCGCCCGTGCTGCGCGCCAACTGGGTGGCCGTCACGGCGGGCACCCGCACATCTTCGGGCAAGAAGAACAGGTCTTGCAGGGTATCGGGGCGGCGCAGGGCGGCGGCGTGGCCATCGACCTCGCACGTGCCCGACAGCGGAAAGGCCAGCCCCACCAGGTTCTTGAGTAGCGTGGACTTGCCCGCGCCATTCTTACCGAGCAGGCCGTAGATGCGGCCCCGCACCAAGTCAAGCGTCAGATTTTCGAGCTGGAGTACCCGGCGCGAGTACCCAAAATGCAGGTTGCGAATGCGGACCATGACAACGGCGTTTTAGTGTATTACTAAACTAGTACACTGCAAATGTAGACAGCCCCTGCTTATTTGGTGCTGACCGCAAAAAATATTTTCGCGGTCAACACGCGGGCTTGGCGATAAGTAACAGTTTATCACTACTTACAACCCGGCGATATTCTTCACAAAACGTTCATTTATAAGCAAAAGAGCGTTTTTCAATAGCTGTCAGCCTGTCGGCTCCGTATGCTGAGCTTAGGCGCGGGCGAATTGGTTTTCGGCCAGTTGCCTACCGTCTTTTCTCACCCTTCTCCTACCCTACCCGCGCATGGCTGCCCCGCAATTCCTGTTCGCTACTGGCATCGAAAACAGCAACCCTACCATCCAAAACGGCAGGCTGCGGCTGGATGAGTACGAGAAATGCGGCCACTACAAATTCTGGCAGAAGGATTTTGACCTGGTGCAGGAAATGGGCATCGAGTGCCTGCGCTATGGGCCACCCATCCACACCACTTGGCTGGGGCCGGGCAAATACAACTGGGATTTTGCCGATGCGACGTTCGGCGACCTGCTGCGGCGCAATATCATTCCCATCGTGGACTTGTGCCACTTCGGGGTGCCCGATTGGCTGGGTAATTTTCAGAATCCTGATTTCCCGGCGCTGTTTGCGGAGTACGCGGGGGCGTTTGCGCGGCGCTTTCCGTGGGTGCAGCTCTACACGCCGGTAAATGAGATGTACATCTGCGCCGAGTTTTCGGCCTTGTACGGGTGGTGGAACGAGCAATTGGCCAGCGACCAGGCGTTCGTGACGGCTCTCAAATACATCGTGAAAGCCAATGTGTTGGCCATGCACGCCATCTTGGCGGTGCGGCCCGATGCGCTGTTTGTGCAGAGCGAGAGCAGCGAATACTTTCACGCCGAAAACCCCGATGCCATCAAGCCCGCCGAATTGCTGAATGCCAAGCGATTCTTGTCGCTCGACCTGAATTACGGTCGGCGCGTGGACTCCGATATGTACGAGTACCTGCTGGACAACGGGATGACGCGTGCTGAGTATCATTTCTTTCTGGAGAATGACCTGCGCCACCAGTGCATCATGGGCAACGACTATTACCGCACCAACGAGCACCGCGTGCGGCCCGACGGCAGTACTACGGCCTCGGGCGAAATATTTGGCTACCATGTCATTACCACCCAGTATCACGACCGCTACCGGCTACCCGTGATGCACACCGAAACCAACCTCTGGCAGGGACCCAACGGCGACGAGGCCGTGAACTGGCTCTGGAAGGAATGGGCCAACGTGCTGCGGGTGCGCAACGACGGCGTGCCCATCGTGGGCTTTACGTGGTACTCGCTCACCGACCAAGTGGACTGGGACACCGCCCTGCGCGAAAACAATGGCAACGTCAACCCATTGGGATTGTACGATTTAAACCGCAACATCCGCCCCGTGGGCGAAGCTTACAAAAAGCTCATCAGCCAGTGGAAGCAGGTGCTGCCCGCTCAAACGGCCTGCCTGCAAATGCCCCTCGTCATGCCGCAGCAAAGCAACGAGGCCTGGGCCAAGCGCCAGCAGGCAGAAGCGAAGGCCGACCAGGCGCAGCCCACTACCGCCGCGGCCAACGCGCCGCTGCAAGACAACCACTAGGTGTAGCGCGGACTTTACTAGTCCGCGTTTGTCACTACCTCTTCTCCAACTACATCCGGGCGGACTACAAAGTCCGCGCTACTTCCTTACTTATGCGCTTTCAGGATAAAGTAGTTATCGTCACGGGCGGGGCCAGCGGCATCGGCCTGGCCATCGCCAAGCGGCTGGCCTCGGAAGGAGCCCGCCTCGTACTGGCCGACATCAACCAGGCCAACCTCGACGCGGCCGTGCCCGAGGTGCAAAAGGCCGGGGCGCCCGAGGTATTGGCCAGCCTCTGCAACGTTGCCGACGAGAGCCAGGTCATCAGCACCGTCGCCACTGCCCTAGCCAAATTCAACCGCCTCGATGTGGTGATAAATAACGCTGGCCTCATGCAGTTTAAGCCCCTCGAAGAGTTGACCGGCGACGACTGGCTGCGGGTATTGGGCGTGGATTTGCTGGGCGCATTTTACTTCACCAAGCAGGCTTTTTTGCACATGAAGCCGGGCGGCAGCATCGTGAACGTAGCCAGCATCCACGCCATTGCCACCGAGGCGCTGGTGGCTCCCTACGCCGCGGCTAAGGCGGCGGTGCTCTCACTCACGCGCTCGGCGGTGATTGAGGGCAAACCCAAAGGCATTCGCACCAACGTGGTGCTGCCGGGAGCCATCGACACGCCCATGCTCTGGAACAACCCCAACGTGAAGTCGGGCGTGGAGAAAATCAACCCCAGCGACGTAGGCAAGCCCGAAGACGTGGCCGCCACCGTTGCCTACCTGGCCTCCGACGACGCGGCCTTCGTGGAGGGTGCGGAGGTGCGCGTCGATGGCGGCCGGCTCGACCATTTGTAGCCAGCC
>CAJYVK010000267.1 GCA_913778455.1 uncultured Hymenobacter sp. | reverse complement strand
AGCGGCGGGCTGAGCTAAGGTCTGCGTTGACATAGTTTTCTTCTACTAAATCAGTGATACAGCCGTGGCTAGCGTCGCTCACGGTGCGGATATACTTCAGGAGTACGCCCTGCTTGGCGGGCAGGGGTGGGCGCTGCCAGGCGGCGCGGCGGGCTTGCAGTTCTTCGTCGGAGAGCCGCACGTCGATAGTGTTGGTGCTGGCATCCAGTACTATCCAGTCGCCATCTTGCACTAGGGCGATGCCGCCGCCGTCGAAGGCTTCGGGGCAGACGTGCCCAATCACGAAGCCGTGGGTACCGCCCGAAAAGCGGCCGTCGGTGATCAGCGCCACCTTATCGCCGAGGCCCGCGCCCATGATGGCCGAGGTCGGCTTGAGCATTTCGGGCATCCCCGGCCCGCCCTTCGGCCCCACGTAGCGAATCACTACCACCTGGCCGGGCTGAATCTTGTGCTCGGTAATGCCTTGGTTTAGTTCTTCTTCGGAGTTGAATACGATGGCTGGGCCCTCAAACCGCAGCCCTTCCTTACCGCTGATTTTGGCCACGCTACCCTTGGTGGCAAGGTTGCCGTAGAGCATCTGGATGTGCCCGTCGGCCTTGATAGGCTGGTCGAGCGGGCGCAGCAAATCTTGCTCGGGGCCGAGCGGCTTGACGTCGGCGAGGTTTTCGGCCAGGGTGCGGCCGGTTACGGTCATGAGGTCGCCGTTGAGCAGGCCGTAGTCGAGCAGGGTGCGCTGCACGGCGGGCACCCCCCCGATTTTCGACAAGTCCTCCATCAAATACTTGCCGCTGGGCTTCAAGTCAGCGAGCACCGGTACGCGGTTGCTCACGGCCTGGAAATCTTCCATCGTGAGGGGTACGCCGGCCGCGTGGGCAATGGCGATGAGGTGCAGTACGGCGTTGGTCGAGCCGCCGAGCACCGTAATGACCACCATCGCATTCTCAAAGGCTTCGCGGGTCAGGATGTCGCGGGGCTTCAAGTCCAGCTCCAGCAGGCGGCGCAGGTAAGCGCCGGTATCGAGGCACTCCTGCACCTTGGCGCTGCTCTCGGCGGGCAGCGACGACGAGGCGGGCACCGTCATGCCCAGGGTTTCGATGGCGGCGGCCATTGTGTTGGCGGTATACATGCCGCCGCAGGCCCCCGGCCCGGGGCAGGCGTTGTGGATGATGCCCTGGTAATCCTCGTCCGAAATCTGGCCGTTTACCTTTTTGCCGTAGGCCTCGAAGCACGATACGATATTGAGCTTCTGGCCTTTAAACTCTCCGCCCCGGATGGTGCCGCCGTACACCATCAGCGAGGGCCGGTTGAGCCGCGCCATGGCGATAAGGGCACCGGGCATGTTCTTGTCGCAGCCCACCACCGTGGCAATGGCGTCGTAGTAGTGCGCGCCCGCCATCGCCTCAATCGAGTCGGCGATAATCTCCCGCGATACCAGCGAAAAGCGCATCCCCGCGTTGCCGTTCGTGATGCCGTCGCTCACGCCGATGGTATTGAAGCGCAGCCCCACCAGCCCCTGGGCAGCCACGCCGCGCTTTACCTCGTCGGCCAAGCCGTCGAGGTGCATGTTGCAGGTGTTGCCCTCGAAACCGGTCGAGCAGATGCCGACGAAGGGCTTGCGCAAATCCGCATCCGACAGGCCCGCGCCGATGAGCATGGCTTGCGAGGCCGGCAGGCTGTCGTCTTGGGTGTAGATGCGGCTGAATTTATTGAGTGACATGAGGTTAGTGCTAAGGGCGACGGGCCCGGTGGCGGTGGTTTGGCCCTAAAAAAACCTTCCTGGCCGCGGGCTAGGAAGGTTTTCTTTGGCGTAAGAAGTCCTGGCTAGCCCGCGAGGGTAGTAATAATGACCACGGAAATAAGGGGTAGCAACCGGGGGGGCATGGTGGGTAGCAGGGAAAAAGCGGGCATAAAAAAAGCCATCCTGGGGTGAGGATGGCCGGCGGCGGTTGGGTGGTTACCCTAGCTGCATAGCATCCTCGTTCCCCGTGAAATAATCACGGCGATGACGCTAATAATGACGAACAGCTGGGCTTGCATGGTGCAAACGTACAGCCGGCGGCGTGCTTTTTCACTGGGGTAGGGGCTTTTTATTGAAAAATGTAGCGCGGACTTTGCAGTTCGCGTTTAGTAAGCTGCCGAAACGCGGACTACAAAGTCCGCGCTACATTAGATAATCGTGCTCACGCCCACTGCAATGTTGTGGGCATTCCACTGCTGCTCGTTCGAGTCGGCAATCCAGAAGGCCACGTAGCTACCTACCTGCTCGGTAGTATAAGGCGCGATGGGATTGAGCTCGGGCGTCAAAATCTTGTTGGTCAAGGCTTCGTCTACTGCTTCGCGTACCAGTTCGGCTTCGGCCGCGAGGCCCAGGTGGTCGAGCAGCATAGCGGCCGACAGGATGGCGGCCAGCGGGTTGGCGATGCCCTTGCCCTTGGCTTGCGGGTAAGAGCCGTGAATGGGCTCGAACACCGCCACTGCCGCGCCGACTGAGGCCGAGGGCAGCAAGCCCATCGAGCCGGCAATCACGGAGGCTTCGTCCGAGAGAATGTCGCCAAACATGTTCTCGGTCAGCATCACGTCGAACTGCTTAGGATTGGTGATGAGCTGCATTGCGGCGTTGTCCACAAACAGGTAGTCAACTTCTACGTCGGGGTATTGCGCAGCAATCTCGCGGACTACCTCGCGCCACAAACGCGAAGTTTCCAGTACGTTGGCCTTATCGACCAGCGTCAGGTGCTTGCGGCGGCTAGTGGCCGACTGAAACGCCAGGTGCGCGATGCGCTCAATCTCAGGGCGCGAGTAGACGCAGTTGTCGTAGGCGGCACCGTCCTCGGTCCGGCCCTTTTCCCCGAAGTAAATGCCGCCCGTGAGCTCCCGGAAAATTACCAGGTCGGTGCCTTCGATACGGTCGGCTTTCAGCGGCGAGTGCTTGAGCAGTGCCTTATAGGCCGTGACGGGGCGGATGTTGGCGAACAATCCCAATTCCTTACGCATGCGTAGCAGGCCCTGCTCGGGGCGCACCTTGGCGCTGGGGTCGTTGTCGTACTTGGGGTCGCCGATGGCGCCGAAGAGCACCGCATCCGAGGCGCGGCAGGCGGCCAGCGTTTCGTCGGGCAGCGGATTGCCGGTGGCGTCGATGGCGCAGGCGCCCACCAGGTGCGACGTAAACTCAAAGCGGTGACCGAAGCGCTCAGCTACGGCGTCGAGCACTTTCACGGCCTGCCGACAAACTTCCGGCCCGATGCCATCACCAGGCAGTAAAGCTATTTTCTTGGTTACCATGTCCATGCGCGTTGTTGTTCGTAGGCCTCGATGGCCGATTTTTGATTCACTAAAAAGTCGATGTCGTCGTAGCCGTTGAGCAAGCACTCCTTCTTATAGGGGTCGATGGCAAAGCTGAACGTTTCGCCCCAGGCCGGTACGGCCAGCGTTTGGGCGGGTAGGTCAACCACCAGTTCCAGCTGCGGGTCGGCCTCGATGGCAGCCAGCAGGCGGGCTAGTACCTCATCGCTCACCTGCAAGGGTAGCAAGCCGGTATTCAGCGCGTTACCCCGGAAGATATCGGCGAAGTAGCTCGAAATTACCGTCCGAAAACCAGCGTCGTACAGCGCCCAGGCGGCGTGCTCGCGGCTGGAGCCGCAACCAAAGTTTTTGCCGGCTACCAGAATCTGCCCGCCGTAGCGTGGGTCGTTGAGGACAAAGTCGGCCTTGGGCGAGCCGTCGGCATTGTAGCGCCAGTCGCGAAACAGGTTTTCGCCGAAGCCCTCGCGGGTAGTCGCTTTCAGAAACCGCGCCGGAATAATCTGGTCGGTATCAATATTCTCCAGCGGCAACGGCCGGCCGGTGGTGTGCAGGGTTTGAAATTTTTCCATTTCAACTAGCTGTTAGCTGCTAGCCATTAGCTGCTAGCTTTTTTACCGTTAGCCCCTTCCAGTGCAGGAGAAGCTAACGGCTAGTAGCTAGCAGCTAACAGCTCAGTTCAAGTACTGCGTAATGTCAACGATGCGGCCCTGTACGGCCGTGATGGCGGCTACTAAGGGGCTGGCCAGCAGCGTGCGCGAGCCAGGGCCTTGGCGACCTTCGAAGTTGCGGTTGGAGGTGGCCACGCAGTACTTGCCCGCCGGGATTTTATCCTCATTCATGGCCAGGCAGGCGCTGCAACCGGGCTCGCGCAGCTCGAAGCCGGCGGCGGCTAAAATCTTGTCGATACCTTCGGCAATGGCCTGTTGCTCAACCTGCTTGGAGCCGGGAACGATGATGGCTTCTACGTGCTGGGCCTTCTGCTTGCCAGCCACGTAGGCGGCCACGGTGCGCAGGTCTTCGATGCGCGAGTTGGTGCAGCTACCGATGAAGACGTAGTCAATCTGCTTGCCCAGCAGCGACTCGCCCCGCTCGAAGCCCATGTACTTCAATGATTTGTCGAAGCTCTCGGCCTCGGCCTCGGCCACCTGGCTGGGAATTTGCCCGGTGAGCGCGATGCCCATACCGGGGTTGGTGCCGTAGGTAATCATGGGCGTGATGTCGGCCGCGTCGTACACAAATTCCGCGTCGAACACCGCGTCTTCGTCTGAGTATAGCGTTTGCCAGTAAGCCACGGCGTCATTCCAAGCCTGACCTTTGGGGGCGAAGGGCCGGCCCTCAACGTAGGCAAACGTGGTGGCATCGGGCGCGATGAGGCCGCCGCGGGCTCCCATCTCGATGCTCATGTTGCAGACCGTCATGCGGCCTTCCATGCTCAGGCCGCGCACCGCGCTACCCGCGTATTCCACGAAGTAGCCGGTGGCACCGCCTGTGCCGAGCTGCGCTATAATATAGAGAATCAAGTCCTTAGCCGTAACGCCGGGCCGCAACTCGCCCTCTACCGATACGCGCATCCGCTTGGGACGCGTGAGCAGCAGACACTGCGAGGCCATCACCTGCGCTACCTGGCTGGTACCGATGCCGAAGGCCACCGCGCCAAATGCGCCGTGGGTGCTGGTGTGGCTGTCGCCGCACACCATCGTGAGGCCCGGCTGGGTCAGGCCCAGCTCCGGCCCGATAACGTGCACAATGCCTTGGCGCTGGTGGCCCAGGCCGTAGAGCTCAATGCCGTATTTCCGGCAATTCTCGGTCAGCTTGTCTACCTGCGAGCGCGAAAGCGGCTCGGCAATGGGCAGGTGCTGGTTGAGGGTCGGCACGTTGTGGTCGGCCGTGGCGATAATCTGGCTGGGGCGAAACAGCTCCAGGCCGCGGGCGGCGATTTCATCAAACGCCTGGGGGCTGGTTACTTCGTGAATCAGGTGGCGGTCGATGTATACCACGTCCTGCCCGCTCGCAATGGAGCGAACCACGTGGGCATCCCATATTTTATCGACTAAGGTGCGAGCCATTGTTTAAGAGCTGTTAGCTAGTAGCTGCTAGCGGTTAGCTTTTCTGTAATGATAGAGAATAAAAAAGGCTAATAGCTAGTGGCTAGCAGCTAATAGCTCAATAATAAAGCCAAGGAAACGAAGTAACAGGGGGAAGTTTTGGTCGAATCAACGAGTGTGAAAGAACGGTGTTATTGGGTTGTTAACCCGACCCCCTGACTTCCCTGCTCCCACCCACTGGCAGCGCCTGCCACCTCGTTTCCTTAGCCAGCGCTATCAGTTAACAATTAACATTTATCATTTAGCAATCAGTCATTTCTGACTGCTCTGTTAAATGATGAATGTTAATTGTTAAATGATAACAAGTTTTTCTTGTTCGATAAGAATGTGCAAGTCGGTGTCAACTACTTCGCGCTGGCGGTCGGCGAGCTGCAGGAAGCTGGCGTAGGCCGCGTTGAGGGCGGGGCGCTCCAGATGGTAGCCCAGCTTCTGGAGGCGGTAGGCCAGCGCGGCGCGGCCCGAGCGGGCGGTGAGCACGATGGTCGAATCGACGGCCCCGACTTCTTTGGGGTCGATGATTTCGTAGGTTTCGCGGCACTTGATGACGCCATCCTGGTGGATGCCGCTGCTGTGCGCAAAGGCGTTGGCCCCCACGATGGCTTTGTTGGCCTGCACGGGCATGCTCATGAGGTGCGACACGAGGGCCGAAGTCTCGGTGAGCAGGCGGGTGTTGATGTCGGTATACAGATTCAGCGTGGGGTGCTGGCGCATGATCATCACCACCTCTTCGAGCGAGGTGTTGCCAGCGCGCTCGCCCACGCCGTTGATGGTGCACTCAATCTGCCGGGCCCCGTTGCTCACGCCCGCGATGGAGTTGGCGGTGGCCAGCCCGAGGTCGTTGTGGCAGTGCGTGGAGAGGATGGCCCGGTCGATGCCGTTGACGTTCTCGTACAAGTACTTGATCTTGGTACCGTACTCGTGGGGTAGGCAGTAGCCGGTCGTATCGGGGATGTTGAGGACGGTGGCCCCGGCGGCGATAACGGCCTCGCAGACCTTGGCCAGAAACTCGTTGTCGGTGCGGCCGGCGTCTTCGGCGTAAAACTCTACGTCTTCCACGAAGCTCTTGGCCAGCTTCACGGCGGCCACGGCCCGCTCGATCACGTCTTCGCGGGTGGTGCGCAGCTTCTGCTGCACGTGCAGGTCGGAAGTGCCGATGCCGGTGTGGATGCGCGGGCGGCGGGCGCTACGCAAGGCGTCGGCGGCCACCCGGATGTCGTTTTCCACGGCGCGGGTGAGGCCGCACACGGTAGCCTCCTTGGTTTGGGCGGCGATGGCGGCCACGGCGGCAAAGTCACCGGGGCTCGACACCGGGAAGCCCGCTTCGATAACATCGACGCCGAGGGCTTCGAGCTGCCGGGCAATAACTAGCTTCTCCTGTTGGTTTAGCTTGCAGCCCGGCACCTGTTCGCCGTCGCGGAGGGTAGTGTCGAAAATCTGGATTTTTTGCGTTGCCATAAGGAGTAAAAACCCGCCGGAGCGGGGCTGTCGCTGTTATTGCGCTGCAAGTACCACGTGATTCCAGTCCCCCAAAAACAAATTTTATAGGTTTTTACTATTTCCAAGTGAGCGGTTTTTTTTAATAGTTTTTTATTTTTCAAGTAGTTAGCGGATAATATTATACAATGCCTAATAGAGCCAGCGACCCGGTTTTTCAGCTAATAAAATCCCTTACGCAGTCCGAAAAGCGCCATTTTCGCTTGTTTACCAACCGTCAGGGCTCTACCGAAGGACTGAAATTCTTGCAGCTTTTCGACGCCTTCGACGCGCAGGAAAACCTCGACGAAGAGCGCGTGCTCGCCCAGGTGCCCACGCTCAAGCGTGCCCAGCTCGCCAACCTCAAGGCTAACCTGTACCGGCAACTGCTGGCGAGCCTGCGCCTCTACCACGCCGGCCAAAACCTTGACATTCAGCTGCACGAGCAGCTCGACTACGCCCGCGTACTCTATAATAAGGGCTTTTACCAGCAAGCCTTGCGGATGCTGGCCAAAGTGAAGCTGGCCGCTCAGCAGGCCGAACTGCCGCACGTGGCGCTGCTGGCCATTGACTTTGAGAAGCTTATCGAGTCGCAGTACATCACGCGTAGCTTGCAGGGCCGGGCCGAGTCGCTGGCGGCCGAGGCCACGGCCACGGCGGCGCACCTGAGCCAGCAGCACGCGCTGTCCAACGCTTCGCTTCGCCTCTACGGGCTGTATCTGCAAGCCGGGCACGCCCGTAATCAGGCTGACCACGAGCGGTTCACGGCGTATTTTCGGGCGCACGTGCCAGCGGCGCTGGGGCGGGCCAGCGGCTTCTGGGAGAAGCTCTATTTCTACCAGGCGCAGGTGTGGTACCATACTATCAACCAAGACTTTCGGGCTTGCTACCGCTACGCGCAGAAGTGGGTCGATTTGTTTGAGCAGCAGCCTGCGCTCCAGGAAAGCCAGACGATGCTCTACATTAAAGGGCTGCACAACTTGCTGGCGGCACTGTTCAACATGCAGTACTACAGTAAGTTCATGGAAGTACTGCGCAAGCTGGAAGACTTTTCGGCCAGCCAGACGCGCCGCGCCACGCCCAACACCGAGGCCTTGCTGTTTCAATACATCTGGACCAATCGCATCAACGCCTGTTTCTTAGAAGCACGCTTTACCGAGGGCGTGGAGATGGTGCCCGAGCTGCTGGAGCAATTAGAGGAGTATAAGTCGCAGCTCGACTTGCACCGCACGCTGGTGTTCTACTACAAAATTGCCTGCCTCTACTTCGGGAGTGGGCAGTATAAGCAAGCCATCAAATACTTAACTCGTATCATCGACCACAAGGATTTGAGCTTGCGCGAGGACTTGCAGTGCTTTGCCCGCATTCTCAACCTAGTGGCGCACTACGAGGCCGGCGAGGATGCCGAGTTGGAATACCAGGTGCGCTCGGTGTACCAGTTCCTAGCCAAGATGAACGACCAGCAGCCCATGCAGGTAGAGGTATTCCGGTTTTTGCGCCGGGTGGGGCACCTGGCCCCCAGCCAGCTGCGCGAGGCGTTTAAGTCCTTAAAAGACAAGCTAGAAGAAATTGCCGCCCGGCCCTTTGACCGGCGGCCGTTTCTATACTTCGACATCATTTCGTGGCTGGAGAGCAAGATTACGGGCCGCTCGGTGCAGGAGGTGATGCAACAGAAATTCCTGACGATGAAGTGATGTAGCGTAAGCTTTAGCTTGCGGGCGAGCGTAGCGAGCAGGGGCGTCAGGGAGACGTGCGCTTACGTGGCTGCTCGCTGCGCCCGCCCGCAAGCTAAAGCTTACGCCACAGGCTGATTTATTTCGTTTGCATCCAGGCGAAGAAATCACGAGCTACGCGGTCCCAGTGCCACTTGTCATAGTCTACTTGTCCGTTGGTGAAGCCCGCAAAATTGTGCTCTAGGCCGGGGTAGGCGCGGAAAGTAAGATTGGTCTTGCCAGCGCGGACGGCTTCCAGTCGCAGATAGTCGTTTTGCCCCACCGCATCGTCGCGGGTGCCGTAGCCAACGAACACCGGGATGCGGGAATGCAGAAGGTCTTGCAACGGGTTCTGTGTTTCTGAAAAAGAGGCGAGGTTAAGGTTAGAATCGGTGGGAATAGTGCAGTCGCAGGTGCGCGGGTTGGCTACTACCTGCCGCCAGTGCAGTAGCTCGTTTTCCGCAATAGTCGAATCGGCGTCCGACCTGCGCAGGCCGGCCATAATGATAGGCAGGCGTCCAAGCGGGCTGCCGTTGAGGTAAATGATGCGACGCAACGGACCGGGGTGGCGTGCCATGCGGGCTACGATTTCGGTTCCTTCCGAGTGCCCGACGGCCGAAATGTCGTGGGCATCGACCCAGGGCTGGCGGGCCAAGTAGCTCAGTACAGTCTGGTTGCGAGCTACGTAATATTCAAGGTAGTTGCGCTGGCAATAGGCCACGGGCGGCAGGCCGGTGCGCGGGTCATTGTAGGTGAAATTGGGTTGCAGCGCTTTTGTATTCACTACTACCGGTACGCCAGGCTTGCCCGCGATGGCCAAGTGGTAATTGTCTAAGTACTGGCTGGTAGGGCGGGCGAATACGAACACCGGATACGGGCCCTTCTCCCCGAGGAGCAGCAAAGGCACGGGCAAAGATCCTTGCGCAAAGAAGAGCAGCGGCTTGCGCTTCAGCTCCTCGCCCTTTTTAGAAAGTATTAGAACATTGACCGTGTCGCCCTGGTAGCGCATGCGCAGGTGGCGGTAGCCAAAATCGGCGGGCGTTTTGAGCTGCGCCCAGCTTGGTTGGCTGGCGCAGCAGAGCAGCACGAATAACAGGTAGTTTTTAAGATTCATACCGAGCGGATTAGCCAGGGCGGCGGGGGCGAGGAGTAAGGTGGGGCCGGCTGGCAGACCAGGGACTGCCGTATCCGTGCTTAAGTTGCGTTTGTGCCTCTTCTGCCTATGTCTTTTGCCCCTCACCAGGCGCGGCGCTACGCGGCGCTGCTGCCGCTGGCCCTGCTCTCGCTCACTTCCGCCTGCGGGCAAAATACCTCCAGCCCGCCCGCTGCTCCGGCGGTCGTTACCGACTCGGCCACCGGCAAAACCGACATGCCCTGGTTGCGCCAGCAACTCGACAGCAGCACTACGCTGCGCCGCCAGCAGATCGGCGTGGCCCTGGCCGATGCCGCGACCGGCGCGCCGCTATTCGGCTACAACGAGGCCCGGTACTTTACCCCGGCCAGCACCATGAAGCTGCTGAGTCTCTACGCTGGCCTTACGCTGCTGCCCGACTCGCTGCCCAGCCTGCGTTACTTTTCGCGGGGCGATACGCTGTTTTTCCAGGGCACCGGCGACCCGACTTTTTTGCACGGCGATGTGCCCTCGCGGCGGGCCTACGCCTTCCTGGCGACCCGGCCCGAGAAGGTGCTGGCTTACTGTGATATTGCCACCGTGCCCACCTACGGACCGGGCTGGACCTGGGATGATTTTGGCTATTACTTCCAGCCCGAGCGCACGGCGTTTCCGGTGTACGGCAACACGGTGCGCTTCTACGCCGCCGCGCCGCAGGTGGTGCGTCCCCGGCCGGGCGCGGCCGCCGTGGCGCTGCCGCAGCGGGTGCGGGTATTTCCGCGCCAGTTTGCGCCGCTCACCGAGCGGGCAGGGGAGGGCTTTCGCCTATCGCCCGACCAAGACGACGAAATGCACGTGTACCGCGCCCAACTCGACAACCGCTTTACTTTCCGCCCCAGCGCCAAAAAATGGATAGACGAGGTGCCCTACCGCACCAGTCGGCCGCTGCTGCTACGCCTGCTCGGCGATACGCTGCGGCGGGCCATCGTGGGCTCGCCCTGGCACCCGCGCCCCAGCCAGGATAGCATTCGCACGCTCCGCGGGCTGCGGGCCGACTCCCTTTACCGCCGCATGCTGCGCGTGAGCGACAATTTCCTGGCCGAGCAGCTACTGCTGATGACCAGCACGCAGGTAGGCTACCGTGATTCGCTGAGCAGCCCCCGCGCCATCCGGTACATGCTCAAAAACGACTTGAAGACGCTGCCCGACCGTCCCGACTGGGTTGATGGCTCGGGGCTGTCCCGCCTTAATCTGCTCACGCCGCGCACCCTCACGGCGCTGTTGTGCCGACTGCACCAGCAAGTGCCTGAGCCGCGGCTACTAAGCCTGCTGGCGGCGGGCGGTGGGCAGGGTACCTTGCGTAAACGCTATTTTGAGCCCGGCCCGCCCCGGGTGACGTGGTTCTGGGGCAAAACCGGCACTCTCACACACACTTGCAACTTAGCGGGGTACGTGCGCTGCAAGAGCGGTCGGCTCGTGGCGGTTACATTTTTTAATAATAGTATTCCGGGCGATGACCAAGCTACCCGCAACGCCATGCAACGCTTATTGGGTGAGGTAAGAGCACGCCTGTAAAGTGCAAAATGAAGAAAAAATGCAGCACAAAAACGTTAAAAAGTAGGCTTTTAGCGTTAAGCGGCATTGTGCTAACGTTCGCACACGTTTTGCATAGGTTGGGCGAGTCTGCCCGATACTGATGAGGTTGAACCGGAAATTTTGCAGCGTTATCCTTCTTCTGCAATTTTTCAACGGCACTTCATGTCGCTCTCTACCAGCCTTCTTTTCCGCAAACTGTCGGGCCAGATCTTAGCTGCGGCCGCCTGCGCTCTGCCGCTGGCCAGCGCCGCGCAAACCATCCTGGGCTTCAGCCCAAGCACTGGCAACCCCGGTACGGTCATCACCATTACGGGAACGGGCCTCAACGGTACCAAATCGGTGCTGCTCAATGGGCAGTCGTTGAAAATTAACTCCAACTCGGCCATCTCGCTCAGCGTGACGGTACCCGTAGCGGCCAGCACTGGCAAGCTGGTGGTGACGACGGCCACTGGTGCTACCGTATCGGCCAGCCAGTTTGGCGTGACGCGTGTAACCTCGGGCGTGGCGTTTCCGCAGCAGACGACTAAGGGCACCAGCTTCAATGGCATTAAGGTAGCCGCAGCTTCTAACTCGGCGGTGACGAACAGCTACGGGGCTGTTTACTATTCAACGCCTACTGTTGCCGACCTCACCGGCACCGGCCGCACCGACCTGCTGATTGGCAACGCCAATGGCAACGTGGAATACTGGCCGCAGGCCGCCGTAGGTAGCACTTCATTTAGCAAAAGCGGCAACCTCAAGCTGAGCAACGGTACCGACATTCGGGTGGCGGATTTCGCCAAGCCGACTGTGGTGGACCTCGACGGTAATGGCTTGCTCGACTTGCTGGTGGGTACCGGCGACAACCAGCGCATCGCCCGCTTTGAGCAGACGGCTGCCGGTACCCTCACATTCAACTCGCTCGGCAACCTGCAAGTACCCAGCGGCAGCGGTACTACCGACCTGGTAACGGGCTCGTATTTCCCCCGTCCCTCAGTAGCCGACCTCGACGGCGACGGTCGTTTAGAGTTGCTGATTGGGGATTACTCGGGTCTGCTCAAGCGCTACGAAGCCAACAACGTGAATTCGGCCGTATTCGTGGCCGATGCCGGTAATATCCAGGCCAACGGCGCCAACATCAAGGCCGACGGTACTGCTACCAACGGCACGGCCAAGCCGCTGGTGTTCGACATGGACGGTAACGGCTTGCTCGACATGGTGATGGGTAGTCAGTTGGGAGCCATCACCCGCTACGAGCAGAGTGCCCGTTACGCTACTACGTTTGTCAGCAAGGGTAACCTCACTACCGATGGCAGCACGGCCATCAACATGGGCAGCAGCGGTAACGGTGAAGGGGGCTTCGCCGCACCCATCATCACGGACATCAACAACGATGGCCGCCTCGACATGCTCATCGGCGACCAAAATGGCACCATCTATCTCTACACGCAAAAGCAGCAAACGGCGCTGAACAACTCGCCGCTGCCCGTGCAGCTGTCAGCCTTCAGCGGCCAGGCCGCTGGCCTCGGCAACCAACTTACCTGGGCTACGGCCAGTGAGCTCAACAGCGCCCGCTTCGAAGTCGAGCGTTCGGCCGACGGCACCAGCTACACGACTCTGACCAGCCTGGCCGCTGCCGGGACCAGCACCACCGCCCACAGCTACCAGTACCTCGATGCCGCCGCCCCGGCCGGCACCAGCTATTACCGCCTGCGCCAAGTAGACCAGGATGGTACCAGCGCCTACTCCCCGGTGGTAGTGCTCACCCGTACCAGCGGCGCCGTGAGCGGCGGCAGCGCCGCCCAACCCCAAGCCTTCCCCACGCGCTTCGCCGAGGTGCTGAGCATAGCCCTGCCCGGCGCCGAGGTCACGCAAGCCGCTACGGTGACCCTCTTCACTACCGAAGGCCGCCAGGTTTACGCCAGCAGCGTGCAGCTGAGTGCTACGCCGCAAGCGCTCATTGGCCTGCCGACGCTGGCCCCCGGGCTCTACGTGCTGCGTATCACTACGGCCGCTGGCACTACCAGCCAGCGCGTGAGCCACGAATAGGCGGGGGAACGGTTGGTGAGCAGCGAGTTGCCAGTTAGTGCCGCTTACATGCTCGTCATTTTGAAGCTGTTTAGTTGACTTGCTTCATTAAACAGCTTCCTTATCTCGCAATTCGCCCCCTTCGTCTGTCATGCTGAGCTTGCGAAGCATGACAGACGAAGGGGGCGAATTGCGGATTAGAATAGATTGTGGGGTAAAATAGAGGGAAGCGGCCGGTAGGCTGGTAGAAGAAAGAACAGCGGTAATAAAATTAAAAGGCTAGGTTACGGGCCGGTTGCCAGCGCGACTTGTGCCAGACTAGCGGCCACCTGATAAGTCACACCCAGCGGCTCGAACACGGCGAAGTGTTCGGTGCCGCATTTTATTTTAAGGGTTTCGCGATTGCGTAGGGTTTGTTGGTCGATGGGGGTGAGCTGGTCGGCACTACCTTTAGTTTCGACCACGAAATACACGCGCTGCTCGCCACGCAGCACGATGGCCCAGTCGGGGCGATAGTGGCCCAGCGGCGTCGGAATAAGAAAGCCCCGGGGCAGTTTGAAGTAAAACTCGACCTCTTCGGCGGCGTCGCAGCTGGCGGCGAAGCTGCGCTCGGTGGCGCTGTCCACGGGCACGTAATTATAGAGCGTGCGGTCTTGGCGCTGTACTTCGTAGAGATTGTGCACGTACTGCGCTACCTCTTCATCCTCAAATAGTCGCATCTCATACGTTTGCTCGCCCAGCTGCTCGTAGGTGATGCCCTGCACTTGCAGCTGGTGCAAGGTGCGCCGGATGGCGCCTACCACATTATCAAGAAAAACTTGCGGATTGACGAGCAGCTCGTCGTAGCGGTCCGAGCGCTGTAAAATCTGAAAAATGGTGGCCCGCGTGAGGTCTACGCGGCTCTGAACGTAGCCGTACACATCGGGTAAGGCGAAATGAGCTGCCCGTAGCGGGGAGTGAGCCTCGCTGGCCAGCTGGCCCACGAGGCCCGATTCGGTGTAACTGAGGCGGGCCTTGTGAGCCCGCAGCTGCGGCGGGCGGGTCGGCGGGGTTTTGAGCGGGTCGCGCAGCTCGGCCACGGCACCGCTGATAAGTTCTTCGGTGCTGAAGGCCACGCGGTAGCGCGTGCGGTGCCGGATGCGCTCCCAGATGGCGAAAAAAGCGGGGTAATTAGTAGGTGTCAGCTCCTTGCCGAGGCGCGGGGTGCGCCGGGCCGCCGCCTCGCGGGTGCGGCCGGTAAAGTCCACGCCCGTTTCGATTTGAATCTCGCGCTGTAGAGCGGCCGAAAAATCCTGGTAGCTTTCATTCGCAACGACAGTGAGTACGTTGAGCGCCTTGTCGTGCACGCGCTGGCCGTGGGCATCGACGGGCAGGCGCAGGCCGCGGCCGATTTCCTGGCGCTTCTTCACGTCGCTCAGCGTTTCGTTGAGGGTGCAGATTTGGAAGACGTTGGGGTTGTCCCAGCCCTCGCGCAGCGCCGAGTGCGAGAAAATGAATTGCAGCGGCTCGTCCAAGCTCAGCAGGCGCTCTTTGTCGCGCATGATCAGGGCGTAGGTATCGCGGTCGAGGGCCGAGTCGCCGCGCGTGTCCTTGCCCGCCGGGTGGTGCTTATCCTGCGAGAAATACCCGTCGTGCACCTCGCCGGGGGCGAAGGGTAGCAGGCCGGCGTACTCGGGCTTGGCCGCGTACTCGACGTAGATTTCCTCAAACCACTGGGCGAACAAGCCCGGCTGGCGCTGCTTGGTAGCGGGATCGTAGCGCCGGTAGCTGGCCACGCGGTCCACGAAAATTAGCGATAGCACCTTGATGCCACGGGGCTTGAGCTGCTTCACTTTCTCAAAATGCCACTTCACGGTGCGAGTGAGCTGGTAGCGTAGCACGGCTTCGCTGAGGCCGCCCACTTCCTGGCCCGCGGTCACGCGCAGGCCCGAGGCAAACGTGACGCTGCCGGTTGTGGGATCCAGCTCGTTCACGATGAAGCCTTCGCGGTAGATGTCGCGCCCCTTGCTGAGCGCGTAGAGGTCGCTGCCCAGGCGCACGGTTACCGCTTTCGGCCGCACGCCACCCGGCTCGTTGCTGTAAATGCTGAGCTTGGCCTGGAGAATTTTTTTGCCTGGTACCACGGCCAGCACCCGTACGAAGGCCGCGTTGTAGTTGCCATCGGCCGTAATCCCGTCAACCTCAATCTGCTTGACCAGCCCCAGGTCGTAGGCCTGCACCGGGTTGAGGGAATACACGAGGTTGTAAAAATGCTTGTGGGTAGCCGAGTAGCGCAGCGTAGCCAGCGGGCGCAGCTCGGCCAGGGCAGCTTTGCGGGCGTCTGTTTCCAAGTTTTGGGGCTCATCGACCACCACGATGGGCCGGGTGGCTTGCAGGTACTCGATGGGCCGCACGCCCGTTTCGTGGGGGCGGTTGATGAGGTTGCTGTCCTTGGCGAAAGCGTCGATGTTGATGACCAGGATTTGCAGCGCGTCGCTCACGGCGAAGTTGCGCAGCGCGGCCGGCCGCCCGCTGTCGTACACGTCGTATTGCACCGGGAGGTAGCCGAAGTGCGCCTGAAAGTGCGCGTGCGTGATGGCCAGCGACTTGCACACGCCCTCGCGGATGGCCACGCTGGGTACCACAATCACAAACTTGCGGAAGCCGTACGTGCGGCGCAGCTCGTAGATGGTGCGCAGGTACACGTAAGTTTTGCCGGTGCCGGTTTCCATCTCCACCGTCAGGTTGAGGGGCAGGCTGTCGGCATCGACTTCGCCCTGCGCGTTTTGAAAAGCGCAGGATACCAGCTCGGTAGAGAGGGGCAGCCCCCGCGCTGCCTGGCCCCGGCGGACGTTGGCCAGCAGCTGCTCTTCGGCTAGCACGAGACGGTTGGCAATGCCGGTTTCGGTATAAGCCAGCGAGCCGGCAGCGGGCTGGCCCAGGCCCACCGTGAGCGGCGTCGGGTCGAGCGGCTGGCCCTCGAATGCGTCTACCACGGCCTGCACGGCCGCCTGTTGGTAGGCTTGCTCGGCGTCGAATTGAAGGATCATTGTCGTGGCTAAATCAATTGTAAAACCACGCCCGCGTCGGCCAGCTGCAAGCGGGCATTACTCACCTGCTCATCCGGATTGGGCCCGCCGAAAGCCTGGCTCAGTACTACCAGCCGCTGAGGGCGGGCGGCTACGGCCGCGGCGACTAGCTCGGCGTTGAGGCCCGCCAGGGCCAGCCACAGCTGCCCATCGGCCGTCGCGTGCACGGGAAGGCCGCCCAGCTCGCGCGATCCAACGGCCATCGACAGCGGCCGGCGGCCGGGGCCACCCGTGAGCTTGAGCAGCAGCTCGGTGAGCAGCGCCGCCTCGGAGCCGGCGTGGCGCAACGGCTCCTGGAACAGCTCCAGCTGGGCCAGCAGGTCGGGGGCGGTGGCAACCTCGGGCCGCCACGCCCGGAAGTTGGATTCGGCGAGTCGGTAGGCGCGAAAGCCCGTGTCGAGCGGCGGCGCACCGGCGGGCTGGGCGGCTTGCAGCTGCGCCCCGGCCAGCCGCAGGCGGGCGCGGGTGATGTCGGCAATGGTACGGTAGCCGGCCTGGTAGGCTTCCGATTTCTCCTCCAGCGGCTCGGGCAGCTGCACCAGCAGGTAGCGGCGCTGGCCGCCATCCTGGGCGTTGAGGTCGAGCACGGCGTGGCCGGTGCTGCCGCTGCCGGCGAAGAAATCGATAACCAGGTCGTCGCCCTGCGTCATGAACGACAGCAGGCCCGCCAGCAGCTTCTCATCCTTGGGAAACCGGAAGATGTCGCGACCCAGCAGGTTATTCAGGCGCTTGGAGGCGGCCCGGCCGTCGTTGTAGATGAGGCTGCGGAGCTGGTCCTTGGCGTTGGCGAGACGCTTTTTGGGCTTGATGATGGTTGTTTCGTCGTCGCCGAAGACGATGTCGCCGGCCGCGATCAATTGCTGCATCGTGGCTTCGGGGAAGCGGTAGCCCTTGTCGGGCACCTTGCAGGCGCGGCCGGTGCGCGGGTGCGGCACGGCGTAGTGGTAGCCGCCGAATTTGGGGTTGGCCACGTCGGCATCGTGAAAAACGCCCCGCTCATCCACGTTGTCGTAGTGCTCCACGCCGCGCAGATCGGCGCGATGTTCCTTGAGCCAGACCCGCAATTGAGTTTGAATGGCGGCCGGGTCGGGGCCGAGCTGGCGGCGCAGCTTTTGGTACTGCTTCTCAATGAGCTGCGCTTTTTTCGACGCGGTGGCCCAGTCGCCCTGCCGCTCCTTGTTTTTGGCGTATACCAGCAGGTATTCGTGCTCGCGGGCTACCTGGCCGGGGTTGTTGTCGGTGGCCGTTTCGAGAATAATCTGGGCGATGAAGTTCTCCTCGCCAAATACCTCGTTCAGCAGCAGGCGGAGGTTGTGCACCTCGTGGTCGTCGATGGCCACTAGCAGCACTCCGTCTTCGCGCAACAGGTTGCGGCCCAAGTAGAGGCGGGGCCAGAGCATACTCAGCCAGGCCGAGTGGTACTGGCCGTTCTCGCGGGTGTTCTGACGCCAGAGATCTTGCTTGTTGAGCAGGCCATCGGCGGTGCGCTGGCCGGTGCGCTGCTCGTAGTCGGCGCGGCGTTCTGCGTAATCGTCGGGGTATACGAAAGAATCGGAGCCGGTATTGTAGGGCGGGTCGAGGTAAATGACCTTGGCCTGGCCAAAGTAGCCGCGCTGGAGCACGCGCAGCACTTCCAGGTTTTCGCCCTCAATAAAGACGTGGCCGGTGGTATCCCAGGCGACCGACGTCGCGGGGTCGGGCAACAGGGTGGCACTGGTGGGGCGCTGCACCTCGCGTCGCGCCTGGGCCTTGCCGGCCCAGCGCAGCTCGTAGGGCTCGGCCGCGGGCGGGGTCAGGGCATCGGCCGCTTCGAGCAGAGAGCGCAGGCGGGCGAAGTCCACTTTGCCCTCGCTCACCGCTTCGGGAAAGAGCTGACGCAGACCGGCCGTAGCCGTGGCGAGAAGGTCGGGGCTGTAGCCAGTCATAGCCATGAGACAAGTCAAGAGAATTTTTTACAAATATGATTCAAATAGCCGGAAAATTGAATCAAAAATGTAAAAAATTCTGGTCAAAATTCATAACCCTCACCGCCCAAATTTGCTTCTTATTCGTTCGCGCTTAGAATTGTAATGCAGCACCGTGGTGAAATAGTGTCGGCTGTCGTGGCCAAGAGCGGCATGAAGCTGAGCCAGCTCCACCGGGCGCTGGAAATCAGCCGGCCCACGCTGTACCGTCGCTTCGAGGACCCGAATTTGGATTTTGACTTTATCAAGCGCGTGGGGCAGCTGATTTACCACGACTTCGCCCAGGAGTTTCGCGAGCTGGCGGCGCCCGGGCTGGCCCTGGCCACCGAGGCAACCGCCGGCTACCGGCTGGAATCGCTCGACGACTGCAAAGACAAGCTGCTGCACGTGTACTCGCTCTACACCGAGTTGCAGGAGAAATACAACGCTCTGCTCAACGAGCGGTCGCGCTAAGCGCTCCTGCGGGCTGGCTAGCCCAGCGGCGCGGGCGCTACCTTTACGCACTTTCTGCCACCTACCCGAGCTTTTATGGGTCTGCCCCGCCTGCGCCAGCTGCGTCGCGACAAACTACTCTTTACCCTGGCCCTGAACACCGTGCGGCTGCACTTGGAGGAGGCCGACCGCATCGCCCTGGCTCCGCACCTGCGCGACGCGCCCGATGAGGACTTGCAACTCATTCAGCATCACCTCTTCCGGTGGGTAGACCTGTCTACGACGCACATCATGCACAAGTACCGCTGCCCGCTGCCGGTGGCACTGGAGCTGCTGGGCGAGCTGCAAAACGACCTCAAGCGTAATATCCCGCTCATCGAGTTGCGGCAGGTGCCGCTACAGGGAGTCCCGCAGCTAGTCCCCGTGTGGGAGCCCGAACCGGCCCCGGCCGAAGCTGCCCCGCCAGCCGAAAACCCGCCGCCCGGTGAGCCGGCGCACTAGGGTAACGGGTACTAGATGAAACGCTGACTTATCGTTGGTTATGCAAAAGATCTCCGTAGCTGGTGTCCTGTTGGTTGCTCTGGTTGGGGCTTGCCAGTCGCCTGATAAGCCAGCGGCCACAACCGGGTCGGGTCG
>CAJYVK010000266.1 GCA_913778455.1 uncultured Hymenobacter sp. | reverse complement strand
GTCACCATCCAGCCGCAGGCCACTTCGGCGAGCCCGGTGGTACTGGTCGAGATTTTCAACGGCGCGCCCAGCGGCAGCACCGACGCGACCCTGTCGAACCTCTCGGCCAACCGCTACTACCGCATCCAGCTGCTGACGGGAACTATCGGCCTCCCCACCGTGCAGCTGAGCTTTAACACCGACGTGGTAGACGAAGCCGTGTACGTGCCCGGCAACCTGCGCGTGGCCCGCTCCACCGGCAATGCCGGTCCCTGGAGCAACGCCGGCGGCGCCGGGGTGTACTCGCCGGCCGCGCCGCGGGGCTACACCATCTCCGCGCCCACGGCCATCAACAGCAATTCGTTTTTCGCCCTGGCCTCGACCAACGCCGTAGACAACCCGCTCTCCGGCCTGGCCCCGCTGCCCGTGGAGCTGGCCGAGTTTACGGCCCGCGTCGTGGGCAGCGCCGTGCAAACAGCTTGGGTTACGGCCAGCGAAAGAAACAGCGCTTACTTTGAAGTGCAGCGCTCGGCCAACGGCCTGCGCTTCGAAAGCCTGGCCCGGGTAAGTGCCTCCGGCACGACCATCAGCCGCCACAGCTACGGCTACCGCGATGCCCAGCCGCTGCCCGGCCAGAGCTACTACCGCCTGCGCCTGGTGGACCGCGACGGCCAAGCGACCTACAGCCCGGTAGCTGCGGTGCGCTTCGGCGGGGCTAGCGGCCCGGCGGTGGTTACGCTCTACCCCAACCCGGGCACGGGCGGTAGCTTCCGCCTGGCTGCGCAGCAAGTGCCCGCCGGCCCGGCCACGGTGCGCGTATTCGACTTACAGGGCCGCCTGATCAGCCAGCACGCAGTCGATTTTGCCCAGCCCGACCCGGCCGTAGAGCTTGGTCGCCCGCTGGCTGCCGGCACGTACGTAGTCATGGTGCAAACCGCCGTCGGCAGCTTCACCCAGCGCTTGGTGGTGCAGCAATAGCTTCGCGAAGCTTACATCAATGAAAAGAGCGACCTACTTTGGGTCGCTCTTTTTTTTTGTGAAGAGACTGTTATTGGCAGCTTCAAGATCGGGCTTGGGAAAGAAACGGATACGGGCGAACGCCACGTTTGAGCCACAATCCCTTGGCTAGCCATAGAGGCTTTATTCACTGAAAAACGAAGTGCAATCGGTAGCTTGCAGCCCGAAACCAGTGTGGAGATTGGCAACCTATACCGTACGCCCACTCAATGGCGCGAAAGCCAAGACATACGTGTTAGTGGGCGCTGCTCGCGCTACCTGACAATCACGAACCAGCGGCAAGAAGCTACTTCCGACAGCGTTGGAGCGGAGCTTATTCTCCGCAAAGACCAGCCCCGCTGGCAGCCCACTGCATCCAACAAGCTTTTGATTGTATGAATCAAGATAATTTAACGCAGTTCGTTAACCTCTTCGCCTTGACCGACACGGCTGCCAGCCAGCGAATTATGGAACGGCTGGCGCTAGTACTACGCGACCCAATTGCTTACCAGCAAGCGTATGCAGAGGAGCTAGCTGAGCGCGGTATTGAAACGGCCTTGCCAGCCCAGGAATTACGCGACGTGGCACTTATCGACGCGTTGTGGAGCGAGGACTTTGCCTGGGAAAACGATTGGAAAGACTCGCCGGACGAGATGGCTCAGTACATCAATGAAATGCTGGTTCATCAAGGCCGTACTGCCCTGTTAGATGAAAAACTATTGGCCAGAAGCGTGGCCACTGGACCCGAAGCGTTGGATATTGTACAGGAAGCGCTGGAGCCACTAGGCTTAGCCTTAATACTGCTTACCTTAAACAGCGATTCTTATCCACTGAGCGTGGTGAACGAAGCGCAAGCTGAAGATGCGCGCAGACTAGCCAAGGAGCTTGGATTTAAGTTGTCGGTATACTAGCCGCTAGTCTAACTGCGCTGCCGCACGGCCTCAAACGTGAGCACGGCAGCGGCTACGCTCACGTTGAGGGAGTCGAGAATGCCGCGCATGGGGATGATGATGGTCTCGTCGCAGGCCTGGCGGGTGGCGGGCGTGAGGCCGTCGGCCTCGGTGCCGAGCACCAGGGCCGTGGGGCCGGCGAAGCTCGTGGCAGTGTAAGCCTTGGCGTCGTCGGCCAGCGCGGCGGCGAAAGTGCGGATACCCTTTTCCTTCAAAAACGCCAGTACCTCGGGCATGGGAGCCGCCACGGTGGGCACCGTGAAGATCCCCCCCAGGCTGGCCCGGATGACGTTGGGGTTGTAGAGGTCGGTGCGGGCGTCGCCCACCAGCACGGCGTGGGCGGGCGCGGCATCGGCCGTGCGCAGGATGGCCCCGAGGTTGCCGGGCTTTTCGACGGCTTCGAGTACAATCACCAGCGGATTGGCGGGTAGGTGGAGGTCGGCCAGCGTGCGGCGGGGCGTGTGCAACAGGGCCAGCACCCCGTCGGAGCGCTCGCGCACGGCCAGCTTGGCAAATACGGCGGCGCTTACCGGCAGGTACTCGTAGGGACGCGGTACCTGGCGGGCCGGCGCGGCCAGCTGCTGGGTCAGCTCCGGGCCAGCCAGCTCTTCGCACACAAAAAGCGTGGCCACGACCCAGCCGGCCTGGCGAGCATTCGTCAGCTCACGGTAGCCTTCCACCAGCGTCAGGCCCTGGCGGCGGCGCTCGGCCGATTTTTCCTGCAAGCGCAGCACTTCCTTGATGCGCGGGTTGTGCAAGCTCGTGATACGATCGGGCTGGGAAGGACGGGCGGCAAACATGCTGCGAAGGTACGGAGTGGTGAGATGGTGAGTGGTGAGATGGTGAAATAGTAGAAATTAGCTCGCCTAGTGACGTATGCCTTCAACTTTGCGTATGTCGAGGCTAGCCCAACCCACGGTAGGCTCGCTACTCACCATTTCACCACTCACCATCTCACTGCTGTGGCCCTGCGGCTTAATACTAAAATTCAGCTTGGCTTTGCCATTGCCCTGTCGGTGCTGGTGGCTACGTCGATTACGGCTTACGTAGCCATTCAGCAGCTCAGCCGCTACACCCGGCTGGTCGAGCACTCGTACCGTGTACTGCAACAAACTGGTGATTTGCGCATTAGCATCCGCGACGCGCAGAGTGGTATTCGCAACTACTTGCTGCTGGCCGATACCACGTACCTCGCCACCTACCGCAGCAACTCCGCCCTGATGCAGCAGGAAGCAGAGGCGCTGCACGAGTTGGTACAGGATGACCCCGTGCAACACGCCCGCGCCGATTCCATGCGGCGGTTTGTGGCTTATCACCTGCGCGAACTGGCTCTCTATCGCACCTTCGCCCCCACCCCACCGGCCGCCCAGTCGCTGCAACTACGCCAGCAGGAACCCTTGCGCCGGGAAAAGGCCACCATTGCGCGCCTGCGGCAATACGAGGATGAATTGCTGCAAAAGCGCAACCGGCAGCAGTCGCTGTTTCAAAAGCTGGCCCCGTCGGCCATTGTGGTGTCGGCCGTGCTGGCCGTTATCATCGTGCTGTGGCTGTTTAAGAAAATTGCCGATGAGCTGCGGGCCAACGATGAGCTGCGCCGCCAGCTCACCCGCACTAATCTCGACATCGCCCAGCGCATTCGGGCGATGGAATACTTTACCCGCCAAGTGGTGGATGGTAATTACAAGGCCAAAATCACCGAGACCGGCCAGCACCGCGACCGGCTGGCCTCGCTGGCGACCCTGCTCAACCAAATGACGCAGGCGCTCGACGCTTCTTTCAGCGCCCTCGAAAATCGCAACAAGGAGCTCGACCAGTTCGCCTACGTGGCCTCGCACGACCTCAAAGCCCCGCTGCGCGGCCTGAGCACCATCGTGAAGTGGATAGAGGAAGAGCTGGATGCGGAATTATCCCCCCAAATGCGCACCTACCTGGGCCAGATGAAGGGCCGCCTCGCCCGTCTCGACGACCTTATTAACGGCTTGCTGGCCTATGCCCGGGCCAGCCGCACCGAGCGCCAGCTCAGCCTCGTAGACGTGGCCCAGTTGGTGCGCGAGGTGGCCGACCTCGTGGTGCCACCCGACTTTGTCCTTACCCTTAGCCCCGACCTCCCTACCTTTGTGGCCGACCGCCTGGGTTTGCAGCAGGTATTTACTAACCTCCTCAGCAACGCCGCCAAATACTACGTGGGCGAAGGACCGGGCCGCATCAGCGTATCGGCCCAGGATGAGGGCCGGCACTATACCTTCCGGGTGCAGGACAATGGCCCCGGCATCGCGCCCGAGCACCATCAAAAAATCTTTCTGCTGTTCCAAACCCTGCGCGACCGCCACACCGCCGAAAGCACCGGCATCGGCCTGAGTATCGTCAAAAAGCTCATCGACGACCAGCAGGGCAGTATCCGCGTAGAGTCGGCAGTAGGCCAAGGCGCAACTTTCATCTTTACGTGGCCGAATAAATAATTATGAATTATGAATTATGAATTATGAATTATGAATTATGAATTATGAATTATGAATTATGAATTATGAATTATGAATTATGAATTATGAATTATGAATTATGAATTATGAAT
>CAJYVK010000265.1 GCA_913778455.1 uncultured Hymenobacter sp. | reverse complement strand
GCTCATGCCCAGGCCATTGTCTTGCACGGTCAGCACCACGCCGCCCGCCAGGTGCGCGGCGCGCACCTGGACCTGCGCGGGCCGGTCGGGGTCGCGGTACTTAAGGGCGTTGCTGAGCAGGTTGTAGATGATGCTGCGCAAATTGGCCGGCGAGAAGGACACCACCAGCTCGGCGGGCACCGCCACCGTGAGCCGCGCGTCGGCCGCGGCAACGGCGGGCAGCAGGTCGAGGCGCACCGCCTCGACCACCGGGGCCAGCACCACGGGTTCGGCCGGGCCGGCGTGGGCCAGCTGCAAGCGTGATACGTCGGTGAGCTGCCCAATGGTAACCTGGAAGCGAGCCACCGTTTGGTCGAGCAGGTCGAGCAGGTGGGCTACCAGCTCGTCCTGCTGCACGGCGGGGGGCAGCGTGTCGCGCAGGGCCAGCACGATACTCTCGACGTTGGTAATCGGGGATTTGAGGTCGTGCGAAGCGGTATACACGAAGGTATCCAGGTCCACGTTGGTACGCGTGAGCTGGGCGTTGCTCTTGTTCAGCTCCTCGTTGGTGGCGGTCAGCTCCTCATTGATGGCGGCCAGCTCCTGGTTGAGGTCCTGCACCTGCCGGCGGGCCCGCACTGACTCGGTTACGTCGGTAACGTACGTGATGCAGCCATCAATCTGCCCCGCCTCGCTATAACGGGCCTGATAAGTCAGGCCGAAGTACCGGTTCTCCACGGGACCGCCCGCGCTGCGAGCCAGCGGCACCAACACCTCGCTGGCCTCGAAGGGCTCGCCCGTGTCGTAGACGCGGCGCAGTACGGCCAGCAGCGGTTGGTCAGCCACCTCGGGGAGGGCCTCGAGTAAGCGCTTGCCCAGCAGCGGCCGGCCCGGCAGCAGGGCCTGGTAGCGGGGGTTGACAAACTCGTACACCCACTCCGGCCCGTCGAAGACGCAGATGCCGGCCGGGGCCTGCCGGAATAGCTCATACAGCTGCCGTCGCTGCCGCTCGGTGGCGGCCCGCGCGGCTTCCAGCTGGCTCGTGCGTTCCCGCACGCGGGCTTCGAGGTCCTGGTTGAGCTGCTGCACCTGGCGGCGGGCCAGCACCTGGGCGGTTACTTCGTTGGCCACCACCATCACCCCGTTGCGGCGGCCGTCGGCGGCGTGCACGGGCACGTACACGAAGTCCCAGTACACCGTTTCGCGCTGGCCGTTACGGTCGTGCTGGGCTTCCATGGCATGGGCCACGTACGGCTCGCCGGTGGCCAGTACGCCGTCGAGCAGCTCCTCGTAGCCGAGGCCCGCCACCTCGGGCAGCGCCTCGAACAAGCCTTTGCCGAGAAGCTGCGCGCGGGTACGCCCCCACAGACGGGCCACCGTGGCGTTGGCCAGCTCGATGGTATGGGTAGGCCCCCGGTACACGGCAATGGCCATGGGCGCCTGTTCGAACACGCGTTCCAGCTCGCCGCGCTGGCGCTCGGCCTCGGCGCGGGCGGCCTGCGCCACCTGGTGGAGCTGCTCGACCTGCTGACGCGCTTCGACCTGGGCCGTCACGTCCACGGCGAAGTTGAGTACCTCCGTCACCTGCCCCTGGGCATTGCGGATGGGCTCGAACGAGGTACGGTAGTAGCGGCGCTGGAGCTCGCCCGTCCCGGCGAAGTCGGCCCAGGCTTCGGTTTCGGCTTCGTAGTACGGCTCGCCCGTCGCGTACACGTGGTCGAGTAGCTCGTAAAAGCCCTGGCCCGCGAGTTCGGGAATGACCTCACGAATGCTGCGACCCAGCGTCGGGCGCGCCGGAAACAGGCGCTCGTACTCCGGATTTACCAGGGTGTACACGTGGTCGGGCCCGCTGAGCAGGGCCACGTTGGCGGGCAGGCGCATCAGCGCCTGGTGAAAGCGCTGGCGCTCCGCCTCGGCTTCGGCGCGGGCGGCCTGCTCGCGGGCGCGGCTCTCGCGCAGGGCCTGCTCGACGGCCGAGCGGGGCAGGTCGCCCAGGTCGGTGAAGTTGACGACCAGCAGCTCGCCGCTGCGCTGGGCGACCAGCCGGAAGTGGGTGTCAACTCCGTCGGCCTCGTACGGCACGTCGTAGGTCGAGGCTTGCCCCGTGAGGTAGGCCGTGCGGTACTGGTCGAAAATGCCGGTGGGCACGCTGCCCGGGTAGTACTCGCGAAACGTGCGGGGCGGCTGGGCGGGCAGGCCCAGCAGGCGCTGCCCGGCGGGGTTGAAGCGCACGAAGCGGAAATCTACCAGGTCGCCCCCCGCCCCAAAAATCGGCGCGTACAGGGCGGCCCCGGTCGGCACCAACTCGAAGAAAACCTCCAGCGGATCAGTAATTACCGACACAAGCAAAGTAAAAAATAACCATACACATCCCTACGCACGCCCTCGCGCCCACGGTTACCCACGCTTTACGAAACTACTCGGTAAATCGACGACCGGCCGGTAACCTGGCGCTGGCCCGGCGGTGGCGGCGCAGGAGCTGGCCGGTCGTCCCAGCCGTTACCCCGGCAAGCCGTAGTCGCCGAGCAGCTCCTGCAAGTCGTGGATGCGGCTTTCCACCTGCGTCAGAAAAGTGGCCGGTACGGGCACCATCGAGCCGTACCGGGCGGCCAGGTAGCGCACCAGCGCATTGAGCGCCTGGATTTCTTCCTGCAATTCCCCGCTCAACCGCTGCCACGCCGCGCCCCCGGCGCGGGGCAGGGCCCGGCAGCGCTGGCGCGCGACCAGGGTTTGGCTGATCAGGCCGGCGAGCAGCTCCAGAATACGCTGCTCCTCGGCCGTAAAGGTGCGCGGCTGGCGGGCCATGATGCAAAGCGTACCGAGCGGGCGCTGGTCGGGCAGGCGCACCAGCGCCCCGGCGTAAAAGCGCATTTCGTTCGCCCGGGCCACCTGCCGGGCTTCGGCCGGGATGGCGGCATGGGGCTCCCGGTCTAAATCGCAGTAGACGACGGTGCGCGCCTGCGCGATGGCCGTCGAGCAAAGCGTTTCAACGCGCGGCTGCTGGGCATGGCCGGGCAGGCCCAGGTTGGCCGGGTAGTACACCGTATCCTCCAGCACCACGGAAATCAGGGAGATGGGCAGGTTGAAAATGCGGGCCGTCAGGGCCACGTACTCCGCAAACACCGGCTCGGCGAGCGTGGGCAGCACGTCGTACGCCCGCAGGCTGCGGAGGCGGGCAGCTTCCGCGCCCGGCAACCGGGAGAGGTCGGTAGACATAGCAGGAAGAGAACTGAAGTAGAGAGGTGCCCGGCGCCAGCCGCTACGGCACCCGAGGCCCCGCAAAGTAAGGCCCGCGCGGGCTGCGTGCGTCGGCTTCAACGTCAGCGCACGCTTCTTGGTTTAGACGAGCGCGCTGACGCTGGCCACCGACGCTGGCCACCTCTTTGCCGCCGGCACTTCCCGCAGGCGCTGGCGGACGGATTACAGCAGCGCCGGGGCCGTGCACCGCTACAGCAACAAAGCTTACTGACTAGCCATTGCCGTTAAGTCAACCGCTCGTTGACTACCGTAACACTTTGGTTAAGTCGCGCCGGAGTAACGAACTACTTGGCCGGGCTGCATCCAGTGACACGACCTGACCCTGCTTATCCAGCAACACATAGCGTGGAATGGGCGGCGCGTTCAGGTACTTGGCCAGGGCTGACTCAGGGTCGAGCAAATAATGCTGGCTGGCGGCCTGGGCCAGCTTGTGCGTGGACAGCGCCTGGTGCCACTTGGCGGCATCCCGGTCGATTGACAGGTAGACAAACTGGATGGGCTGGCCAGCCAGTGCTCGTTGCAGCTGGGCCGAGGCAGGCATTTCGGCCAGGCACGGCCCGCACCAGCTCGCCCACAAATCCACATACAGGACTTTCCCCTGGTTGCGGGCCAGCACTTGGGCACAGGTCAGCACGTCGCCGGTACGGCTACGCAAGGGCGTAGCGGCCAGCTCGGGGTGCGTGCGCAACAGGGCCGGCCGGGAGGCTACGCTGTCCAGGTACTGCACGTAGCTGGGCGTGGAGCAGTCGTGCCGAAACTGCCGGAGATAGCGGGGGTAGCTGGCTAGCTGCTTGCCTAGATTCTGCTTGAGGAGGAAGAATAAGGCATAATCGCGCGTCTGCCCTCGGAGCGCGGTACGCGCGCACTCGTACTGCGCCCCAAGGTCAGACGCGGTTCCCGCCGCATCGCGACTGAGGTAGCGCACGTACGATACGACTGCACTGCGGTAGTTGGGGGACGAATAGACGAGCGAATCGGCGGTGAAAAACTGCGCCGCGCCACTGGCCGCCAGCAGGTGCCCGTACGACGCGGGAAACTGGGTAAATACTCGCTTCTCGTCCCAGTACGGGTTAAATAAGGCCGCCAGGTACTGCGCCCGTAGTTGCTGGGAGGCGTAGCGGACAAAGCGCGGTGACAAGTGCAGTGAATCTTGCTGCTGCTGCAACCAAGCCTGCCGCTGGTCGAACTTACGGCAGAACAGCTCGGCCTGGCGGGGATAGCGGGCGTTGACAAATAACCCCATGTAATCGGGCAGCGCCATATCCAGCCCGCGCGGCAGGAGGGTGTTGAAAAAGTTTAGCTCCGCCTGCCGACTCGCTTGCCCGCTTGGGCTGCGGAAGGAGTAATGGGGCGACTGCGCGGCATTCACCCGGATATAAATTGTGTCGCCAGGTTGCGCGTACACCCCGTATTGGTCGGAGTTATAAGCTAGTTGCAGCCAGAGCGGATGCGTAGTAGCCACCCGTCGAGGGGTCCAGCGGCCCGTTACGGAGTCTGGCACCAAGGGTAGGTGCACCTGATCTTGAAACTCGTTTTGGTAATACAGGAAAACCCATTCTTCCTTGGAACCTTCGCCGACCAAGGTGATAAACTGTTGCGGCTGCTGAGCCATGCCAGGGATAGCTAGGCTCCAGCATACTAGTACTAACAACCAATACTTTACCACTACTGTCATCGTCTTATTGAGTTAGGCGGAACAGTACTACCGTGAGTACTAGCGCTAAAGTACTATGGCTTTCGCGGTGGCCACGCCTGCTGACGCTACGGTGGAACGTACGGCTGGCGGCGTTGGGAGTAGGCTGCGCTAGGTCCAGCAGCCCCTGGTCAACCACTGCCGCGGGGCCTGCTTTCGGGGCAGCTGCGGCTGAAGTACCGCCGCTTTGGTCTCTACCGCCCCCTGGCTTGGCGGGCCTCACCTGCTCGGCCAGACGCCCGCCCCCTTCCGCGTAAGCGGAAAAAAAAGCGCCAGCCTACCGGCCGGCGCTCTTAATGAACGAGCGTTGGATAAAGCCCAGCGTTACCGGCGGGGCTGTTGCTACGTTAGGCGGCGCTCCTACGGCCGGCGGGCTTACTCGATGGTCAGCGGCCTGGTGACGACAGTCGCGCCAGCCGTTAGGCGCACGACGTAAACCCCGGCGGCCAGCCCGGCAGTGGACAGCGTGAGCTGGGTACCGGCGGCGGGCAGCGCGGCGGCCTGGCGGCGCACCACCTGCCCCAGGGCGTTGCGCAACTCGGCCTGTACGGTCGGCGCGCCCGCTACCCCCGGCACAGTTACCGTGGCGGCCTCGCGGGCGGGGTTGGGGTACACCTGCACCTGCGCAGCCAGCGAGGCCGAGGGGGCGGCCAGCGGGGCCGCCGGCGCAAATTGCAGGGTAAAGCGCCCGCTCAGCAGTGCCTGCGCCTGCTGCGCCGTCACGCTGAACGTATAGCCCTGGCCCACGGCCAGCGGGAGAACCTGCCCGGTCTGCGCATCGGCCAGGTAGGCCCGGAGGCCGGCCGGCAGGTTAGCGAGCTGCCGGGCGACCAGCTAGTAGGTACCGGCGGCGGGCACGCCCACTTGCAGCGGCAGGGCGGTGGCCGCCGCGAAAGCCGGCCGGCCGTCGATCGCCAGGCGCTGGCCGCTGGCGGCCGCACTGCTCAGGTTGAGGCCCGTGGGGTTGGGCAGCTTGACCGCGTCGAAGCTAGCCTCGAAGCCCGCCGAGGCCCCGGCCTCGGCGTAGGCCACGAAGGCATCGGCCAGGCCGGCCCCGGTCAGCTCCAGGCGCACGCTCGGGCGGGGGTCGGCCGCGGGGCGCTGGAAGGCCGGCTGCTGGCCGTAGCTCGTCACGCGCTGGGCATTGCGGAAGGTGAGGCTACCGCTGGTCTGCCCCTGGCTTACCCGCACGAAGAAGCCCTGGCCCGCGGCGATGAGCGGGCCGTTGGCCGCCGAGGTACTGGTGCCGTTGACGTAGCTGCGGTACTGGCCCGCGTACTGGCCGGTGCTCTGCTGCACGTACATAGCCCGGTCTACCCCTTGCAGGTCAGCGGCTTGCAGCTGCGAGTAGTCGAGCGGGGCCGGGTACGGGTTGCCCACCAGCGCCCAGCCCGCGTCGGCGGCGGTACTGCCGCCGTTGCGGCTCAGGGTTACGGTCAGGTCGCCGGTGTTGGGCGTACCCACGAAATCGACCAGCTCGGTACCGGCGATGTTAACCGCGTAGCCCTGGCCCGGCACCAGTGCGGTAGTGGCCGCGGCCGGCACCACCCAGCCCTTATCGAAGGCCGCGTAGTTGTTGCTCACCGTAGCCAGGCGGCTTTGGTCGTAGCCAAACACGTTGGGGAAGGGCGTGGTGGTGCCCGGCGTGGGGCTCGTGTTGTAGCCCTGGGTGAGCACGGGCGTAAAGGTGGTCGTTGCCAGGTCGCCCACGGTGGAGTTGCTCACCGGGCTGCTGTAGTGGCGGTAGCCCTGGCCGCCGGGGTTGGCCGCGGTCGAGGGGTTCAGGCTGGGGTCGATGTAGCGCTGGATGGTGGTCGCCCCGCTTACGACGCCGCTGCCGCTATTCACGAGCAGGGCCGTGCCGCCGGCCGACGAGAGCAGCGTGAGGGCGGCGTTGGAAACCAGGTTGCCGGCCCCGCCGACCGTCACGACCTGGGTTACCCCCACGGGGCTGGTCAGGGTTACGGGGCTACCGTTGGTCGTCGTGAGGTTGCGCACCTGGCTGGGCAGGCCGGGGCCGGTACTTTGCGCGCCGACGCCATTGTAGACGTAGCTGGCATCGGGGCTGAACGTGCGGGTGCCCGTGCTTTGCACCGCCCCCGTCGTCCCGCTGCTGCTGATGCCGGTAGCCGCGCAGATGCCCAGCGTACCACCGGCAGCCAGCGTGAAGCTGCCGGCCCCGCTCAGCGCGTAGCAGCCGTCGTACAGGGTGCCGCCATTTTGGACAGTCACGGCACCATTCACCGTCACGTTGCCGACCAGGGTGGCGCTGCCCCCGTTTTGCACCGTGATACTGTTGTAGATACCCGCCGCGATGGTCTGGCCCGCGGTGCTGATCACCAAGTCGGGATAGGTAACGGTGAATGGCAGGCCGTTGGTAGTGCCGCCGGGCGTACTAACCGTTACGTTGCCCGACGTTGCCCCCACGGGCACGGTAGCCGTAATAGCGGTGCCCGAAACTACCGTAAACGGGGCGCTACTCCCGTTGAAGCGCACGCTGGTCGCCCCGGCGAGGTTGGTGCCGGTCAGGGTAATGGTGGTACCCGGCTGCCCGGTGGCGGCACTCAGGCTCGTGAGGCTGGGCACCGCGTAGGTACTGGTGTTGAGCAGCACCCCCAGCAGAAAGTTTTTATTGTCCACCCACAAAATGTCGGGGCGCCCGTCCGAGTTCACGTCGGCCGCCGCCAACTGATTGGGCAAACTGACAGAAGGCGTAATCAACACTCCCACCGGATCTTTAAAAGTACCGTTGCCGTTACCAGCCAACACGGCTACGCTACTGCGCGCACCACCGTTGGTTGCCGCGCAGTTGGCCAGCAAATCCAACCGGCCGTCACCATTGACATCGCTGGCAATTACGTTTCTCGGGTAAGGGCTATCATTTGGTGGGCGCGTACTCACCGGGCTGGCATATCGGAACGTACCGTCTCCCTTCCCGAGGCGGGGATATACATTGTAGCTAGGTACGAAGGTGGTAAAAACATCCGGTTTGTCATCATTATTCGCATCGCCTACTGCTATCCCCCTGGGCCCCGAATATTCAGCCCCTATGCCCTCGTAGGCCGGTGCCGCCAGGGCCCCGTTACCCGTACCGAGCAAAATAATGAAGCTGCCGTCCGTGCTCGCGTTATAGATACCCTCATTATCGGTCACGACATCTAAGCGCCCGTCGGCGTTCAGGTCGGTCAGCGCCAGTGCTTGACCGTACGTATTACCGCCCATCGAGTACATGGCCGCGGTTCGAAACGCCCCGGTGCCCGTGCCGCGCAGCACCATCACGACTTTGGCGTAGGAGTCCGTCGCCACCAAGTCGAGCTTACCGTCGTTATCCATATCGCCCAGCGCCAGCTGGTTGGTTGAGTAGCCACTGCGGGTGGTGGCCAGCGCCGTAGTAGGGCTCTGAAACGTCCCATCGCCGTTACCCAGCCGGGTAACCAAAAGATTGGAGCCCATATTGGCCAACAGGTCGGGCTTACCGTCATTATTCAGGTCGCCCACCACAAAATCGATGGGGCCCTTAAGCACCATGGAAATTTCCGTAACCGCCTGAAACGTGCCATTGCCATTACCCAGCAGCAGGCCGACCCCGGAGCTCCCCAGCGCCATTAACGCATCAAGCTTGCCATCCAGGTTTACGTCCGCCACCACCAAGTGGGTGGGGTACGTATCGGGGCCGGTGGAATACGTGGTACCAGGGCCGAAGCTGATGGTCTGCGCCCTGGCTGCTCCGGCAGCCAGCCCGAGCAGCACGGCGAGGCTGCCGGCCAGGGGGAAACGCCGGCCCACCCCGCGGGAGGGTATATTTTTTCTCATGATAAAGAAGCTGTTATAAATAACCAACCGACGAGGTCTGAGCACGAATATACGCGCTCAATCTACCCCTATAGCCTATTGACAGTAAAGTTTTATCCCAATAATTACGCTCGCTGGGAGCAGAACCTAGCCGGGCAGCACGACCGGCTCGCAGCGGCGCGGGCCAGCCGGCCCCGCTTGGCCCGTAGCCTATCGCCACCGACCGCTCGCCCCGCTCCGCCACGTACGCGGCCCCGCTAGGTTCCCCGCGCAGAATCAGCGGGGCCGGTACTGTTCGCACGGCCTTCGTGCGTTTCTTTGTGGAGCGTCCGCGTGGCTAGCGCGGCAAGCCCCATGTCCCGGCTGACTACCTCCCGCCACCTGTGGTGGCTCTTCCTCGTGAGCGGCCTGCTGGGCAGCTTGCTACTGCTCCACCGCCCGAAGCGGTCCCCACCGCCCACCGCCACCGGCTCGAAGCCCACGCCACTAAACGCCCGAAACGCCCGCCCGCGCGTACCGGGCGTGGTTTCCTCGCCGCTCGGCTCGGAGGAGCACGTGGTGGCCCTGGGCGACTTTAACGGCGACGGCCACTCCGACCTGGCAGTTACCGACCAGGATTATACTTCGAGCGAACAAGGAGCCGTCGTCCTCTGGCTGGGCGACGGCCAGGGTGGGCTGCGCCGGGGGCCGGCCCTGCCCGGCGCGGATGCCTATGCCCTCGCCACCCTCGACGCCGACGGCGATGGCGACGCCGACCTGCTGACCGCCAGCCCCTTGCAGCTGTGGCACCGGGACGACCGGGGCCAACTGGTGCCCCACCCCATTCCGTTGCCCCCCGCTTTAAGCGAGGTCGATGACGTGGCGACTGGCGACGTGGATGGCGACGGTGACGCCGACATCGTCTTCACCAGTGGGGCCCGACTCGGCGTGGCCCGCAACGAGGGCGGCGGCCGGTGGCGCGCGCAGGAAGTGCCGCAACAACTCGGCGGCTTCAACGAGCCCTACAAGCGCGTGGCCCTGGCCGACGTCGACGGCGACCACGACTTGGACCTCCTGTCGCCGGGCCGGCGGGGCACCCTGCTGCTCAACGACGGGCGGGGCCGGTTTGGGCACGAGCAGCGCCTGCCCAGCGGGAGCGGCTTCTGCGTGGCCATCGGCGACCTCGACGGGGACGGGCGGCCCGATCTGGTCATGGACGTAACCACGAGCGATTTGAATACGCACCGCCTGGGCATCTACCTAAACGACGGGCGGGGCCATTTCGGCGGGGCGCCCCGGTCGCAGACCCTGGCGGTCTCGCAGGAGTGGGTGGCGCTGGGTGACGTGGACCGGGATGGCGACCTGGACGTAGTTACCGGCTATGGTAACTGGGGAGTTGACGTGCGCCTCAACCGGGGGCGGGCGCAGCTTGAGCCCGCCTACGCGGTTGCCATGCAGCCCTCGGAGATCGAAGAGCTGCACCTGGCCGACCTCAACCGCGACGGCTGGCTCGACCTGCTCTCCCCGGGCGTGAGCGAGCCCGGCCGGCGGCCCCGCGCCCGGCAGCCGCAGCGGGCCACGCTCACGACCCTGCGGGCTCCCACGGGCACGGAGTGCTACGCGGAAGTCGACCAGATGCCCACAGCCCGGGGGGGCGGCGCGGTACTACCGGCCGTGGAAGCCGCCATGCAGGCCCACCTGGGGCAGGCCGGCGGCTACCAGGTAAATCCCGCCTTTCCTCCTTACAACCTGTCCTTGACGGTGGGCCCCGACGGGGCGATCGAACACCCCCGCCTGGGGGGCCGCATCACCCCGGCGGTGGATTCGGTGATGCTGCGCGTAGTACGGCACCTGCGGCTCACCCCCGGCCGGCTGCACGGCCGGCCCGTGCGGGTTGCACTCCGGCTGGCTCCTCGCTTAAGCGTGCTGCGCCCCCCGGATGCGTTCCCCTCCCCGCCGAGTCCCGGCGAAGACCCGCTCTACGCCCACGTGGCGCACATGCCCCGGCTGGCGAGCGGCGGGGCCCTCGTGCCCTTGCTGCAAGCGTGGGGCCCGGCGCAGCATATTGTACCCGACAGCCTGCGGCTACCCGCGCACGGCCGCCTGGTGGAAGAAGTGATCGTGGAAAAGGACGGGCGCGTGCAGCACAGTCGCACCCTGGCGGGCATCAGCCCGGCAGTGGATGCGGCGCTCCGCCCCAACTTCGACAAGCTGCCCCGGGTGGTACCCGGCCGGCACCGGGGCCAGCGCGTGCGGGTTGCCCTGCTGGTAACCATCGAGCTGACCAAGCACACGCGGATCATGCGGCAAGCCGAAGCCGAGCGCCGCGAAGCCCAAACCTGGCGGCGGGGGTGGGCCCGGCGGCACCCCGGCGAAACCGATGCCCACTTCGTGCACCGCGTGCTGCCCCTGTCGCTGGAGGAAACGCAGAAGCTCACCGCTTACGCGTGGCGACCCACTGCCTATGGCCGGCAGCTGTTTATGACCCGGCCCGGGCGGGGCGACAACGAGAGCGGGACCGACTTGCTAGTGCTCGACCCCTACCGCCCCGGCACGTATGCCCTCCGGGTGCTGCCGGTAACCGGGCTGGACGACCGGACTTCGCTCAACGAGTTTTTCGCGGCCGACGTGGACCGCGACGGGCGCCCGGAGCTACTCGCCCTCAAGCAGTGCGACCTGCGCGGCTCGCGGCTCGAGCGCCACGGCCGGGAGACCTACACCGGCTCCGAGCCGCGCTACGCGACGGACGTGTTTCGGCTGGCCGGCACCGACCGCGCCGGGCGACCGCGCTACCAGCGTGAGGAGACCGACCGGCCTTACCTCGACGACCTGCCCACCGGGCCGCCGTGCGGCGGGCCCTGGTAAAGCACTGGGCGGCAACGCGCAACCCGCGCCGCTGACCCTGGCAGTCGCTGCCGGCCGCCCTGCCCCGCTCCTACTCCTCGCCCGCAGGCACGTGGCCTCTGACCTACCGGGTACTAAGCCAGCGGCTTACGCAGGTCCGCATTCTACCTGCGATGCACGTACGCCCCCACTACTTTGCCAAGCTTCGTAGCAGGCGCGCCAGCAGGCAAAGGGTCACTATTACCCGCACTACGCACTAGTATTCACCCTGAGTACAGAGGCTTCGTTACTGGGCATCTGGCGCGGCAAGTCTCGATAAGTTGTTAACTGCAGGAGCTTTTGCGAATCGAGAAGACCTATTCATTTTCAAGATATTCAGTGCATTATCTATTCACTGGATGTTAGAGAAGAACTACCGGATAACGTTATGGGGCGAGTATCCTCTATTTAGGCCTAAATTTCAGGCCCTGTTCACGACGCACCAGCTCAAGGCTGAGCGTTTAATATAGTGACGGAGAAGGAGATTCAAACGGGCTATCTGGCCAATGTGCGCTTTCGCCTACGCTATCGCTGGGTAGAAGCAGAGGTTACATCCATCGATTAGAGAATTAGCCATCTATATTAGCGCTGCAAAAATACATTTCACCATACTAGCAGCGCCAATCAGACGTGACAGTTGGTGAATGACTCAGCGCCTGAAGGCACCGCCCAAGCTCTCCCAAGCGAGCAGCAACCCAGGTGGACGGCGTAGCTGGGCTGTGGCATACCCAGGCGGGGTACTACATAGCAAGCAGCCTACTCGCTGACAGGAGGAGAAAACGATAGCACTAGTAGTTGATTCCGGAGTCTCCACATTGGCTACGCCGCTACCGCCGGGGACCTGATTTCGGAGAAAGTCGTCCATTAACATCTTACTCACCACCCACTTCAACCTTCTTTTTCCCATGAGAAACCTTTATCTTCTAGCTATTGGCGTGGCTAGCACCTGCTGGCCATTCTTAGCGCAGGCCCAAACCAACGTTTTGGCCAAGGACACAACGCGTACTGGTGCTATCACCTTTATGCGCCTAGACACTCGAGCAGCGCGAACTTCACTAGCTGAATCTGGTGCCGCACTGCGAACCTTGCTGAAGCTGACTCCGGATAATGAGTTGAGAGCAGGTAAACAGCAACAGGACGAATTGGGCTATACCCACCGATGGCATACCCAATACTACCGGGGCGTCCCTGTAGAGTATGGCACCTACGTGGTACATGCGCGCAATCAGGCAATTGAAACCGCTAACGGTGAGGTTTTCAACATTAAAAACCTAAGCACCACCCCCGCGCTTGACGAAAAGGCGGCCTTGCAAAAAGCATTGGCTACCATCAATGCGCTGGTCTACAAGTGGCAGATTCCTATCGAGGAACAAGGGATTAAAGCCATTAAGAATGATAAAAACGCTACCTTTTATCCTAAAGGAGAGTTGCTCATTACCCATGATAGCAAAAACAATGACCTAGGCCGCCTCGCGTACAAATTCGCCATCTACGCTGTCAAGCCGGCTAGCAGCAACTACGTCTATGTCGATGCCCAAACAGGCGAGGTGTTTCAACTAGTCCCCGTTGCTCAACACGCCAACAGCCCCGGCACAGCTGCTACACGCTACAGCCAAACCCGCAATATCACCACGGATAACTTCGCGGGTGGGTTTCGCCTGCGCGAAACAGGTCGGGGCGCGGGCACTGCTTGCGGGAGCTCTGGTGCCGCCATTGAAACCTACAATATGCAATCGGGCGGCAATTTTGGGTCAGCTATTGATTTTGTCAATGGCAGCAACAATTGGACAGGTTTGAACAATGCAGCTAAAGATGATGCCGCACTCGATGCCCATTGGGGCGCTGAAGCAACCTACGATTACTTTAATACGGCGCACTGCCGTAACAGCTACAACGGTACTGGCGGCGCTATTAAGGGCTATGTGCATACTGACCTAACCGCCCACGGCTTTGCAAATAATGACAATGCTTATTGGGATGGCTTTCTTGAAATAATGGTGTACGGCGACGGCACCAGCACTTTCTCTCCTCTTACGTCGCTCGACGTAGTAGCGCATGAAATTGGGCATGGCTTTGCGCAGAAAATGGTTGGCTTTGACCCAAGCAAGCCAGAGGCCAATGCGTTAAACGAAGGGCTGAGCGATATCTGGGCCGCATGCGTGGAATATTCGGCAGATCCCAATAAGCAGACTTGGAAAATCGGCGAAGACATCATCCTCACCGCTTCCTGCCTGCGGAACCTGGCTAGCCCCAACACCGGCAGCGACCCAAGATTCAGTCCGACGGGAGGATACCCCGATGTGTACAATGGCCAGTACTACGCTAGCAATGGCGATTCACATACCAACAGCACGGTTCTAAGCCACTGCTTCTACCTACTGGCGGTAGGTGGCAGCGGGACTAACAGCGCAGGCACCGCGTACAATATCACCGGCATCGGTATTGGCAAGGCGTCCGACGTGGTATTTCGGGCCGAAAACAACGGCTATATTACCCCAACTGCGGGCTTCCAGGTTGCACGAGCGGCGATGATTCGGGCGGCTACCGAACTCTATGGCTCGTGCTCACCGGAAGTAATCGCTACGGCCAACGCATGGTACGCGGTAGGCGTGGGCTTGCCCATGTACGGCAGTCTGCCCACTCCACGTATTACGGCCACTGCCTCCTCGGGGCCTGGGGAGCCAACTACTTACGATTTTACGGCTCCGCTTTACGCTGGGGATGATATTGCCTACAACTGGTACGTAAACAACGTATTTTTTGAAACTGTCAAAGGCGATAACGTACTGCGGTACTACTTCCCCTGTAGACAGACTCGGACCATTACCTGCACTATTACCTCTTGCGGCGGAACGACTGCGCAAAGCAACGGCCTAGCCAGAACGGGGGGCTGTACCCGCGGAAGCTCGCTTTCGGCCGCCTCAACCTCCGCCGGCAGCGGCGTCGATACGCAGGAAGAGCCCCGCAGAAGCGCCCTATCGTTCGCACCAAACCCGACGGCAACAGAGTTAGTCGTGCAAGAACCCAACCCCACTGCTTCAGCTCAGACATCTTCCCCCCCGTTCGAGGCACAGCTTTACAACGGCTTCGGCCAGTTAGTAAGCCGGGGCCTTAGCCAGCGCGGCATAGTCCGGCTGGATGTGCGGAATCTGCCGAATGGTTTGTACATACTGCGGGCAGGTACCGGCGACGCAGCAATCAACGAGCACATTCAAATTACTCACTAAAACCCAAGAGAAGCCCCTAGAAAGCCCCGCTGCCGCCCTTGGTAGCGGGGCTTTCTTCTTACAGATAAGCACTTTTAGTGGCAACAAGTAAAAAGTACCCGGTGCGTAGGCATGGGGTAAGCACAGTAGCGCCGAAAGCATTTGCGCCAGCGGCCACCTGTACCTGGCCAATCTTCGACTTGCCCGATTAATTTACGCGCCTTACCGCCAGCTAGGGCGCGGCGCAGCGGAAGGCGGCCGGCGTGACGCCCGTTTTTTGCTTGAACAAGCGCGTGAAGTAATGCGGGTAGTCGAAGCCCAGCCGGAACGCGGTTTCCCGCACCGTGAGCGACGTCCCGAGCAGCAGCAGCTTGGCTTGCTCGATGAGGGCGTGGTGCAGGTGCTGCTGGGCCGTTTGCCCCGTGAGGGCGCGCAGCATATCGCTCAGGTACGCGGGCGACACGTGCAGCGCCTCGGCAAACTGCTGCACCGTGGGCAGCGCCGGGGTACCCGCCTGGGCGAAGTGGGCCGTGAGCCGGGCTTCGAAGCGGCTGAGCAGGTCGTGCTCGGCGGAGCGCCGGGTCAGAAACTGGCGGTGGTAAAAGCGGTTGGCGTAGCCCAGCAGCACTTCCAGCTGCGCCACCAGCAGGTCCTGGCTGAAGGCGTCGAGGGGCTGCTCGTACTCGTGCCGGAGGCTGGCGAGCACGTTGTTCAGCAGGAGCTCTTCCCGGGCCGAGACGTGCAGCGCCTCGTGGACCTGGTAGGAAAAAAAGCCGTAGCGGCTCATCTTCTGGCCCAGCGGGTAGTGGCGCAGCAGGTCGGGGTGAAACACCAGGGCCCAGCCGGTCATAGCCGAGATATCGAGGCTGGCATCGGCCTGCACGACCTGGCCGGGGGCCAGAAACGTGAGCAGCCCCTCGTGGAAGTCGTAGGTCTGGCGCCCGTAGTACACGGTGCCGCGCAGCCCGCGCTTGAGAGCGACGGTGTAGAGCTGCGCCACGATGGGTGCCGGGATGGCCTGCCCGCGAATCTCCGCCAGGTTGATGAGCGTGAGCAGCGGGTGCGCCGGCGCGGGCAGCCCGTAGTAGCGGGTGTACTCCGTGACGGTGTGCAGCACGTGAAAAGCCGGGTTTTTCA
>CAJYVK010000264.1 GCA_913778455.1 uncultured Hymenobacter sp. | reverse complement strand
CGTGCAGGCGCTGGAGCAGTTTGCGGCCGAAACGGGCGGCTACTACCCGCAGCTCTTTACTACTGGCCGTGAAAAAGACAAAATGACGGTAGACGCCCGCCTGGGCCACTGGTGCCGGCCCGACTATACTATTTTAGCCCAGGTGGCCGCCCTGCGGGCCCGCGCCGGCCTGTGCCCGGCTCCCGATACCGACCACCTGCTGGCCCGGGGCTTTGCCACCCGGAGCGGTCTGTTTCTGGCGTCGCCTTACCTGGTAGACTGGGTGCTGGCTGATGCTCGGTGGGCGGTGCCTACCGACCGGCTGGCTGCCGAGGTGCTGGCTTCGCTGAGCGACCCCGCCGCCCGGCAATTCGACCCGGCGTTTTCAACGGCCCTGGGCTTGTCGGCCCTGGCCCGGCTGGGCCGCTGGCACCCCCAGGCCGATGCGGCCCTGGCCGAGCTGCTACAGGCGGCTCCGGCTCCTCGCCCGTGCCAGCCCTTCTATTCGTCCATGAATCTAGGTTGGGGAAAACTGCCCTTCTGGGAGCTGCTGAGCCGCCGGCTGGCCGATACGGGTGGCCAGCTAGTGCGGGTGAGCGGCGAAGAGCATGGCATCACCTTGTACCAGGATAGTGGCCAGCTGATAGGCCCGGCCCTGCGGGTACTAGCCCTGGCCGAGGTAGCCGCCCTGCACCGGGCAGCCCACACGCCGCTGCCCATCGTGCCGCTGGCCGAAGCCCCCGCCCGCTACCGCTGCCCCACGGCCGCTGCTTACGTGGCGCAGCACGCCCTGCCGCCTTATCTGCCCCAGCTCGCTACGTCCGCCTGCCATGTTTAACGTCGACCTTACCGCGGACACCTTCGAGCTGCGCTACCCAACTGGCACGTGGCCGGCCGCCCGGCTGCACGCTGCCGCCGACCAGCTCACGCCGCTGGCCCGGCTGGAGCACTCTCCCGTCGAAGGACCTACGCAGACGCTACGCTTGCGGGCCCCGACTCTCACCCTCAACGGGGCGGTCAACCAGTTTTTCTGCTACCTCAACGAGTACCCTTATCACGACCCGGACCTGACGGCCACCTTCCGCGATGATCCCCAGCCGCTGGTGTCGTGCATCGTGCTACTGCCCTTCAACGACGTGTTCGTGCACAACGTGCTGCTGCCCTCCATCATCCACAACAGCCAGGGGCACGCCATCGAGATTATTCTAGTCCAGGCGGGCGTGGGCGTCAACGCCAAGCGGCTGGGGCACCTGCGGCGCGTCGACTCGGAGTTTGGCTGCATCGCCAAGGGCTATAATGCCGGGGTGCGGGCCGCGCGGGGCAAGTACGTAGCCCTGTTTCACGATGACTGCCTGCTGGACGACCCCCGCTGGATCGACACCTGCCTGGCCGGCCTGCGCGGGGAGGTGCGGGCCGTGGCGGCCGAGGCCGATACCTACGGCCCGCTCCGCTACGGCAAGGCAGTGCCCCTGTTTCTGGAGCGGGCCTTCTACCTGGAGCTAGGGGGCTACGATGAATTCTACTACGTGGGCGTGGAAGACATTGACCTGGCCTGCGCCTGCCGGGCCCGGGGGGCACGCATGGATACGGTGGCCGTGCGGGCCTTCCACCTGCGCGGCATGGGGTCGAGCCTGATCGTGCACCCGCAGCCCCGGCAGCTCAAGCTGCTCTTCGGCTTTCAGGTGCTGCCGCGGGCAGTCATCCGCCGCATTCACGAAGACTGTATGCAGGCGCTGGTAGCCGTGCCCTTCATCCGGGCGCTGGAAGCAGAGTACTACCTGCGCCTGTGCCAAAAATACGAAGCTATCCTGGCGACCGATGGCCTCGACGTGGCGGCGCGGGTGCAGTTTTTTCAGAGGCGGCTCTACCCGTACCTGCTGACGCCCTACGGCACCTACGCCCGCAATCGCCCCGCCCTGCTGGCTGCCTACCAGGGCCTGATGAATTTGCCGGAGCTGAGCCAGTGCATTGAGTACTAGGCTTAGTAAACGTCTTTTTGCCTCCACCGTCTCAGCTACCCGCTGCCATGAACATCCTGGGCATCAATGCCGCCTTTCACGATTCGGCCGCTTGCTTATTGCGAGACGGGCGCCTCGTGGCCGCGGCCGAAGAGGAGCGCTTCGTACGCCTCAAAAAGCACAAAGCCAGCCGGCCGTTTCAGGCGGCGGCCCTTCCTTTTCACGCCATCGCCTACTGCCTGGCCGAGGCCGGCCTCACGCTGGCCGATATCGACCACGTCGCCTATTCCTTCGACCCCCAGCCGCTGGTTGATGGCTCGATCTTGCAGCCAAAAGCCGGGCAGGACCACCGCGACTATGGCTACGATCCCTGGCGGACAGTATTTCTGGCGGGTACGTTGGCGGCCCCACGCCTGCTGCTCGACGACGTGCCCTGGGCCCTGAAAACTCATTTTTTTCACCCCGAACGCCCGCACAACTGGCAGTTCCACTTTGTACCCCACCACCTGGCCCACGCCGCCAGCGCTTTTTTTCCGTCGCCCTTTGCCGAAGCGGCCGTGCTGACGCTCGATGGGCAGGGCGGCGACGCTACCACTGCCTGCTACTCCGGCCGGGGCCGCGACCTGACGCTGCTTAGCTCGGTAAACCTGCCGCACTCGCTCGGGCTGCTCTATGAGTGCCTGACGGCCTACCTGGGCTTTCAGCCCAGCGCTGATGAGTTTAAAGTGATGGCACTAGCCGCCCTGGGTCAGCCGCGGTATCTGCCGCAGGTGCTGGCGGGCATTCGCGTGACCGACGGCAGCTACGAGCTGCGAATGCCGGATTTCCGGGCGCTGTGCGGACCACCGCGGGCCCGCCACGAAGCGCTCCGGCAGTGTCACTACGACCTGGCCTGCTCGGTGCAGCAGGCGCTGGAAACCACGGTGCTGGCGCTGGCTGATTGGCTGCACCAGCGCACGGGCCACCCCGCGCTCTGCCTGGCCGGTGGCGTAGCCATGAACTGCGTCCTGAACGGAGTGCTGCGGGCCAAGGGGCCGTTTGCCGAAGTGTGGGTACCCCCGGCGGCGGGCGATGCGGGCACGGCGCTGGGAGCCGCCTGGCAGGTAGCCAGCCAGCTCGACCCGGCCTACGACTCTACCTGGACGCTGCCCCACGCCTTCTGGGGGCCGGGCTTTGCCGACGAGGCCATTGAGGCGCTCCTGCGC
>CAJYVK010000263.1 GCA_913778455.1 uncultured Hymenobacter sp. | reverse complement strand
ACTCGGCTTCGGGCTGTTTGCCTCCGTGTTCGTGTTTCCCATCTTCACGCAGCGCATTCTGGGCTTTACCGCTGAGCAGACGGGCTACCTGCTGCTGCCCGGCGCGCTGGCCTCTGGCTTCATGATGCCCATTATCGGGCGTATGTTGCAAGCCGGCGTACCCCAGAAGCTGATGATTCCGGTGGGCTTTACCATCTTCTTCTTCTTCACGTTCTGGATGGCCGCCAAGATTTCGCCCACCGCCGGCGAGAGCGATTTCTTCTGGCCGCTCATCGTGCGCGGGGTGGGGCTGGGCCTCATCTTCCTGCCCATTACCACCATGAGCCTGGCGGGCTTGGCGGGCAAAGACGCTGGCCAGGCCGCTGGCCTCACCGGCATGATTCGCCAGCTCGGCGGCTCCTTCGGCGTAGCCATCGTGGGTACCTACCTCGAACGCTCGCTGCAAGCCAACCGCGTAGCGCTGCTGCCCAACATCTCGCTCTACAACCCCGAAACTACCCAGCGCATTCAAGCCTTCACCCAGGGCTTCATGGCCAAGGGCTATTCGATGGCCCAGGCCCAGCAGCAAGCCTACGCCGCCCTCGAAGGCGTGCTGATGAAGCAGGTGTCGCTCATTACGTACTCCCAAGTGTTCACGTCGCTGGGGCTGTTCTTCCTGGCCTGCCTGCCGCTCATCCTCTTGGTGAAGCGGGCCAAGCCGGGCGAGAAAATGGACCTCAACGCGGCCCACTAGCACCAGCCGGGGTAAGGAGACCAGTGGCGCGGGCTTTGTAGTCCGCGTTTGGTCGGCCCAGTAGGCGCGGACTACAAAGTCCGCGCTACTATACTCCACTTGTAGAAGCAGTTGCTTTAAAATTGATCAGGTAGCCACCTGCCTGCGAAACGACCGTGTTGGGCCGAGCTTATAGCCGCCCGGCACGGTCGTTTTCAAAAATGGTCAGTTTGCAAGTAGCTTTATCCATAAGCCCTCGATTGCTGGGTACTCTATGGGACTTTTTTCGAATTTTTCCTTTCTAAAGCGTAGCGCATCGGAGCCCGCGCCTGCTCCCGAGCCCCTCCCCGAAGTTGAAATAACCCCGGTAGCGGTAGCGCCCGCTGCTGAGCCAGTAGCACCCGCTGTCGAGCCAGTAGTGCCGGTTCCAGCCGAGCCAATAGTGCCTACTCCGGTCGAGCCGGCACCTGCTGCTACGAACAGCCAGGCCCGCACCCAAGCCGAGGAGATAGTGCAGAGCGTAGCCGCGGAGCTGCCCAATTTTATTGCCGTAGCAATAGTCGATAGCGTCTCGGGCTACATCCTGGCTGGGCAGTGGGTGGGCGACCGTTCCGGCGAAGCGGCAGCCGCCGTGGCCAATGCCGAAATCGTTCGCCAGGTTCGGCAGGCAACTGATGCCTTACAGCTCGTCCCGGCCGAGGAGGTGCGCGATATTCTCATCACGCTACGCCAGCAGCTGCACCTGCTGCAAGTACTACCGCAGCACAGTTGGCTGCTCTACTTAGCCATTCGCACCGAAGATACCAACCTGGCCCTGGCCCGCACGGTGCTGCGTCGGCACGCCAGCTAAGCGCTTAGCTTTGCGCTTGTCCTTACTAGTAAATTTTTCTCGTTTCACCTAGTGGCCTACTCTACTTCTACTCCCGCTGGCCAAGCCGTGCAGAATATTCTCAACGAGCTGCCCGGGGCCTTGGCGGTAGCCATCGTAGATATCAGCTCGGGCATGACCCTGGCCTCGCACACCAACTCCACCATCAACCCCGAAACGGCCGCCGCCTACAATACCGAGGTGGTGAAGCAGAAGCACAAGGCCATGCAGGCCCTCAGGCTGCAAGACGAAGCGATCGAGGACATCCTCATCACCCTGACCAACCAGCTGCACCTCATCAAGCTCGTCGGCGACGGTAAAAAATTCATCTACTTAGTGGTGAATTCGCGCGATACCAACCTGGCTATTGCCCGCGAAGTGCTGCGTTCGCAAAACGATCTGCTGAAGTAGATAGTATCCGTAAACAACCACCTGTCATGCTGAGCTTGCGAAGCATCGTGTCAGGTCAGGGAGGTTCACCCGAGCACGATAAAATGCTTCATAAGCTCAACATGACAGACTGTAACTGAAATCCATTTTCTAACAATAGCTTACTTCAAAAAAGAAGCCTCCCCAGCATTTGGGGAGGCTTCTTTTTGATCCAACGTCAGGCTATTGATACTGCACGTAAAGCGGTACGGGCGTTAGCTCGGTCAGCACTTCTTTGGGCGTCATCATGTGGTGGGGCGGACGCTTGGGGTCGTACTCGTAAAAGAGTTTGAAGCCGGTGTACTGCACGGGCTCCTTCTGAATGTACGCCTTATAGGAATCCTTTTTCAGCACCGGGTCGCCCCAGCCGTCCATGTCCATAATTACTTGTACCCGCGGGTCGAGCTTGATATTCTTGTAGTTAGTTACCATCCCTTTGGTAAAGCGGTGCACCATCAGCATTTTGGGCGGCAGGTGATTTTCGCTCACGATGCGGGCCAGAAAGTTGATGGCGTAGTTTACATCCTTGGCGTCGTAGGTGCCAATCTTCTTGCCCGGGCGCACTTTCTTGGTTTGCATGGCAAACTCGGGGTCGATGCCCAAGTGAATGGTCGGGTCTTTCATGTACTCCGCCAGCTTAGGCAGCTCGTGCTCCAGGTCGCTGAGACCCACTTGCACGTCCATAAACAGGATGGCGTTTTTCTCCTTCGCCCAGGCCCGCGTTTCCTCGATAGTAGACTTCGAGTTCATGAGGCGGTACTTGCCGTCGGCCCCGGCCGCGCCCTGCGCCGTGATGGTGACGCTGTGCAGGCAGGGCATTACCGGCAGGCTGGGATCGGCGGCCTGCCATTCGGCCAATACCTTGTCAAACTTGCGCATCATCTGCTCCTTGGGCTCGCGACCCAAAATGCCCATGCCCTTCGAGCGGATATTACCATAAAACGCCACGATGCGGTGCCCGGGCAGTACGGCCCCCGGTAGCTGCCCGTTTTTGCGGGCGATGCTGTCGGCCCGGAGCGAATCGCGCTGCAAGGCCAGTCGCTTGAGCTTCAGGGTATCGATAGGCGCGGGCTTGTTACCGGCCGCCAGGCTATCGGGGTTGTTGCCAGCCGAGTCGCCCTGACCCGAGCGGTTACAAGCGGCGAGGCTCAGGCCAGCCAGCAGCCCCAGGCCCAACGCACCGCGCCGAGCCGAATAAAAACGTGAACGCACTATGAAATAAGGAGAAAGTTTTGCGGCGCAAGTTAAGGGCGTTAAGCGCCGCATTGTATAGCTACAAAATAATTAACCCCTGACACCATGCGTATAAGATGCAAGATGCCAGAGGTTTTGAGGCTGGTGTAAAGGTGGTTCTTCGTAAGTAAACCAGCGGCCCGCCAAGTACCTTGGCCCGCCGATAAGTGGAGCTGGTGGAGGACTAGCCCTGCCGCAACTGCCGCTTATAGAGTTGCACGGTATTTTCCAGCCCGAGGTACAGCGCGTCGGCTACCAACGCGTGGCCGATGCTCACTTCTTGCAGGCCGGGTAGCTCCTGGGCTAGGTAAGCCAGGTTTTCCAGGTCGAGGTCGTGGCCGGCGTTCAAACCCAGCCCGGCGGCTACGGCGGCTTGGGCCGTGGCGCGGTAGGGCTGCACGGCGGCGGCGCGGTCGGTAGCGTAGTGGCGGGCGTAGGCCTCGGTATAAAGCTCGACGCGGTCGGTACCAGTGCTAGCTGCCGCCGCCACCAGGGCCGGGTCGGGGTCGAGGAAGATGCTCACGCGGGCGCCGTAGCTTTTTAGCTCGGCTACGATGCCGCGTAGGTACTCTTGGTGCTGCACTACGTCCCAGCCCGCGTTGGAAGTAATGGCGTCGGGCGCGTCGGGTACCAGCGTTACCTGCTCGGGACGCACCTCGCGGCACAGGGCCAGGAAGTCGGGCGTGGGGTTGCCTTCCACGTTGAGCTCGGTCGTAACGATGCCTTTCAGGTCACGCACGTCTTGGTAGCGAATGTGCCGCTCGTCGGGACGCGGGTGCACCGTGATGCCCTCGGCCCCGAAGCGCTCGATGTCGCGGGCGGCTTGCAGCAGGTCGGGGCGGGCGTGCAGGCCCCGGGCATTGCGCAGGGTGGCAATTTTATTGATGTTGACGCTTAGTTTGACCACAGATGTAACTGATTTAACGGATTTCGGGGATGCGTTCGCTGGTAGTGGGGTAGACTGGTGGTAGTGGGCGGTGGCTGGGTGCCGGTGGTGCAAGGTACATTTGCCGGGCGGCTGGGTGCTGCGCTGCCCTTGCTTACTCAACCTGTTTGCCCATGACTAGTTCGCTTCGCTTACCCGTGCGGCTATGGCCGCTACTACTTTTTGGGCTGCTATTGCTGCTGCTGGTCGGCATCGAGCGGGCCGTAGTGCACCGGGCTGATTTTAGCCTGCACCCGGCGCTGCCCGCTGCCGTGGCGTTCGACCTACTGGTAGGGCTGCCAATGCTGTTTTACCTGTGCGTGGTGCGGCGCTACCGCTTGCCTATCACTACGGTAGTGGCGGCTTTCGGGGTGGGGCTGGCGCTGAGCCGCTGGCTATTGCCCACTGTTGAGCTGCCCGTGCTGGCCTGGGCCGGCCGGCTGGCAGCGGTGGGGGAGGTGGCCGTCGTGGGCTACGCCTTGGTGCGGCTGCGGCGCGTACAGCAGGGGTATCAAGTCGCCCGTCGTCATTCCGCCGATTTTATCGACAACCTGGATGCGGCCTGTCAGCCGGTGCTGGGCCGCCTCACCGAGGCCATAGTAACCGAGGTAGCCGTGCTGCGCTACGCCCTGCTGGGGGTCTGGGCACCCACCGAGGTTGGTGCCGCTGAGCAGGCTTTTCCAACTTATCAAAAATCGGGGTTCGCGGCCATGCTCGCCACCTTCGCCGGGCTAAGCTTGCTGGAAGCCGCCGCGGCCCACTTGGTAGCCAGCCACTGGTGGCCCCGCGGGGCCTGGGTGCTTACGGGCCTGAGCGCCTACTCGGTGCTATGGCTGTTTGCGCACGGGCAGGCGGTGCGCTGCCGCCCGGTGCTCCTCACGGCCACGACGCTGGTGGTGCGCGTGGGCCTGGTGTGGCGGGTGGCTATTCCGCGGACGCAGCTAAGCGGCGTAGAGGCAATAGCGGATGCGCCCGCCGCCGCCCCCGATACCCTCAACGCCGCCCGGCTGCTGCTCACGCCGCCCAATCTGCTGCTCTCCCTCGCCGAGCCGCAGCGCGTGCGCGGCCTCTACGGCCTGCACCGCACCGTGCGCCGCCTGGCGATTTACGTAGACGACCCGGCTGGCCTGGCGCGGCGGCTGCGTGCCAGCCCGTCCGTCACCTGATTGTGTTGCTGCCCGCCCGGCAGCTCGTTCTATTTCCTTCCCCCAACCCCACTCAATGGCTCTCAAAGAAACCATCGATGCCGGCATCAAAGAAGCTATGCTGGCCAAGAACAAAGTCCGCCTCACCGCGCTACGCTCCATTAAATCTCAGATTCTGCTGGCCGAAACCGCTGAGGGTGCCAGCGCCACCGGCCTCAGCCCCGACCAGGAGCAGAAGCTACTCATCAAAGCCGCCAAGCAGCGTCGCGACTCCGCCGCGACCTATAAAGAGCAGTCCCGTTCCGACCTCGAAGAAACCGAGCTGGCCGAGCTGGCCATCATCGAAGAGTTTCTGCCCCAGCAGCTTTCCGAAGCCGACCTCGTGGAAAAGCTCGTGGGCATTATTCAGCGCGTGGGGGCCACCGGTCCCTCCGACCTGGGCAAGGTGATGGGCGTGGCCGCTCGGGAGCTGGCTGGCCAGGCCGACGGCAAGGCCATCTCGCAAACCGTGAGCAACCTGCTGAACAACACTAATTTTTAGTTGCCGGTTGTTAGTGGTTAATTGTTAGTACGCTACGGTATGTTTTGCAAAAGCCCAAGCCGGTGCTTTCCAGGTATTAACGATTAACCACTAACAACTGACAATTGCCAATGAACCCGCTCGATATCCTGCTTCTGCTCCCGCTGGTGGTGGGTACCGTCAAAGGGTACCGGCGCGGGCTGGTGCTGGAGGCGGCGTCGCTGCTGGCCTTCGTGCTGGGCGTGGTCGGCGGGCTGTATTTGTTGAGCGCGGCTATTCCGGTGGTGCGCTCGTACCTCGGCGAATTGTTTGGCCTGCTGCCGCTGGTGGCTTTTTTGCTGGTGCTGGTGGGTATTATGTGGGGGGTGCACCTGCTGGGTGGCTTGGTGAAAACGGCCGTGCACCTCACGCCCCTTGGCGTGCTCGACCATCTATTGGGGGCCGCCGCCGGGGGCCTCAAGTGGCTGCTGGGCCTTAGCCTGCTGCTGCATGGTACGACCTTGGCTGGCTTGCCGCTGCTGGCCCCTGGTCTTACGACGGGCTCGGTAGTGCTGCCCTGGGTGCGGCAGGCCACGCCGCTGGCCTTGCAGATTACCGGCTACGTGCTGCCCTTCGCCCACGACCTACTAGCCCGCCTGCGGGAGGCCATGTAAGTTACCCATCCCAAACGCATGACCCTGCTGCTCCTCGATAGCTTCGATTCCTTCACCCATACTCTGGCCGACTACCTGCGCCAGCTGGGGGCCGAGGTATTAGTGCGGCGCAACGATGTGCCGCTGGCCGAATTACGGGCGCTGGAGTTTGCGGGCATCGTTCTCTCGCCGGGACCGGGCTCCCCCGCCACGGCGGGCAATCTGCTGGCCGTAATTGAGGCGTATCACCAGCACCTGCCCATGCTGGGCGTATGCCTGGGCCAGCAGGCGCTGGGCCAGTTTTTCGGGGCTACCCTGCGCCGGGCCGCCCGGCCCTGGCACGGCAAGGTTTCCACTATCGAGCTGTTGGGCGACGACCCCTGGCTGGCCGGGCTGCCGCGCCAGCAGCCCGTCACGCGCTACCACTCGCTGGCCCTGGAGGCTAGTACTCTGCCCGCCTGCCTGCGGCCGCTGGCCGTTACGGCCGATGCCGACCGCGAGCTCATGGCCCTGCGCCACGCCACGCTGCCGCTCTACGGTGTGCAGTTTCACCCCGAGGCCCTGCTGACCCCGCATGGCTTGCGCTGGCTGGCAAATTGGGTAGCCTGTTGTAACATTGCATAAGTTGATTGTTAGTGACTGGCCACCGGTTTTCAACTGTCTGCGAGGCGCTCGGTGCCGGTTGGCGCCGCTCGCTTTTGCCAGCCACTAGCTACTAAGAACATAGCCGATATGGAGCTTCGCCGCCAGCAGCAGCACGGGTTTGACTACGTCGATGAAGGCCAGGGGCCAGTGCTGCTTTTGTTGCACGGCTTATTTGGCGCACTCAGCAATTGGCAGCAGGTAGTCGAAGAATTTTCGCCCCACTACCGGGTTGTCATTCCGGTGCTGCCCGTCTACGACATGCCGCTGCTGCAAGCCACGGTACCGGGGCTGGTCAGCTATGTGGAAAACTTTGTGGATAAGTTGCAGTTGCCCACACCCTTGGCTCTGTTGGGTAATTCCCTGGGCGGCCACGTTGCCTTGGTGTACACCCTCAAAAATCCCAGCCGCGTGCGTAGCCTAGTACTCACTGGCAGCAGCGGCTTGTTTGAAGACGGTATGGGAGGCTCGTTTCCCAAGCGGGGCGACTACAACTTCGTGCGCGAGCGGGTCGGCTACACCTTCTACGACCCCGGCGTAGCCACCAAAGAGCTAGTCGATGAGGTGTTTGCCGTCACTAACTCCAATGCTAAGTGCCTGCGCATGATTAGCATTGCCCGCTCGGCGCAGCATCACAACCTGGCCGGCGACCTGCACCGCATCGCGGTGCCCGTGCTGTTGGTGTGGGGGCTCAACGATACCATTACCCCGCCGTCGGTAGCCCACGATTTTACCCGCCTGCTGCCCCAGGCCGAGCTGCGCTTTCTTGACCATTGCGGCCACGCGCCTATGATGGAGCGCCCCGCAGGGTTCAATCGGGCGCTGGCCCCGTTTCTGCGGCGTACGGCTGGCGCACCTTCGGCGTTGGCAGCCGCCAGTTCAGCGAGTTAGAGAGTATATTGGGCGCGGTGCGGCTTGGTTTTTGCCTTTGTTGGGCAACCTTTCCCCCCCGTTAGTAGTCCTATCCGTGCATCCCCGCACAAGGGGCCGGGCCTGGCCGCGTAGCGGCTGGCCACGGTCCATTGGTGCCGCCTGCGTGTAGCGTTGTCGGTAGCTTGTCCCGGGTTGGCTGGTAGTTCGTTTATTACCCGCTATTTAGCTTGTGTACTTATGCCTGCTCTACTCGCTGAAGACCTTCTCAATCAAATGATTCCTCCCCTCAAGGCTACCGATACGACCGCTAAGGCCGCCCGGTGGCTGGAGGAGTTTCACGTGGGCCAGCTACCCGTGCTGGCGGGTCGGCACTACCGGGGGCTTATTACCGAGCACGACCTGGCCGATTACGAAAACCCCGATACTCAGTTGGCGGAGCTACCCCTGCGCTACGCCAATGTGCACGTGCAGCACGACCAGCACTTCTACCGCGTGATGGAGCTGGCCATCGAGCAGAAAATTCAGCTCGTGCCCGTGCTCGACGAGCAACAGGAGTACGCGGGCGTAGTCACGGTAAGCGATGCGCTGGCGGCCTTCGGTCCGGTGCCCGGCGTGGCGGGGCAGGGGAGCATTCTGGTGCTCACTATGGAAGAGCGCGACTATTCGCTTTCCCAAATCAGCCGCTACGTCGAAGAAAACAACGCCAAGATTCTGTCGGCCCACGTCATTGCCGACGAGCACGACCCTTACCGCATCCGCCTCACCCTGCGCCTCAATACCGATAACCTGGCCCGCATCACGGCCACGCTGGAGCGGTTTGGCTACGTGGTTTCGGCGCAATTCAGCGGAACGGCCGCCGTGGGCGAAGATGAGCAAGAGCGCTTCGACGCCCTGCTCCGCTACCTCAGCATCTAGTGTAGCTTTGCCGGGTGAATCTCTGCCGCCGGCTTTCTTGTAGCACCGTCGTAAGCTGGCTGCTGGCCTTCGGGCTGTTTTGGCAGGCCAACCACGGCGCGGCGCAAACCACGCCGCTCCCCCCGGCTACCCCCGATAGCCTGCGCGAACTGAGCCGCGAGGGCCGCCCGGCGGCGCTGCCGCCGGTAGTCGTGCCTACCGATACGCTGGTGCGCGTGGGTGCCTGCCCCGGCTCCAAAGTCCGGGTGTCGGGCATTCTGTTTGTGGGCAACAACCGCACCCGCGAGCGCATCCTGCGGGCCGAACTCGATTTCCGCGAGGGCGACTCGCTTACCGTGGCCGACCTGGCCCGCCGCCTCGAAGCCAACCGTCGCCGGGTGTACAACCTCCAGTTGTTTCATGCCGTGCTGGTCCAGGCCAGCTGCGGCGGCACCGGGCAGCTCACGGTGCTCTTCAGCGTGCAGGAGCGCTGGTACCTGCTGCCCATTCCCATCCTGTCGCTGGCCGACGACTTCAACCGCTGGCGCACGCGCCCCGACCGCTGGCAGCGCATCGACTACGGTGTGCACCTGGTTGATACCAATTTTCGGGGTCGCGCCGAGCAACTCACTGCCAATCTTCAGTTAGGCTTCAACCGCAAATACGAATTATTCTACGAAGTGCCCGGCTTTGGTCGCCGCCGCCGGGTGGGGGTGGGCTTCGGAATCTCGTACTATCAAAGCCGCAACCTCGACTATACTACGCTCTACGACCGGCTGCGCAGCCTGCCCGAGGCCGACCCCGAGGCATTTCCCTTTCAGCGATTCTACGTGTCGGGTGGCCTGCGGCTGCGCCATACCGTGCAGCTGAATTCCGCTTTTGATGTGTCGTACCGCCGCGAGCAGATCAGCGACCCCATTTATCAGCTCAATCCCGACTATCTGCTCGGGCAGGTGCAGCGCCAGTATGTAGAAGCCACGCTCGTTACGACCAACAACCAGCGCAACACCTTCGCCTACCCGCTCACTGGGCAGTTTTTTCAGGCTAGTCTCTCGTTGCGCCAGTTTGTGGGCGCCGAGCGCTCGCCCTCCTACGGCACGGTGCGGCTGCGCTACGCCCGCTATCTCAAGCTAGGACCCCAATTCTACTACGCCGGTGGGGTAGGGGCGCAGGCCCGCCTGCTGGCCTCCCGCCTCGGCTACGCCGATGCACGCAGCCTCGGCTACGAAGCCTTGGTGCGCGGCTACGATTACTACGTGGTGGAGGGCCGGGCCTATGCCTTGGTGCAGCAGGGACTCAGCTGGCGGGCCTGGGCGCCGCCGCCCCTGCGCATCCCGTTTATTCACGACCCCAAAGTCAATACGCTGCCGCTGGCCGTATACCTCAATGGCTTTGTCGATGCCGGGCTGGCCGGCGGGGGCGTGGGGCGCTATCAGTCGCCCACTAATCAGTTGCCCGGCCACCTGCTGGCCTCGGCTGGGCTGGGCTTGCACCTGGTTACGTACTACGACCGGGTATTTTGCCTCGAACTAACTCGCACCCTAACGGTATACCCCAGCACCGGCTTCTTTCTGCGCACGGCCTTTCCCATCTAAGTGGGGTGATTATTAAGATTTTGTTATGAAAATTGCAATTCTGGGTAAGCCATTTGACGAATCGGTAGCTCCCTTTCTGCAAACGCTGCTCGATGAATTGGCGGCCCGCAACGCCGAAGTCATTATCGTAGAAGCGTTTCGTAGCTACATGGAAGGCCATTTGCGGCTGCCACCCAATACGGGTAGCTTTCGGCGCGGCGATTCGCTGCGCGGGGTGCAGTTTGTGCTTAGCATCGGGGGCGATGGCACGCTGCTTGATACCGTTACCTACGTGGGCGCATTGCAGATTCCCATTCTCGGCATCAACACTGGTCGGTTGGGCTTTTTGGCCCCCATCAACCCCGACTACATTCCGCAGGCCATTGATGCCTTGTTCAAAGGGCACTTCACGCTCGAAGACCGCAGCTTACTGCGCGTCGATACCGACCCCGACGTTTTTGGAGCGCTCAATTTTGGCCTCAACGAATTCAGTATTCTTAAGCGCGATACCTCCGCCATGATAGTAGTTCACACCTACATCAACGGCGAGTACTTAAATTCTTATTGGGCCGATGGCCTTGTAGTTGCTACGCCTACGGGGTCTACGGGCTATTCGCTCAGCTGCGGTGGGCCGGTGATGCTACCCCAAACCAACAATTTTATCATTGCTCCCGTATGCCCCCACAATTTAAATGTCCGCCCACTTATTGTATCTGACCAAAGCGTTATTTCGTTTGAAATAGAAGGCCGCGCTACCAGCTACCTGCTCGCCCTCGATTCGCGGTCCCTGCCCGTCGAAGCGAGCGTGCAAATGGCCGTTCGGCGTGAAAATTTCAACGCTCGGCTAGTTAAATTAAATCACGTCAATTTCTTAAGTACTTTGCGCAACAAACTCAACTGGGGCCTCGATAGACGCAATCCGACGACTGCGCCCCAGCTAAAGTGAACCGCCACAAGCCTATTAAAAAGCAGCATAAATTTTTTTAGTTCCCTTTGTCTCTTACTTTTGCACTCGCTGCGAGCCACGCCCTGCGCGGTTTGCACCTCTACTTGCTCGACAAACTATCTACTCTGCGCCTTATGACTAAGTTTTTCACGTACTCAACGGCCTTGTTTGCCGGCCTGGCACTGCTGGGCTCGACGCAGCACGCCGAAGCTCAACAGTTCAGCAAGCGTAAGCAGTATACCTCGATCGGGGTGAGCCTGAACGCGATGAACTATTTCGGTGACCTTAACCCGGCCACCAACTTCGCCTCGTTCCACCTCGGTGATACCCGGCCGAACATCGGAGTGAACATCACCCACCGCTTCTTCCCCCGTGTATCGGGACGCTTTGCCCTTGCCTACGGTCGCATCACGGCCGAAGACGCGGACAATGCTAGCGCCAGCGACGTGAATGCTCGGTTCCGCAACGCGCGGAACATGAACTTCCGCAACGATATCTATGAGGCATCCGCAGTAGTCATTGTCGACCTGATAGAAAACCGTAATAACTACCTCAAGCGTCCTGACTTCGTTCCGTATTTGTTTGCCGGGGTTGCTGGCTTTCACCACAGCCCACAAGGTAAAAATGCGTCCGGTAATTACGTTGACCTACAACAATTGCAAACGGAAAACGTTGCTTATGGCAAATTCCAGTTCTCGATTCCTTTCGGTGGCGGTATCCGTTACCGTATAAACCGGAACCTGGATGCTGCATTCGAGCTTGGGCTGCGTAAAACCTTCACCGGCTATCTGGACGACGTGAACGGCAATTACCAGGTAGTTGCTAATCCGGCCGCTGATGCTCAATATTTTGGTCATGGTATTACAAACCAAGGTGAGTCGAAAATCCCTGGTCTCGACAATCCCGGCAACAAGCGTGGTCAAGGCAAGAATGACTGGTATACTGTTACCGGTTTCTCGCTCAACTACATCCTGAACCCGAAAATCAAAAACCCCAAGTTCCGCTAAGCTCCTGCTAGCTGGCTGAACATCTAATCCTCAGCCTGCTACATGTTCTTTTCCCGGTTTTCCTACGCACTCCCTACCAGTTTACTGCTGGCAGGGAGTGCGTTTTTTTACGCCATTCCCACGCTGGCTCAACACACGAGCGAAGTAGGGGTGGGAGTAGGCGTTACCAATTACAAGGGCGAGATATCGCCGCAGTTGCAGTGGCGCAATAGCCGGCCTGCGCTGACCGTTTTCTACCGTCGCGACGTGTCGGTGCCCGTGACGCTGCGGGCCAGCCTGACTACTGGTTTTTTACGCGCCACCGATGCCAATGTAGAGGGAGTGAACGGCGGGGTTGCCCCGTTGCCTAGCTACCGGCAGCTGCGCTTATCAGGTGGCTTGGTCGAGGCCGCCGGCGTAGTGGAGTATAATTTCCTGGACTATCACACGCGTAAAGACCAGCATCGTTTTCACCTATCGCCTTACCTATTTGCCGGGTTGGGACTGTACTACGTCAGCACTACGGTAAAAAGTGACAATGCGGCGCTCCAGGCTGATTTCGATCGCAAAGGTGCCAAGGTGGGAATTGCTATCCCAGCGGGCGCGGGGCTGAAAGTTGCGCTGAATGAGTATTTTAACCTGGGGCTGGAAATGGGGGTGCGTAAGACCTTTACCGACCAATTTGACCATACCGGTGACCAGACGCCCCTGCTGGTGAACAGCCACGATCAGGACTGGTACTACTATTCCGGGGTGAGCTTATCGTATACCTTCTATAAAATACTCTGTCCGACCCCGTATGATAGGAACAAGCGGCTGCTCAAGTAGGCGATTACAAGTTCTGGTCTTCTTGGTAGTTATTTAACATACAATGGTTTAAGGAAAAAATTCCTGGCCTAACTGTCGGTGTGGTGAGCCGGCGCACCGGCAGACTGCAACCCTTTGCGTAACTTGCGGCCTCTTATACGCAAACCGCAACGATGGCCGAACGGTCCGAAATTGACCCCTCTAATATTCCTGCCCACGTGGCTGTTATCATGGACGGTAACGGACGCTGGGCCAAGCAACGCGGCGGTCTGCGCGTGTTTGGGCACCAAAGCGCCATTACGGCGGTGCGCGACACGGTGGAGGAAGCCGCTGAGCTAGGAGTACGCTACCTGACGCTGTACGCGTTCTCGACCGAAAACTGGAATCGTCCGGCTTTCGAAGTGACCGCGCTCATGCAGCTGCTGGTGCACACCATTCGGCAGGAGACGCCTACGCTCTTGAAAAACAGCGTGCGCCTCCAGGCCATTGGCGAAACGAGCAACCTGCCCGGCAACTGCCAGCGCGAGCTGGCCGAAGCTGTTGAGCTGACGAAGGCCGGAACCCGCATGACGCTGGTGCTGGCGCTGAGCTACAGCGGCCGCTGGGACCTCACGCAGGCGGCCCAGCGCCTGGCGGCCGACGTGGCTGCCGGTCGCGTGCAGCCGGCCGACGTGCAAGAAGCTACCATTACCGGCTACCTGGCTACGGCCGGCATGCCCGACCCCGAGTTACTTATCCGCACGAGCGGCGAGCAGCGCATCAGTAATTTTTTGCTCTGGCAGCTGGCTTATACGGAACTATACATCACCCCCGTTCTGTGGCCTGATTTTCGGCGCAGTCACTTCCGCGACGCCCTGAAGGCCTACCAAGGCCGGGAACGTCGTTTTGGCAAAACCAGCGAGCAGCTGTCGGCGTCCTGATTTTTATTTAGTAGAATGATGCGTACCTACTTACGTAGTGGATTATTAAGTGCCGTACTGCTGGCCAGCGCATTAGCTGCGAAGCCCGCTCAGGCCCAGCAGATTGGGGCTGCTACCGAAGAGCCACGCAAATATGAGCTGGGGGGTATCACGGTAAGCGGTGCCCGCTACCTGGACCCTAATACGCTGATTGGCTTGTCGGGTTTGCGCATTGGCGACCCGGTGAGCGTCCCGGGCGACGACCTGGCCCGGGCAATTCGTAAAATCTGGGCGCAGGGCATTCTGGCCGACATCTCGGTGAGCATCGCGCGCACCGAGGGTAACAAAATATTTCTGGATTTCAACGTGCGGGAACGTCCGCGCCTGTCGCGCTTTACCTTCGAGGGCATCAGCAAGGGTCAGGCTACCGAGATTGAGAAGAAAATCAAGCTCATCCGGGGCAAGGTGGTAACCGACGCGCTACTGTCGAACACCCGCACCCAGGTCCGCAAATTCTACACCAACAAGGGCTTCCTGGATACCAAGGTGAACATTCGCCAGGTAGCCGACTCGGCGCTCTCCAACAGCGTGGCGCTGAAGATTGACGTGGACAAGGGCCAGAAGGTACGCATCCACGATATTGAATTTGAAGGCAACACTGCTTTCAAGGACGGGAAGCTGGCCAAGCAGTTCAAGAAAACGAAAGCCCGTAAGGCGTATAAGTTCTTGACCCCGGGTAAGTTCCAGCGCTCGGAATTTGAGGATGATAAAAAGAAGCTGGTTGATTTTTACAACGACCAGGGCTACCGCGACGCGGCCATCGTATCGGATACGATTGAGCGCGACGAGAAAGGTCTGATTGTGAAGCTTAAGGTGAATGAGGGGCGGAAATACTACTTCCGCAACATCACCTGGACCGGCAACTACCTCTACGACAGCAAGACGCTGTCGTCGGTACTCGGTATCAAGCGGGGCAGCCCGTTCAGCAAGGAAAGCCTCGACAAGCGCCTGCACTACAACCCCACGGGCCAGGATGTGGAGTCGCTGTACATGAACGACGGCTACCTGTTCTTCCAGCTCGATCCCGTCGAAACGAAGGTGGAGGGTGACTCGATTGACATCGAGATGCGCATCAACGAAGGGGTGCAGGCGCGGGTGAAGGACATCAACATCGCCGGTAATACCAAGACCAGCGACCACGTGCTACGCCGCACGCTGCGTACGCTGCCCGGCGATAAATTCAACCGCGAGCTGCTCATTCGCTCGCAGCGTGAGATTGCCACCCTCGGCTACTTCGACCCCGAGAAAATCGGCATCAACCCCGTGCCCAACCAGGCCGACGGAACCGTAGACATCAACTACACCGTGGTGGAGAAACCCTCGGACCAGATTACCCTGTCGGGTGGCTGGGGTGGTTACGCTGGCTTTATCGGTACGGTGGGCTTGGTGTTCAACAACTTCTCGATGCGTAAGGCCAGCGACTTCCGCAACTGGACGCCCGTGCCCTCGGGTGATGGCCAGCGCGTGGCGCTGAACGTGCAGGCCAACGGCTTGCAATACCAGGCGTACTCGCTGAGCTTTACCGAGCCCTGGCTGGGTGGCCGCAAGCCCAACTCGCTGTCCGTAAGCCTAAACCGCAGCGTGTCGCGTTTTGGCGTTACGCGCTTCGAAACCGGGGCCGATCAGTTTATCAAGGTAAACAGCGTGACGGTGGGCCTGGGCCGCCAGCTGCGCGTGCCCGACGACTATTTCTCGCTGAGCAACTCGCTGTCGTTTAGTCAGTATCAACTTCAGAACTACCAGATCTTCTCGGATTTCAGTACCGGCCGCGCCAACAACATCACCCTCAATACCACGCTCTCGCGCAATAGCATCGACAACCCGACGTATACCCGTCGCGGCTCGTCGATTAGCCTGAGCCTGAGCCTGACGCCCCCTTACTCGGCTTTCGGGGGACACCCCAACGTTTACGAGTGGGTGGAATTCCACAAGTGGATGTTCGACGCCTCCTGGTTTACGCCCATCGTGGGCAAGCTGGTGCTGAACACGCGGGCCCACTTCGGCTTTATCGGCACCTATACCAAGGACCGGACGCCGGGACCGTTTGAGCGCTTTAAGA